>CAYFJA010000007.1:0-25833 GCA_964343315.1 uncultured Nitrososphaerales archaeon
TGATTTTGTATGAAAGTTTATAAATTACACATATCAATTTTTAAAAACAACGCAAACTGAAGTAAAATGCAAATAAAAATATTAGGAGCTGGAGGTAACATAGGTAACTCGGGTATCTTAGTTAAAGACGATTCTACTACGCTTCTCCTAGATTATGGTTTAAATCCTGGTAAGAACATAACTCACCCTCTACACGTAAGGCCAAAGGACATAACTGCGCTTTTGACCACCCACGCTCACCTTGATCACATGGGTTATGAACCTTATTTGTACATAGACGGAAACGTTCCGCACTACGCGACAAAAGTGACCATTGAGCTTTCAGAATTGCTCTTGTATGATCTTTTGAATATATCGGGAGATAAACTACCCTTTACTACTTCAGAAGTGAGAAAACTGATCAAAATGAGCAACGCTGTACCATACGACGAAGAATTTAAGATAAACGACGTAAAAGTTACTTTCATAAATGCTGGACATATTCCTGGAAGCTCAATGATCTATATTAAAGGCAACAAGAGGGTCATTTATACTGGGGACGTTAACCACATACCAACAAGGCTTTTGGAACCGGCTCCGTACGATTTGCCTGAAGTTGACTACTTTATATCTGAATGTACTTATGCTATGCAAGATCACGCTAAAAGGGACGAGGAAGAAAACAAGCTTATTGAATTCTCGTATGAAACTATAGAAGGAGGAGGCACCGTTCTTATCCCTGCTTTTGCGGTGGGCAGGGCCCAAGAGCTAGCTGAAATCTATTATTCTCATAAATTTAAACACGAAGTTTACATGGATGGGATGGCTTTAACGGTTAACGACATCTTGATTAACAATCCAGAATTCATAAAAGATCCAAGCTTTTTGCAAAAAGCCTTAGGAAGCATAAACTACGTAAACAACTGGGCTGAAAGGAAGAAGATCGTAAAACAACCTGTGGCTATAATCTCGCCAGCTGGAATGTTGATGGGAGGCGCTTCAGTGTTTTACAGCAAAAAAATATCAAAAGACGCTAAGAACGCGATAGCCATAGTAGCCTATCAGGTAGAAGGGACCCCTGGAAGAAGCCTCGTCGATGAAGGCGTTTTAAACTTTAACGGAAGCCGATATTCAGTTAAGGCAAAAGTTGGTAGGTTTGACCTTTCGAGTCACTCCGGTAGGTCGGAACTTTTAAGGATGTTCAAATCGCTAAAGGGTTCGCCGAAAATAATATTAGTGCACGGTGAGCAAGAAACTTGTGAGGGATTCGCGTTGGAGCTAAAGAGCATGGGGTTCGACGCAAGCTGCGCTAGGACCGGTGAGGTTTATGCCGAATAAAAAGCTTAACGAAAAGCTAGAGGTTGAAGTATATTTCTTAAACGGCTACGTTTCTAATCACTTAAAGAGCTACGAAGCTGCAGCTGGAATATACAACATGAACGTAGTTTTTCGAGATGATTATTCGTTAAAGCAAAAGGTTACGACTTCTAACGCTGAAGAGCTTTTAAAACAGCTCAAAGGCTCTCTGCCCAAGACCCATCGTTTTGCAATAATAGTTACGAACGTTCCCCTCACAAACCCTGACGGAACAAGAACCTTTGGAATCATAGATCCAAAAGAAAAGATCGCGCTTTTCAGCGAAGATAAGTTGGTTTCTGAAGAAAGGAACGCTAGCGAAAGGGTCATGAAAGAAGTTGCTCATTTAATAGGTCATTTTTGGGGCTTGGGCCATTGCGCCAACTCAACGTGTATTATGAGCTACTCAAAAAGCCTGCAGGATGTAGATGCCAAGCTGCCCATGCTTTGCCCATCGTGTAAGGCCGAATTTGAGAAAGCCTACAAACAGCTAATCTCTTAATTCTTTATAGGAATTAAACATATAATTTTTATATAACATATTGGAATAAATATGAAAATTGAAGGATGATACTTTAGCTATCAGGGGACACGAATTTACTGATTCTTATGGAACCTTAATTCCCCCGATTTATCTTTCTACTGTCTTTGAGCAGAGAGGAGAAGCTAAAAAGAGCGACAGAAACGTAGACCTAAAGTATTCGAGAGAGGAAAACCCTACGGTAAGGTACTTAGAAAAAGTTTTAGCTAAGCTTGAAGGGTATGATGATGCTTTAGCCTTTTCGTCTGGCATGTCTGCTATAAGCTCTCTCTACTTTCATTATCTTTCATCTGGAGATGAAGCTGTCATAACTTGTGAAGCTTATGGTACAACTATAAAGCTCTTACAGAGTTTCCAGAAGTACGGAATTAAAGTTAAGGCAGTGTTGCCAAACGAAGATGAAATAGTATCGAGCGTCACAAAAGAAACTAAATTCGTTTTTATAGAATCTATGAGCAACCCAACGTTAAAAGTTTTGGACTTTGATAAAATAAGAGATGGGATCAAGGAAAAGGCCTTGCTTATAATGGACAATACTTTTTTGAGCCCTGCCCTCTTTAAGCCTTCCGAACACGGAGCTAAAGTCGTCGTTGAAAGCCTCACAAAATACATTTCGGGTCACAACGACGTAGTTGGCGGAATGGTTGCTGCTGATAAGCAAACAGTGCTTGATCTTTGGGAGGTTAGAAAGATGCTTGGGTCTATAATGAACCCGTTTAACGCCTATCTAACGCTAAGAGGGGTTAAAACTTTGAGTACAAGGCTTAAGTCTCATCAAGAAAACGCGCTAAAGGTCGCTAAGTACCTGATCTCAAACCCAAAGGTTAAAAGCGTTCATTATCCGTGCCTTGAGGAAGATAAATACTTTGACTTAGCTAAAAAATACTTTAAAGGCTGCGGGGGAGTTGTAAGCTTTGAAATAAAAGGGGGATATAAAGAGGCCGTTAAGGTCTTAAACTCGCTCAAGTTGATAACGCCTTCCCCTAGCTTAGGGGGAACAGAATCAATAATGACCTATCCTGTGCTTTCAGCCTCTTCACCGATAAGCGATGAATGCAAGAAAAAAGTTGGCATAACTCCAAGCCTACTCAGGCTTTCGGTAGGGCTCGAAGACCCAGAAGACATAATAAACGACCTAGAGCAGGCCCTAAGAGAAATTTAACATAAAAATAAATCGTTGGATCAAACTTAAATCTGACCTCCTAGCCCTTTAGGGCGAGGCTTCAGCTCATGTGTCACTTAGATGTGTATACAGCTTTGACTAGGCCGTTTTCTGAGCTTTCTATTTTAGCAAAGAATTTTCTTTCGAACTGAACGACTTTCCCTACCTCATCTTTTAGCTCAGATTCAACAAAACCACGAATGTACGAACCGTCTTCATACAATAGCTCTACTCTAAATTGGGTAGAACAGGGAAGCCAGTGAATGTGAGGCAAGGATTTTGCTCTTTTTAAGTCGTTGTCAACGAACGTACCTTCGTAGCTTTCAATTTTAAAGTTCCCTAAGCCCATGAGCCTTGCTTCACTACCTTTTATTTTTTCATAGTCTTCTTTTTCTATGTAAACGCATGGATCGTTTAAAGCTATCTTCCTAAATTCCTGCTTGTTAGGGTGCTTTTTAAGCTGAACTTCTACAGGTAGAGCCAACCCTTTTAGCTTTACGCTAACTAGTGGTTCAAATGTGGCAAAATATCTGTTCGCTATAGGATCGATGAGCTTTCTGTTTATCGCATAAAGGTTCTCCAAACTTATCGTCGCATCGTTAGAATTAATTCCCATAGAAAGGATAAGCTGCTTTATCGCTTCTGCAGTTATCCCCCTCCTCCTAAGGGCTTGCAAAGTAGCCAGGCGAACGTCGTCATAGCCGGCATAAATACCGCTTTTTATTCCTTTTTCTATTTCAGATTTACTTAAAGGTACCCTTTCTATCATAAGCCTTCCATAGTGCACAGCGTGCGGATATGTCCAACCAAATGCCGAATAAAGGTATTTTTGCCTTACCATGTTTACGTAGTGCTCTTTTCCCCTTATTATGTGGGTTATGTTCATCAGGTGATCGTCTATAGCTGAAGCCCAATTATACAGAGGCCAAACCCTATACTTGCTTCCAACTATCGGATGAGAATATTTTTCAGGATCTATTATTCTTAATGCGGGCCAATCCCTAACTGCAGGGTTAGGGTGAGAAAGGTCTGTCTTAACCCTAACTACAGCTTGACCTTCTTTGTATTCTCCAGAAAGCATCTTTTGCCACCTCTTCAAATGAACCTCTTCTGGAAGATCCCTATCGGGACACGGCTTTGAACTTAGAACGTACTTCTTAAAGGTCTCGCTGTTGCACTCTGTAACATATGCGGCTCCTAGCTTTATAGCCCTTTCAACGTATTCGTAATAGATCTCAAGCCTTTCGCTCTGATAGTATTCTTCGTCCCAGCTTATTCCTAACCACTTTAGGTCTTCTTCTATAAACTTATAAAACTTTAAGTCGGACCTCTTTAGCCTAGGATCCGTATCTTCAAACCTAAGTATAAATTTACCTTTGTAGATCCTTGCATATTCGTGTGACAATATTGCAGCCCTCGATGAGCCTAGGTGCAGCACGCTGTTTGGGTTTGGGGCAAACCTAGTTACCACCTTCCCTTCTTCCGCGCCTTCAAGGGGAGGTAAACCAAACTGCTCTTTTCTCTTTTCTTCTATTTCGCCAGCTAATCTTTCTAGCTCTTCTTGAGGAAGAGTAGAGACCTCTTCGCATATTTCTCTAACTATCGGCAAAATCTCCTTTACCTTTGGTTTTATTTCAGGCCTTTCAGCAACTAACTTTCCTATCACAGCTATAGGGTCAGGCTTTCCCCCGTGCTTTAGAGCGTTAGCGGCAGCGTATTTTTTTATGATTTCCTTTAGGTCGTTAATATCTACGCCCAATCAGGGAATTCACCATCTTCCTAAGTTCTTCTTTAGCATCACCATATCCAAGCTTATCTAAAGCTTCAAGGGCCCTGCTTACATAGACTTCTAAGATCGAATTAACCTCTTCTTCGATGTTCAGCTTCTTTATTTCTTCTACAACTTCTCTAACGATGCTTTCTTCAGACTTTTTCCCGTAGACAGAAAGTATTTTCTGCTTTAGGCTTTCATCAGCCCTTTTTATAGCTAGGTAAATAGGCAAAGTAGATTTTCCTTCTCTGAGGTCTGAACCAACTGGTTTCTTTGTAACAGACGGTTCTCCGATTATTCCAAGCAGGTCATCGGTTAGCTGAAACGCTATTCCAAAGTTTTCGCCAAAGCTAATAGCATAACTTTCTAGGTCGAACCTACCAGCCGCATAGACGCCCAACAAAGCAGACAAAATAAATAGCGAAGAAGTCTTCTTTTTAATCAGCTCATAGTAATAGCTTTCGTTAAACTCCGAAAGCGGCTTTATGTCCATGTTCTGGCCCTCACAGAGCTCTATTACGCTTTTTGAAAGAGCAGAAACCCCTTTGTAAAACTTCACTTTATCTTCAATAAAAGGCTTAGCCTCTTCTAGAGCCTTATAGCCGAGGGCAAAGAGCAAGTCCCCAGCCAATATGGCCAAAGGAACACCGTATACTTTATGGACGGTTGGAACGCCTCTCCTGAACTCGTCGTTATCCATAATGTCGTCGTGAATGAGCGTGAAGTTGTGAATGAGCTCAACAGAAGCCGCGGCAGGAATAATATCTTCGCCGTAACCTCCTAGAGATTCGTAAACTCTAACAACCATTGTTGGCCTGAGCCTCTTACCGCCGGCCATAACTAAGTGTGCTGAAGCTTTATAAACGTCGTAGTTCTTGTCGAGAAGCCTTGAAATATATCCGTCTACTCTGTTTATTAGCGTTGACTGATCCATCATAAGTAACCAACCTGCCTAGCCCATTCAGCAAGCGGGCCCAATATAATTTTTCTCTTTCTTTTTAACTCCCCAACGTTTTTAGAGCCTGTTAGGAAAAGCGCCAGCTTATACTCCATTATTATTTCATTTAGATAATTTTTGGCGCTGTCATACCCTTTATTTAAGAGTTCCCTCAGAACGTTGCCGGCCATGGCCGCTATGTCTGCCCCCAAAGCTATTGCTTTAGCTACGTCCAGCCCATTCCTGATTCCTCCTGATGCGATAATAGGTAAGTCTGTTACGCTCCTCACTTCAATTATTGAAGCTGCAGTAGGAATGCCCCATTCGCTAAAAACTTCAGAAAGTTCGTACTTTTCCGACTTCTTATGTCTCTTTGCCCTTTCTCCTTCTATCTTTGTCCAGTTCGTCCCGCCTGCACCTGCTACGTTTATAGCTGATACTCCTACAAGCTTCAAGTTGAGCGCAACTTCTTTTGAAATGCCAGATCCTACTTCCTTAACTATGACCGGTACCCCTACGGACTTGGTTATTTCTGCTATCTTTTGCAAAACCCCTTTAAACTTAGGTTCTCCCTCTGGTTGAATAGCCTCTTGTAGAGGATTTAAATGTATAGCAAGAGCGTTAGCCTTTACCATCTCCACGGCCTTTTTTACCTTATCGATATCGTATTCTGAAATTTGAGCAGCGCCTAGGTTTGCTATGACAAAAATGTCAGGGGCAACATCCCTTACAACTGAAAAGGTATCAGATAATGATGGGTCTTCTATCGCTGCCCTTTGAGATCCAACGCCCATTCCTATCCCAAGTTCGTGGGCCAACGACGCTAAATTTTTGTTTATCTCTTTTGTTTCTTCACTACCTCCCGTCATGCTATCAATTATTAGTGGGGCTGAGAACTTCCAGTTCAAAAAAGAAGCGCTTGTGTCCACTTCGTCAAAGTTTAATTCTGGTAAGGCTTGGTGCACAAGATAGACGTACTCAAACCATCCAGTTACCTGTTCGTACTCAACTTTTCCTTTTTTTACTAAGTCTATGTGCTCCTCTTTTCTTTCTTTAATATCCATTTATATTACTAAACTTCCTGCGAATTTATAACCTTTTAAAGCATTAACCAAATTCTCTGTGCTTTCTGGACCAACAAAAACCGTTTTTATGCCTCTCTTGGCTAAAATCTTAGCTATGTAAAGCTTGTAAGCCATTCCTCCAGTAGCATCGGGTGACATTTTTGAGACCTTTGGAAGTATTTCTTTAAACTTAAAGGTTACGTTCCCTGAAATAATGGGCACGTCATTTATGTACACCCCGTCGCCAGACTTTTTAACTGATATTTTATCTATTATGTTGCCAGACTCGTCTAAAATTCCTGGCGTTGCCATTATGAAGACAACCTTTTCTGGTTTTATTTTAGATGAGAGCTTTAATATGATTTCATCTCCGCCTATTACCCTAAATCCCTTGTTTGTTTCATAAATAACATCCCCGTAAGTCAAGGGATAAACTTTAAGGTCCATCATCTGATAGATTTCATTTACGTTAAGCGAGCTTATGCTTTGGGCTGGATAATAGAAAGTAAAAATTCCTTCTTCCATCAAAAGCTTTTGAACTAAAGAACTTAATTGCTGCATCTTGATTTTAGTGTAGGTTGCGCCTTTGGCGTTTTGCGAATAATTGAAGCTTGAAAGGTTATATATCATGGCTATCGGATGGCCCCACGAACCTCCACCATGAATCAAAAAATAACTTTTGTCAGCAGCCCTAAGAGCCCTAGATATCTTTCTAATTTCTTCCTCTCTTAAAGAAAATGGTCTATCTTTAAAAGTTATCGCAGACCCTCCCATCTTTATAAATTGAATCTCTCTTCGGTTATTCAAGCTACAACTAAATCTTTAGCCATCTTAATAAAAGTTTAGATCCAAAGCCCCTTTAACTCCTATCTTAACTTCCCTTGAAGGCATGTCCAAAAGCTTATTAGGAGGCAGAGCTATCAGAAAACCGCCCCCGCCGGCGCCTGTAATTTTTGCGCAATAGCTCATTTTTTCTAGCTCGTTGACCAGCTTGTCTATCTTTTCAGTTGAGACTCCTATAATCTTTAGCAGAGATTGAGCCATTTTAAATATAACACATGCCTTCTGTTCGTCTCCTTGTTCTAAGGCGTCTTTTAAAGATAAAGACAATGAATCAGAAAGTTCTACCAACTCGTTAAAATGAGACATTTTTTCCTTTAGCTCTCCTACTGAAGACACAAGCTTTCCAGTGTTTCTTCTCTCCTTCGAGTCTATTAGAAGCACCTTGCTTAACTTTGAGTTAATAGAAGAAGGGGTTTCGCCCCTTCTAAAAATGATAACCCCTCCCTTTAGAACAGACCACACATCTATGCCTGATGGGTTTTTGTGAACAACCTTTTCTAAATCCATTGCGTGTTTAAAAACTTCGTCTTCCTTCAAGCTTAACCCTTTATACTTATAAGAGGCGATAACTAAAGCCGTATGAAAAGCTGCTGACGAGCCCAATCCTGCAGACTTTGGGATCTTGCTGTTAACTATAACTTTTACATAATCTAGTCCGGTAATTTCCTTTACCTTTTGAACCGCATAAGCTGCGTTTATCAGCCTTCCATTAGAAATTACCTGATCTCTTTCGCTCTTTTCTAGCTTAACCTTCAAATATAGGTCTATAGATGCGGAAACAGCTCTAGCTCCGTGAACAACAAAGTGTTCCCCGTTAAGTATAACCTTTGCGGGAGATATTGCATCAGATGACATTTGAGCTTACTTGTAGAACCCTATAGCCGCGTAGCCGACCACAGAGCTGTAATCCCCCGTTGTGTCGCCGCTATTTTCATGCTTAAGAAGCTTAACGTTTCCATAGCCTAAGAGGTTGCTCAAATGAATTAAAACTGCAACCGGACCATAACCGCACATCGTTATATCGTATTTTCTAATGTTTAAATAAAGATCATCTAAGTTTCTCTTTATAATCGAGTTAATAGCTATCTCATCCTTTTTGTTCACAGAATCAGCAGGTTCGTAGTGAGTAAAGTCTGAGGAGGCTATTATGTAATACTTTTCTCTTTTGTCTTTTATCTTTTTGTAAATTATTTCAGCAACTTCTACGGCGTATTCTTTCTCCATCAGCATCATGCTTATGGGCAGTATTTTGAAGCTCTTTTTCACGAACTGAAGGTATGGGACCTGAACTTCTATGCTGTGCTCCCTCCAGTGAGCGCTTTCATCCATATCTATGATTGACTTTTCGCTTAGTATTTCATTCCTTAACGAAACGTCCACTTCAACGCTCCCTAGTGGTGTCTCCCAAACGTCGCTCTGAGGCAAAGCTATAGGGCTTCCAATCCCATAATGATTTGGCCCTAAAATGATGAAAGTTACGTCGTCAGGCAACGCTGAAATTTCAAGATAAGCGTGAGCAGCAACGTAACCTGAATACTCGTACCCAGCGTGCGGCACTACGTAACCTAGAACGTCTTTCTTTTCATTTAATGGAGGAAGCTTGCCCGGACCTAACTTTTGAGATAAAAACGTTTCTTTAATTAGATCTAAAAGCTCGTTTTTATCGCTAGGGTAAAAATAGCCAGCAACAGCTGGTTTTCTAACCCTCGGCATATGCTCCTTCTTCGAACTTCGTTTCGAAATCCGCTGGCGTAAGCTTCATCGGCTCAGTTGGCTGCAGAGCTCCCGAATGTATCAAATAGCTCCTGGCCAAAAGCCAGAAGATCATGGCCAAAGATTTTCTGCCCCTGTTGTTCCCGGGAATAATAAGATCTACATAGTTACAAACGTTGTTCGTATCACATATGGCTACAACTGGCAAGTTGACCCTGATAGCTTCTTCTATTGCTTGCCTATCGACAGCAGGATCGACTACCATTACTACTTCAACGTCCTTGTATGCAGGTAAATAGGGGTTTGTAAGGGTTCCTGGCAATAGTCTCCCTAATACATAGTTAACCCCTGTAAGCTGGGCAAACTTGATGATAGGCGTAAACGCAGCCTCTCTCGATGAGTAAACTAAAACCTTCTTTGGATCATACCTTGATAAGAACTTTCCAGCTACTTCTATCCTTGACAAGATCTTTGTTAGATCCAATATGTTTAGTCCGTCTTCTCTTCTCCTGGCTATGAACGGCTTCATGTGTTTAGTGGCTACGTTAGTTCCTATCCTTATTCCCGAAGCGATCAATGCGCTTTCAGTAAGCTGAACGTTTATCTTTTTAGATTCTGAGCCAGCCTCCTTATCTTCAGGTTGCTTTTCAGACATTATACGTTCGGCCTCCACAGTTCAATGTTTTCATTTTCTTCATTTATCCTTACTAACCTTATAAGCTTTGACATTCTTTCTCCTCCTACAACGCCGCTTTTCATCAGGCCAGACCCCATTCCAACCGCTATGTCGGCCAGATAACCTTCACAAACATCCCCGCTTCTGTGCGACGTGATTACTACGTAATTGCTTTTATGAGCTAAATCAGCAAACAACTTAGCTTGATAAAGCGTGCCAACCTGGTTAACCTTTAGTATAACGCCATTTCCTGCCTTTAGGGAAACACCCTTTTTAAGCCTCTCATAGTTGGTTGTGAAAAGGTCGTCTCCTACAATAAGCGAATTAACGCTTTTAGTCAGCTCTGCGAAAGAGTCAAAGTCATCATCGTTAAATGGATCTTCTACGTACTTTAGTTCATACTTTTTTATAATCTCTTCAACATATGCTAGCTGGCCTTCTTTATCTAGCTTTTTACCTTTTCTGGAATATACATAATAGCCGTTGTTATAAAGCGTTGACGAAGCCATGTCTACGCCCATTATGATTCTGACTCCATATTCTTTTGAAACTCTGTCTATAGCTGTCCTAACTATTTCTAGGGCTTCTTCATCTGTAACCTTTGGGGCCCAAGCCCCTTCATCCCCTTTACCTCCCGCAAAAGTTGGATCCCTCTTCTCTATCTCTTTCCTTACTTCTTTGTGAACCTTTAAATTTAATGAAACCGCTTCAAAAGCGCTTTTTGCTCCAACCGGAGCAGATAAAAATTCCTGAATGTCAGGAGATCCAGGACCTGCGTGTTTTCCTCCACCAAGAACGTTTCCTAAAGGAAAAGGTATCTGAGGGGCTAGTCCTATCAGCTTATACATTGGTTGGCCTTCGGCTATAGATTCAGCCGCAACTGCTGCTACTGAAACCGCAAAAGCCGTTGCTCCCCCTATCTTTTCAAACTTTTCAGATCCGTTTATGCTTACTAAAGCTTCATAAACGGCTTTTAGATCCCCGGCTTCAACTCCTATTATTTTTTCCTTTTTGAAGTTTTTTAAGATCTCCTGAAATCCACCCTTAGGCATATGTATAACTTCTGTTTCGCCCGTGCTTGCGCCTGCTGGAGCAGTAGCAGTAGCTTGAATTCCTCCTTCAAGGACAACGGTAGATTCTATTGTTTCATCCCCTCTGCTGGTAAAGCTTGGTTTTATTTTAACTTCCTTTATCTTCAATTTAAGATTCTCCCTCTTTTTCCTGCAAAAGGACTGTTGCTTCAGCGTATGGAAGCATTTTGTTTATAGCTTCAAAGTTGCTCAATATCATCCTCCTACAACAATAGCGTTTAACTCCTAGCTTGTCAAGAGCCTTCGCTGGATCCATTCCTTTTGCAACAAGGGCGTTAAACTTTTCGTACTTATCTCCAAGCAGAGCGCCACAACTAAAACACCTTATAGGGGAAAGCATCGTTTTAGTAAAAATTTACTAAGGATATAAATTTTACTAACGATTAACGCTATCGTTCTGAACTTTTGCAGAGCCTTACCAACTCGTTTGGATAATCGCTCGTTATGTCGTCAACCCCCATCTTGCAGAAAGCGTTTATAGATTGTTCATCGTTTAAAGTCCAAACACCAACTTTAATCCCATGAGCATGGGCTCCCTCTATGTCTTTTGAACTGTAAACTAGACCATAAAAGGCGTGTATCCACTCTGCTCCGAGCTTTTTAGCAATATCTATGTACCATAACGGCCTGCCTTCAATTATTATGCCCACAGATATCGTAGGATCTAATTCCTTTACTATTTTTAACGAATCAAAATCAAAGGATATTATCTGAACCTTCTTCTGCAAGTTGTATCTTTTAATTATATCTACAACCTTTTTCTCTATTCCTGGATAAATTTCGCTGCTGTGTTTGATTTCAACCTTATAAAGGATCTTATCCTTAAAAGATTCAAAAACTTCCTCCAGAGTGGGAACCTTTTCTCCTTTGAACCTTTGAGAAAACTTAGAACCTGCATCCAGCGATTTTATTTCGTTAAGGGTTAGGTCTTTAATGTATCCTTTACCATCTGTGGTTCTGTCAACTTTATCGTCGTGCATGACTATAACGTGTCCATCCTTCGAAAGATGAACGTCAAGCTCAACGCCGTCAACTCCGTAGCTAATAGCAATGCTGAAAGAAGTAATAGTGTTTTCTGGAGCAAGTCCCCTCGCTCCTCTGTGTCCAAAAAGCAAAGGCTTCATTTGATTCTATTAATATTTTTTAGATAATAAATGTTTTTAAGAAAAACGCACAACGAATGTCAAAATCTGCAAAGAGCTTTTTACGAATCTAAAAGATGAAAAACTCTCAGTGTTTTAACTGAAAAATTAAGCTAACGTTTTTATGAAATACCTTGCAATTACTGTTAGCTAAGGTGAAGGAAAACATCACAATATCATTTGGATTAGATGATACTGATTCAAACAAAGGAATGTGCACCACTTACGTTATGTATAAGATCTTAGAAAAAGCTAGAACAGAAGGGTTTCAGCTGGTTGGGATGCCTAGATTAGTCAGATTGAACCCAGCGGTTCCATTTAAAACAAGAGGAAACGCTGCGCTGGGCGCAGATATAGCTCTTCAAGATAAAGATGTTGAGAGGTTTAAAGAAATAGTTCTCGATACAATTTTTGACCTTGCAGAAATTAATGAAAAGAAAACTAACCCTGCTTTTGTAATCCTAAATAAAGAAAAAATAAACGAAACATTAGTGAATTTCTCGAGGGCTGCGGTCAAAAATCTTTTGCCTGTGACTCAGGCGGTTGACCTGCTAAAAAAATTCTCTGAATTCTTTTTTGGGTTTAATGGCTCACAGGGGTTGGTTGGCGCTTTAGCTGGCGCAGCTTACGACTTTCCTTCAGGCTACACGTATGAGCTCTTAGCGTATAGGGTAAAAGAAATGAGAGGAAAGAAAAGGCTCGTTGAGTCTAACTCTGTACTGTTGATGGACGCAGCAACAAGCGGGTGCACATTTGATAATTACGATTATGAAAACGAAGAAGTTAAAATTACGCCACATACCCCTTGTCCCGTGCTTCTAGGAATCAGGGGGCTGAAAGTTGAGTGTTTGGAAAAGGCCTTTAAAATGCTGAAGATCGATGAACCCGTCGAAGGTTATATAATATACAAAACAAACCAAGCTACAGATGATCACATCGTAGAAATCAAAATTTTAGACGAAATAATGCCTTTGACGAGCGTGAGTTTTCAAGGAAAAGTTGTTTCTCTTCCAAAAGAAGTCCCTGGGGGGCATGTTTTTGTAGAAGTTAGCGATGGGATCAGAAAAATTAGAATCGCTTCTTATGAGCCAACTAGAAGCTTAAGAAAAATCGTTCTGAGCCTGCGCCCTGGCGATGAAGTTCGAGTTTGGGGCTCGTATAAGCCAAAGCAAGGGGAGCCCCCAACTATAAATTTAGAAAAAATAAAAGTAGTTAACGTATATCCTTATGGTAAGTTGCTAAATCCCATTTGCCCTGTTTGTGGAACAAGGATGAAGTCAGAAGGAAAAGGAAAAGGCTTTCAGTGCCCAAGGTGTAAGTTTAGGATCCCTAAAGCTGAAAAAGTTCTAGAAATAGAAAGGAGAGATTTGGTTCCTGGTTTTTATGACGTTCCTCCTAAGGCAAGAAGACACCTAAGCAGACCTTCATTCTTGAGGGTGATAAAGGATGAAAAGTAAGGTTAAAAAGATAGAACTGGACGTCCACGTCCATGCTACTGAGAGGGATGGACTATTTGAAAACGCTATCAAAAACATTTTTGATAAAGGAAGCATAAAGGTAGAAACATTACAGGGACATTACGGTAACGAGATAAAGCGCATCATTTTTACTGCTTTTAAAAAAGATGCTGAAGAAGTCGCAAAAAGCCTTTTAAAAAAGCTTGGAGCCTTCGAATCCGGAATAGTTCTTAACGAACTTATGAAAGGATTGGACAGAAACACGCTTTACGTTAGGCTCGACAAACAAAAGTTAGCCATGGGAACTTTAGAGCTAGACGGCGACAATGAAGTTAAAATAATAATTAACTTTTATTCAGAAAAAGATGCAAAAGATTTTCTTTTAAATAAAACTTGATAATTTAACCAAACAAAGCTGCCAGTCCTTCGAGCGCTTCTCCGCCTTTCTTCTCTTCCTCTTCTTTCTTTTCTTCTGCTGGTTGCGGAGCCTGCTGAGCCGCTGGTTGCTGCGCGGCTTGTGGAGCAGCCGATGTTGGAGCTACGGTAACGCTCTTTAAGACTTCGTCTATGTTTATCTGCTTAAGGGCTGCTACTAAAGCTTTTATTTTGATTTCATCTACTTGAACTCCTACGGCTTCAGAGATCTTCTTAAGGTTTTCTTCGTTTATCTCCTTCCCCGCGCTGTGCAAAAACAAAGCGGCATAAACGTAATCCATTTTCACCGACCAAACAATTTTTAATATCTCTCTATTTAACTTTATCGGTATTTTATTCGCTTAAGACCTTCCTAGCAAATGTGAGAAACGCAGTGTGCCCTGTAACAAAATTTTGAGGCCTGGTTTTGTTTTCAGCGACCTGCAGCCTTCTTACGATTATTTCTACAGTTTCTTCTGGATAAAACTTTCCTTTAAAGCTTGCATAGAGCTTTTCGAGCTGATTGTATGTAGGCAACAAAAACCCTATAGGCGAACTAGGTTTAAGGGAAATCCAGATCTGATCAATCCAAACCCAAGGGTCTCCGATGTCAACAAAGGCTAGATCAAATTCTTCTTTAGGAAGATTTGCCTTGAACAAACTTAAATTTACATAGTCAAGAAGACCAGCTACCTCCAGATTCCTTTTTGCTACATTTAGGTATTCTTCGTTAACGTCAAAAGAATAAACTTTCCCATTGGGTTTAACAGCGTTAGCTAAGTACGCAGTCATTGCTCCGCTTCCTGTGCCTAGCTCTAAAACTTTGCTCCCGGGACTAACGTTAAGCTTAAGAAGTATGTAAGCGGCGTCCTTAGGGTAAATAATCTGTGTAGGTCTCTTAAACTTCATCACGTGATCGATTAGAAGAGGCTTAAAAACATAGTATTTTCCGTCAGGAGTTTTAGAACCAAACTTTAGGCCTATTAGATCGCTTAAATTTAACGATGAAACATGGGTCTGAAATCTTTGGTCCTTTTTGACCCTAATGAGCCATCTTTTGTTCTTATGAACCAAAAGCACATAATCGTCCTCTTTTATTACTTCAAAAGACATCGATAAAGAATGCTTCGCTATAAATATAAGGTTTCTGATAGATCAGCTATATCCTTAGCCATCTCTACCATCCTTATGAAGCTTGTTCTGGTTTCAGGTTCATACATTTTTGCTATTTCTTCCGCCTTTTTCGTTAACTGCTCAATTTCATCAGGAGACACATCGCTGTTACCCAAGAAAGCGCTTAAAGAACGCTCCTTAAGCTTTATTATGATCTCTAAGTCTTCCTGCTTAATCTTTCCGCTCAGCCTAACTATTTCATCCCCAAATGTTTCTATAAAATGCAGAACAAGCCTGAAGTCTAAGTATTTTACAGGCGTGAAAGCTAACTTTTTAGAGACCTCTGAGTTTGTAAGCCCGGTTCTAAGCATTCGAATTAGCAAAAAATAAATTTTGTCGACCTCTAAATCGAGATCTACTAGCTTATCTTTGTTGTTGATGTAACTGCTCATGCTGCTGGTAATCCTGTCCATTCTTCTTACCAGTTCGATAAAGTTGACTTTATTAATGTCGAGGGCAAATTCAAATTCTGCAGAACCGTTGCTCTGAGAAGTTAGTATAAGACCGATGAACTTTGATTCAGCTATCTTTTTTGCTAATTCAAAGTCTTCTTTATTAGAATAGTAAATAGTTAATTTGTTGAAGCCGTTTATATAAAAATACGAAATAACCTTTTCAAGATACTTTTTGTTCTTTTCGGTTATCTTTACTTCAAAGGGTTTTTCTTTTTCATGAACTTTAGGAGGGGCAATTAAAAGCTCCCCAGCAGAAGTCTCAAAAATCTCAATGTGCTCGCCTTCCTTGATCCCAAACCTTTCACACCATGGCTTGGGCAGAGTTATAAACAGCGATGAATTTCCTATCTTCAAAACCTTCCTAAGATAACTCATAAAAATTTCTAAAAAGGTCCAGAATATTATTTTTGCTTTCCTTGCAGTATGAGAACTATATATTTTAAGGATCTTTTAAGTATCCTTCTACAGTTAAAAACCTAGATTAAAAGATAAGTCTATTAGTTCAAGAACATAACATTTTTAATCGATGAGGAAATTAGCGTAAAACAAAACAATTTCATTACGTCTGGGACTTATAAACTATCATTCCCAACATCTAATTGCTTTGTATCTTTATATGAGAAAGACTTCGCTATAACTTGAATGACTCTGCTTAAAGCTAACAATTTATGGGATATTTTAGTCACAGAACCTAGATTTTTGGGTCAATTACTTCATAAATAATAATCTATGCTCTTGAGCTTTAAAGAGCAAGTTTAGCAGCTTTTTTATAAAGACTTTAAGTCAGCTAAAAGCTTTTTAGCCATACCTGGAAGCTTCTTTTTATAAAGCCTAATGAAAAGTTTATCAAACAAGCTTAACTTAAAATTGACGCCGCATGCGTTTGGGTGACCTCCGCCATTGTATTTTGTTGCAATTTCCAACAAGTTTACCTTTCCGTCGCCATAAAGAACGCCAGATGTGTTTGAATAAAGAATGAAAACTATGTTTGAGCCCAACTGCTGAAGCTTTTTAGCCAAAAGTGATCCTATGATAGTGAAGCCTCTTACGTCAACAAATGAAATCCTGTAACCGCTCGCAGAGAAATAAGATTTAGCTTTCTTAATTAGCTCCTCAATTATTCTATTTTCTTCTTCTAACTGCTTCTTCCACCTTTCAACTTCTTGGTTATAGAACTCACCTTTGTAAAACATTTCAATTAACTTATTTCTGTCTGCATTATTTCTCGTTCCTATTTTATAAGCCAACGTATACTCTAACTCATTCTTATTGCTGTCTCCGTCGTCAGCTATTTCTGCGATCTTCTTAGAGACTTCGTCTGTATAAGCGAACTTTCTGTAGAGAATAGAAGCTGCGCTTGGAGACCTTTCAAGAATCAAGTTGACCAGCTTAGATACGGTTTCTATATCTTCCGGTAACCATTCATGATGGTCTATCCAAATAATTTCGCACGAAGAAGACTTTAACCTTTCTAGCTCTTTAACCACCAAAGGTGCATCCGAGTGATTTAAGGCAACGTCCACAATGCCCAGGGTTTTGCAAAATCTTATCTTTTTTAATGCGCTCACTAATGTCCTTGGACCTGCAAAATAGATTCTAACGTTGCCGTTATAAATCCTCTTTGCTATAGCAGCGCTACAAACTCCGTCTAAGTCCGTATGAACCAAAAAGATGGCAGGCGCTGATTTTTCCATTTAACCAAGTTCATAAATTTAAGTCAAAATATAAAGGTTTATAACAAAATTAAAAACAAGTTAACCTTTTATCGCTTTATAAACTCTCTCGGCTGTTATAGGAAGCTCGTTTATGCTTTTTCCTATGGCGTCAAGGATAGCGTTCCTTATAGCTGGAGCTGGCAGAACTATGGGCGGTTCTGCTACTATTTTCGCTCCATACGGTCCAATGCTTCCGGCTTTTTCTACTATAATAGGCTGTATTTCTTCAGGTATATCGAGGCTGGTAGGTATGTAGTAGTCTTTGAGGTTAGGATTAACAACATAGCCATCCTTATGGATCAAGTTTTCCATGACGGCGTATCCAAGGCCTTGAATTGTTCCTCCCAGAATTTGCCCCCTTACCCTCCACGGGTTGATTGCTTTCCCTACGTCAAAAGCAACATAATACCTGAGCACCTTGTATTGGCCGGTTTCAGTGTCAACTTCTACTTCAGCTACAGCTGCCCCAAAAGTGTATTGGTTGTAAGGTGATCCTAGCCCTGTCTCTGGATCCCACTTGCATTCAGGAGCTATATAGTAACCTAAGCTTGATAGCTCTATGTTTGCTTCATAAGCTTCTTTAACAATCTCTTCCCAAGACACCGTCCTGCTCTCTTTCCCTTTGCAGAAAGCGTAGCCATCTACCAAAGCCACATCCTCAAGCTTGCAACCTAGGAGCTTAGAGGCTACAGGCAGAACCTTTTCTTTAAGCTTTAGGGCTGCTTCCCTAGCTGCGTTTCCGCCGATCGCTGTAACTCTTGACGCAACAGTAGGCCCTGTTTCGTGATGAATAAGCGTGTTAGGCCTGTCGATGACAAAATATTCAAGCGGAACGCCTAAAACGCTCGCTGCTATTTGCGCTAATCCTGAAATAGCACCAGTTCCGTATTCGGTAAGACCTGTTCCTAGATGTATCTTACCGTTCCTATCTACAGAAAGGTGAACGTAAGCATAATCGTTACCTTCTGGACCTAAAGCGTTCCCGTGATGCAACAGAGCTATGCCAATTCCCCTTCTTACTTTACCTTCCCTTTCTTGTGAGTAAGTCTTCTTTTTGTTTCTGTAATCGCTTGCCTTGACAACAGCGTCGACACACTCAGGAAGCCCGCAGCTTTCGTCCATAAGCTGGCCCGTGCTGGTCCTAGCACCTGGCCTCAGCATGTTCATAAGCCTTAAATCAAGCGGGTCCATGTTTAACTTCTTTGCTATTTCATCCATCTGAGCCTCAGCCGCAAATATCGCTTGCGGAGCCCCAAAGCCCCTGAAGCTCCCTGTATACGTGTTATTTGTGTAAACTTTGTAACCGTCGTTCCAGACGTTTGGTATGTCGTACGGACCGTTCGCGTGGAAAGTAGCCCTAACTATAACTAAAACGCCAAGGGATGCGTAAGCTCCTCCGTCCATGACTATCTGGACCTTTGATGCAGTTAACTTCCCGTTGGACTTTACGCCGGTCTTGTGAGTAATTATGGCTGGGTGTCTCTTCGTGTGAGCGATCATAGATTCTTCTCTCGTCATGCTCATCAATACAGGTCTTCCAGTTTTGAGAGCTCCTAGTGCGGCTATTGAAGCAACGTCGTAAGGAGGTTCATCAGACTTTGGACCAAAGGCGCCGCCTGTTACTGCTTGTATAACCTCAACCCTATCGATCGGCCAGCCCAGCACTTTAGCTACGGCTGCCTGAGTGTGATGTGGCGTCTGCATGGATCCAATTATAAGGATCTTCTCACCTTTGGGCACAGCGAAAGCGGTTTCAGTCTCCAATGGAACAGCGTCCTGATGCTGCGTTCTGAATGTGTTCTCTATTATATAGTCAGCTTCTTGGAATCCTTTTTCTACGTCACCTTTTCTGACTTTTACGTGCTTAATTATGTTCCCTTCTTCGTGAACCTTCGGGGCGTCCGGCTTCATAGCCTCTAGAGGATCAAACACAGCCTTTAGAGGCTCGTACTCAACTTCAACTAAACTTGTAGCTTCCTGAGCTCTTGTAGGCTTTTCTGCTATAACTGCAGCAACGATGTCCCCCACAGACCTAACCTTGTCGTAAGCGAAGAGCGGTCTGTCCGGTATTATGGTATAAGATTGATTAAGCCCTGGGACATCTTTATAGGTGAGGACGTATCTGACTCCCGGGTAGTTTAGAGCTTTAGATACAGATATCCCTTTTATTAGAGCGTGAGGATACTTTGACAGCACGAGCCTAGCGTACAGCGCGTTCCTTGGCAGTAGGTCATTAGTGTATATTGGTGAACCGAGGACCTTCTCCAAATCGTCAATCCTTTGAAGGCTCTGACCTATGTACAGGAGTTCACCTTTTTCGGCCTTCTTCTGAATTTCTGTTAAAAATTCTTCAACAGTCTGCGCGCTCATTCTGGTCTCCCCGCCTCATAAATTGCATCGATTATATCATAATAACCTGTGCACCTGCACAAAGTTCCGCTTATCGCTTCCTTTATTTCTTCCTTTGTCGGCTCTTTCCTTCTCTTTAACAGGTCCCATCCCATTATCTCCATAGCTGGAGTGCAAAAGCCGCATTGAGCGGCTTGATACTTCCTAAATTTTTCCTGAATCCTTTTCATCAAGGGATCTGAGTTTAAGCCTTCCAAAGTTACTATTTTTCTGTTCTTAGCCTGAAAAGCAGGTATTATGCAAGATAACACCGGCTTGCCGTCCATAAGGACCGTGCATAGGCCGCAGTCGCCAGTTCCGCAGCCTTCTTTGACCGACTTGAACCCAAATTCGTCCCTTAAGACATCTAAAAGCCTGTCGTCAGGGTCTACTAATACATCCCTTTCTATCCCGTTTACGTTCATCCTGACCAACATCTGAGGCATTTTTACACACCACCCAACTTATTTAAAGACCTCTCAAGAAGGGTTAATAATAAGGCTTTCCTATAGGAAGCTGACGCTCTGAAATCGTCGGTAAGAGATAGCTCTTGATCGAAAACCTTTTTCGCTGACAGGACTGTATCCTGGTTGAGCTCCTTTCCCTTCAAAAAGGATTCTGTTTCTTTTGCCCTTTCCGGGACTTTGCCTTTTACTCTGTTCGCAGCTATCCTTATGTCCTCTATCTTTTTATCGACTATCTTGCCTAACACCGCTAAATTAACGATGTTGATTATCAATGCGTTCCTAAGCCCAATTTTGTTAAAAGTTGATGCGTAGCTCTCACCAGGGTCTTCAATCACAACTTCAGTTAAAATCTCGTTGGGCCTCCTGTTTATCTGTCTTTTCCCTAAAATGAACTTCTCCAAGCTTATGTATCTATCCCCGTCAACGCTGGTAAGTCTCACTTTGGCGTTAAATGTAAGGAAAATAGGTATTAAATCTTCGCTGCTGGATGCGGCGCAAACGTTTCCTCCTACGGTTGCAACGTTTCTAATCTGCGGGCTTCCGAACTTTGAGATAGCTTCCCTAAAAGCTGCGAACTGCTTCAGTTGTATAAAATCTTGTTTCTCTAGCTGCGAGACTGTGACTAGAGCTCCTAGCCTTATTAAATTACCCTCTTTCTTAACGTAGGAAAGATCCTGAATTAGTCCAGAAATGTCCAAGATCTTTTTTGGCCTCACCTCTCCTTTCATGAACCTAGGCCAATAATCAGAAGCGTTAGCTATTATGTCTGCATCTTGATTTTCATTTATAAGCTTTAAAGCTTCTTTAAGCGTCCCGGGCTGGAGAACAGTAACCTCGCTCTTGTTATATACAACCTGCTCCATCGAGCCCTTTTTCGTTTTGATTTTTATATATTTTTTGTTTTTTAGACGTTAATATTATTTTTCTAGAAGCTTTTTTACCCCTCCGTCCAGCTCCACTTCAACCTTTACCTCTTCGCCGTCTACGTATAAGAGCACAGGGGCTTTTACTATATAGCCAAACTTATCAAAGATAAGCCTTCTACCTCCGTATGTTTCCTTGCTCATGGAGACTGCTATGTCTACGACCTCAACTCCCATCTTTTGAAATTCAGCAAGCAAGGCTTCAACAGTACCGCCAGTTGATATAGCGTCGTCTATCAGTAAAACTGAATCCCCTTCTGATACTCCGTAAATATAATAAAAGCCCTTTTCATAACCAGAATAGTATTCGACTTTGCCAAATGGATCAACTCCCAAATCTCTCTTTCTAACTATTGCTAATGGTTTTCCTTTCCTTTCAGCGACCAAAGTAGCTATGGGTATTCCAAAACTTTCCGGAACAACAACCTTATCAAAATCGTCTCTTGTAACTCTGTCTATAAGGTCTGCTAAAAAGCTCATAACTCTAGGTGAAGGCGGCGGAACGTTTTCTGTTATAGGATTAAGCACAAAGTTATAAGATGAACGAGATTCGTCACGAACCCAGCTCTTGCGTATTATTTTTGCTTTCATGTAATAGTCTTTAATTTCATTAATAATTTCTTCTACGTTATAGTACCCTTTCAGAGACCTATAAAAACACGAATAATTTCCAGTGTGGCACGCAGGCCCTTTAGGCTCTACAAGATAAATTACGCTGTCTCCGTCGCAATCTATTAATATCTTCCTCACTATTTGCACGTTTCCAGAAGTTTCTCCCTTTAACCACAGCTTTTTCCTTGACCTTGAATAATAATGAGCTAAGCCAGTTTTCATTGTAAGCTCTAAAGCCTCTTTGTTCGCATAAGCCTGCATAAGAATCTTGTTGGTGTTCCAGTCCTGAGCTATAACGGGCACTAAACCCTTTTCGTCAAATTTTACGTCCTTTAAATCAAGCTCGATCATAGCCTAACGTTCACCCCATTTTCTTTCAAATACCTTTTAAGATCCATTATGTTAATAAAATTATAATGAAATATTGATGCCGCTAAAGCTGCGTCAGCCCTTCCCTTAACAAAGACATCTAAAAAGTGCTCTGGCTTTCCCCCTCCGCCGCTCGCTATTACAGGAACGCTTACTGAATCAGCAACTGCTTTCGTAATTTCAACGTCAAATCCTTGCAAAGTTCCATCTCTATCTATAGATGTAAGGAGGATTTCTCCCGCGCCAAGCTCTACCGCTCTCTTAGCCCATTCAACTACTTTTAGATTGGTTCTTTCCCTTCCTCCTTTTATATATACATAATATTCCCCGTTTTCTAACTTAGCGTCTATCGCTACAACGACGCTTTGAGATCCATAAACATCAGCTATCTCAGTTATAAGCTTAGGGTTTAGGACTGCATGAGTGTTAATAGAGACTTTGTCTGCCCCGTTCCACAGTATTTCCTTTGCGTCTTCTAACGATCTAATTCCTCCTCCGACTGTAAAAGGAATGTCTAATTTTGAGGCTACTTCCTTGACTTTATCAATCATTATTTTTCTCCCTTCGTATGAGGCTGAAATATCTAAGAAAACTATTTCATCAGCCCCGAGATCCCTGTATCTGACCGCTAGCTCCACAGGATCTCCAGCTATTCTTAGATCACCAAAAGAAACTCCTTTAACGACCTTCCCTTTATCCACGTCCAAACAAGGAATTATTCTTTTAGCTAGCATTTCGAACCACCGTAAAATTTGTCGTAAAAATCTCTTCCTATTATAGCCCCAAAAAAGCCCATTCTTTCAATTTCTTTAAGCTCGTCCAGCTTTACTCCTCCGGCAATTAAAATTCTTTGTCTAAATTCTAAAGGTATCATATTCGCGAGGTCCCTGTCAAAGCCTTCTTTTGTTCCGTCTCTTTCAATCGATGTTACAATAAATTTAGAAAAGCCTAGGCTAAGGAACTTTTTAATTGAACCTAAAAGATCTTCGCTGGTGAGCTCTTTCCAACCTTTTATAGCTACCCTCCCATTTTTTACGTCTAGCGAAATTATGATTTTATCCTTAAAATTCAAAAACACAGAAGCAGGCTTTGTGAAAGCTATAGTGCTTATGACCACTCTATCAGCGCCTTTGCTTAAGTAAAATTCGATGTCAGCCGGATCCCTTAAACCTCCAGCGACGTGTTTATAAAAACCTAAGCCCAAAATTTTTAAGATTATCCCCCTGTTGCTTCCGCGTCCAAGGGCTGCATCTAGATCAACTATATGGAGACCGTCGAAGCCTTTTTGTAATATATCCGCTGCCACACTTAAAGGATCATCTGAATAACATTGTCTTTCTTTTTCATTTCCTCCTTTTAGCCTAACTACTTTGCCATCCATCAAATCAACAGAAACCAGTTTAATCACTTTCTTATCACCTCTAAATATTGTTTTAAAAGCAATAGGCCGGCTTCTCCCGATTTTTCTGGATGAAACTGAAAGCCAACGAAGCTTTCTTTTACAACGATAGCAGGTATGATTGTGCCTTCATTTTCAGCCTCAGCGTAAACGTATTCTCTAACATAAGGCGCATAGTAAGAATGCGCATAATAAAACCATGCCCCTTCTTTAAAAGGCCAGAAACTCAGAGTTTGCGTAAGCTTTGTATAAGACCAGCCCATGTGAGGAACCTTTCCTTCGTTTAACTTTTTCACATAACCGCGAATTATCCCAAGCCCTTGCCCGGGTCCTTCTTCGCTCCCCTCAAAGAACAAATGTAAACCTAAGCATATCCCGAGGACGTTGGTTCCGTTTTCAGCAGCTTTTAGTATTTTTTCCCTTAGACGCGATATTGTTCTGGATGCATGCGAGAAATTCCCTACGCCAGGCAAAACAAGAAGGTCCGCTTCTTCTACATCATCTGATACTTTTGCCTCTACGTTTATCCTTTTAAAAGCGCTCGTTATGCTAAAGAGGTTACTTGCCCCATAATTTAAAATCAATACCTTCATAGACTCCCCTTCACCGACAAGGTTTTTCCTCCTATCCTAGTTGCTTGGTTCAATGAGATGCCCAAACCCTTGAAGCACGCCTCAACCAAGTGATGAGGGTCTGAACCGCTTATTTGGTAGACGTGCAAGGTGAACATTCCGTAAAAAGCGAAGCTCCTGAGAAAGTGCATGATAAGGCTGGGTTCAAACTCTGAGCTTGTTTGCAACGCTAGGTTTGAATTAAAGTAAGCTCTTTTCGCTAAATCTACTGAAACCAAAACCAGAGCATCTTCCATTGGAATTACAGAAAAACCGAACCTAACTACTTCATTGCGGTTCAAAGCCTTGTCGAACGCCTGTCCCATAGTTATAGCAACATCTTCTGTTAAGTGATGCTTAAGGTCTCCTTTTGCCCTAACCCTTAAGTCGAACGTTGAAAATGTGCTAAAGGTCTCAAGCATGTGCTTTAAAAATCTGTCTTCCAAGTCTATTTCTGATTTGCCTTTTCCGTCTAAGTTAAGTTCAACAAAAACTTCAGTTTCTTTTGTAACCCTGCTCAAGCTAGCGCTACGCATCATTTATCTCCTCCAATGGCATTATAGAGGTTGGCTTGTGAACGACCAGACCTTGAGCAAGCTTCCTGAGCTTTGGAATTATTTTCAGCAGGTCTTCTTCATTTATTACTGTGTTAACTGCATACCAACCTTCTTTTGAGAGCTTAGAAACTGTGGGAGATTTTAAAGAAGGAAGCTCTCTTAGCAAAGCGTTTAGGTTTTCTTCTTTTACGTTTACAAATATGTGTAGCTTTTTTCTTGCTTCCACGGCGCCTTTTAAGAGAGCAACTACATCTAACGCTTTTTCTTTAACTTTATCATCTTTTAAAGAAGCCTCGTTAGCGATAAGAACGGCGCTAGAGCTCATAACTTCAGAAATTATGGTTAAACCGTTTTCCCTCAGAGTAGTTCCCGTTTCTGTGACATCCACAATCAAATCAGCTTCCTCTGGGGGCTTTGCCTCAGTAGCGCCAAAAGATAAGAATATCTGAACGTTTTTGTTATCTCCTACAGTAAACCAAGGCGTAATCACCATAGGTCTTTGAGAACCGTAAAGCCTTTTGTATTCAGCCAAACTCATCATATACTTTGAAGTTATGTTTGGATATTCTGTAGCTATCCTGAGCGGAGAGCCTTTTTCGTAATAGTCCCTTAACAGGGCGTTTGGGTCTTTATTGAGCCGAGAAGGCCCGGCAAGCACTAGCTTAACTTTTCCGTACTCTAGGTCCATAAGAACCTTTACCTTAGCCTCTGTTTCCTCCAGCCAATCTCTTCCTGTTATTCCTATGTCGTAAAAACCTTGTTCAACTAGCTTGGGGATTTCTTGAGGCCTCAGAATTTTAACTTCTATTTCTTCATCATTGATGTATGGTCTGTAGCTTCTTTCTGTTCCCTTTACCTTTAAAACCGTTGAATTTATGAGGTTTAAAGTATCTTCTTCTAGAGAACCTTTAGGAATAGCCCATCTTAGCTTTTTCTTCTGATATATGAAGTGACATCGCAAAAAGTTGCGAAGTTGCCCTTATAAGTGTTTCTTTAAAAAAGAGCTGATTAAAGCCAT
>CAYFJA010000007.1:25933-41870 GCA_964343315.1 uncultured Nitrososphaerales archaeon
TATAAGTTAAGCGCCTCAGCCCCAAAACATATATACATAGCTGGCTTATCTATTATTTTGTTAATTATTTCAAAAGCTTCTTTTAATGTAAATTGGTTTTTCAAGGACCTTCCGCTAAAAAAGTAAACGTCAGCGTTTTCGACGCTTTTACTATTATTTATCAAATATACTTTTTCTTTCCCTGCAACTTCTTCGACTGCTGCCAAGAGCTCACCGACAAAGTTTGAGCCGGCGTTTATTATTACTACTTTCTCCACAAAAATCAAGAAAGCTAAACGCTATATATTGTTTTATATCAAAAGTTCAACAAAACTTAAGTTTTTGCGAAACAAGAAAAAGCAGTGAGTGAATATCTTGAAGTTTCAAGAAGAGAGCTTGCTATAGGGCTTACGATCATAGTTTTAGGCGTATTGATGAGCGCTATAGACTCTACTATAGTTATTTTAGCCTTACCAGTTATAATGCACGACCTTAAAGCAAACATGGTTGAAATGGTTTGGGTTATTTTAATTTACCTTTTAGTGGTAACCGTTCTGTCTACTCAGTTCGGAAGGCTCGGGGACAAATACGGAAGAACTAAGTTTTACAACCTTGGTTTTGTTATATTTACTCTAGGTTCTGCTTTGTGCGCTATCTCCTTAAACGCAGCTATGTTAATAACTTTCAGGGCCATTCAAGCCGTAGGAGGAGGATTGATCAGCAGCAACAGCGGCGCTGTGATAGCTGATCTCCTTCCTCCTAACAGAAGAGGACAGGCTTACGGATATACCGCTTTTGGCTGGAACGTTGGGGCTATATTAGGGGTTTTGCTAGGTGGAGTTATTGTAACTTTTATCTCATGGAGGTACATATTTTTTATAAACGTCCCTATAGGTATAGCAGCTTCATATTTCGGATTTAAATACATAAAAGAGAGGTCCCCAAAAGTTGTTAAAAGGCTGGATATATTAGGATCTGCTTATTTGGGAACCTTTTTAACGCTGCTCTTAACGGCCTTAACGTTATCTGTTGGCTCGGGCTTTACCTTTTTAACAGAACTGATGTTTATATTCGGGTTAGCGTTTCTGGGTTTATTTATAAGGCACGAGCTAACCTTTCCAGACCCAATAATAAATTTAAAGCTTTTGAAAAACAGGGTGCTGATGGGATCCATTCTGGCCGCGTTTCTTCAAGCCCTTGGAAATTATTCCGTTCTCTTTCTTGTAATAATGTACTTGCAAGGCGTAAGGGGTCTTACCCCGTTCAACGCCAGCCTGTTAGTTATACCTGGTTATATTCTGGGAGGAATCTTAGGCCCCTTTGTAGGGAGGATATCTGATAGGATAGGTGCTAGGATACCGGCCTCTTTAGGTTTAATATCTCAATCTTTTGGCATACTTATTTATTCGTTTATAAAGCTTAACACGCCTCTTTGGTTCATATCTTTAGCAGCTTCAGTTAACGGCATTGGATCAGGCATGTTTTATCCAGCAAACAACAGCGCTGTTATGGCCAATTCCCCTAAAGAACACTATGGGGCGGCTTCTGGAGCCTTAAGGATGTTCGCTAATATAGGAATGGTGATTAGCTTCGCGCTTTCACTGTACATAGCATCTTTAACTATGCCTACATATCTAGCAGAAGAAATATTTTTAGGAACTGGATCTTTGACCTCAAACATTTCTTACGCCTTTGTAAAAGGTTTGGACGTTTCTTTAAAAGTTTCAGTAATTATAATGTACGCTGCTGTTGTTCTCTCTTTGCTGAGAGGAAAAGAAATAAGAGAAAAAATACAAAAATAAACTTTTAATTTAATTAATCTTGTAATAAACCTTCTTTAGCGAAGGTTCAACTTTGGCTAAGGCGGCCCTAAGCTCTTCTGGGTCTAGCTTGGACCCGTCGCCGTTTACTTTGTAGATTAGATATTCAAGGGTTGATACTAGGTAGTTGATCTTGTTTTTCTGTTCCTTAGTTAAGGGCTTTGTGGTCTCAGCTTCAACAACAAGCTTAAGCGTAAATGGCGTGCTGCCCATTTTATGAACAACATTTATGTTAATAAGCCCAACCTTCTTTAAGTACCTCTTAATTATATGCCTTACTAAGGAAGGAACTATTGATTGAACTTCAACCTCAGCTACAGTAATCTTACCCTCTTCAACTAATCCTTTTTCCCTTGAGTTATTTGCACTAATCATATCCATAACACCGTTATAGGTATAATAATTGGATTTTATAAACCTTTCTTTTTATAATTTTTATATAGAACCCAAATAGTTGCAATATTTAAGATTTATTCAAAAATTAAATCTAAGTTTGCTATAAATTTCCCGTATGATAAATAAATTTTATATTGTCAAACGGATTTTATAAAATATTGATAAAATTGGGCTTTTAATCTTCAAAATTAAGTTTAAGTTATTAATTAGAAAACAGATAGGTTTTCAGGCTTGAGCAAAAGACTAGCGTTTAGAGGCATAGATTATAAAGTTCTCAACTCTTTAGCTAACGTTTACTTTGTTATCTTTGAGTTTGCTTTAGGGCTATTTATTTTATATTTAAAAGGCAGTTATCTTTACGTCGGACTCGGATACGCGCTATATAACATTTCGTGGGCTTTGCTGATACCTTTCTCAAAGTTCTTTATAGTAAGCAAGAGGCTGAAGACAACCCTTTTCGCTTCTTTTTTGCTCATGTCAGTAAGCCTAATCTCTTTTTATTTTCTTGAATTACCATATATCTTTGTCTCTGTATTTTTGTTAGGCTTTTCTTCTAGCGCGATCAGCGCGTCTCTTTTATACTATTCAGGGCTGGTTGGTGGTTTTAAGGACGCCAGGATTTACGCAGATTTAATGTTTTATGGCCTTATTGGAAACGGAATAGGAGCGTTTATAGGGTTTCTTCTTTTTGTATATTCGCAAATAACTAAAGAATATATCTTTTCTCTTAAAATAGCATTTTTAATTTATGGAATCCTTAGCGCTTCTGCCCTTTTTTTGATAAATAAGCTCATAAACACAGAATTCTACCGTGACGTAGAATTAAAGCTAAATGTTGAAACAAGAGGTGAAAAAACACTACGGCATACGCTCATCTTGCTTTCAACTTCCTTTCTTGGCATAGGTCAGGGAATTGTCTATCCTATGATTGTCCCTTACTTGGTTGACTACTTTAAAACGACCCCTCTCGTTCTTATGTTGGCTTACGCCCCAGAGGGCATAGGCTGGTTTGTGTCGAGCCGAGTTGGAGGAAAAGTGGTAAATAAGCTTTCTAATTCAAGGATTATAGCCACATCAACTTTAGCTAGCGCTGCAATAGCCTTTCTTCTGCCTATGATAAAGTCCTTAGTTGTTTTGAGCTTGCTATGGGGCGTTGAGGCCGTTGGGTTGAGCATATGGACGATTTTTGTTCAATATTTGATAGCTAAAAAGATGGGCCCCGAAAGCTGGGGGGTAGGCTTTGGTTCCCTTAACGGAGCGTATTATACATCTTTCGCCTTGGGTTCCATAGCAGGAAGCTACTTATTTTACTACTTTAGCCCGCTCGCGGCATTTTGGACGGGCGGGTTGATATTTATAATTACTCCACTCCCCATAATGATGATAATCGGCTAATTTTCATCTTTTTAAGAAAGCATAGGCTCTAATCTTAGAAGAACGGCCGTATCCGCAGTGTGAGCAATAGTGCTTTACTAAATTATAAGACTTTTTCCCGCACCTCCTGCAAAAGCCGTGCAAAATTCTATGCTTTTTTCTGCCCATGCTGGTAGTCCCTTTCATAAAGGACCACCGTAAACTTTACTCTTTGATAGGAGATATAAAGATTACGTTATCCCCTCTAATTATGACCGAGCCTAATGGTTTGAAAGAGCCATCTTCTTGGAGTTCCTCTCCGTTTTGTAGAAGAAGGTTCATGTGCTGGTCAAAACCTTCGAGGTTCCCCCTTATCCTTTTTCCTCCCTTGAGCCTGATCAAAACTTTTTTGTGAAGGCTGTCCGCGAGCATTTTAATCGTTATATCTCTACTTAGCTCAGACATTTTAAAGATCCTATAATTATCTTATATTTATACTTAACTCACTAACAGAAATTGAGATACTTTTTGAAGCAGGCTTCTTGTTAAGAAAGCTCAACGTATAATGCAGGCTTCATAGGCAAAGCTGAGTTAGCCCTTTGAGCTTCTTCTGGCCTTGCCTCAGCTTTAGCCTTTATTTCAACGGGCAACCCTACTGATTGAGCAATGTAATTTATGTGCCTTTTATACAGTTCAATCTCATCAATAACGCCTATGTGCTTGCTTAAAAGCTCTGGCAGAGTTAGCTTATATTTCATGAACTTGCCGTAAAGCTGCTTTTCTACTTCTCCTTTTGCGAACCTTATGCTTTCTTCTTTTGTTAGAGCGAAAACCTTTATTTTGACCGGCTTTCCCTTTATAACCTTTAACACCTCTTTTATGTCTTCTACTAGCTTATTGATCAGCTCAATTTCAACGTCAACGTTTTCGTCGTAAGGAAGCTCTGTTGGCCATTTTTCTAAGAAAACGCTTTCCTTATCTCCCACTAGACCGTAAAGCCTTTCAGCAAAGAAAGGAGCGAAAGGAGCAAGTATAACAGACCAGTATTTTATAAATTTTTGAACGGTCTTTTTGTTAACTGACCCCATTACAAACTTTTTATAGTCTTTGTACACGTTATCTATTATAAAGAACGCGTCTGTAACAGAAGCCTTTATGTTCATAACTTCCATGTTCTTGCTTATGTCTTTTGAAATCTTTGAAAGGCTGTTTATAAGCCATTTGTCGTAAATGTTTTCTTCTCTTTCTTCAGAGTTCTTTAGGTCCTCGCTTAACTCTTCATAGATCTTTTCTATCCTCTCTTTTATGGAAACGGTGTAGTCTCTCCTGAAGTTTGCGTCGTCCATGTACTCTGAGCTGCTCAACAAAGAAATCCTCAGAGCGTCGGCGCCGTACTCTCTTACCCCTTCCTCGATAGTTATCACGTTTCCCTTTGACTTTGACATCTTTTCCCCTTCAACCCTAAGCATGCCGTTGACGGCTATGGCCCTTGGCCAAAACTTCTTATCAAATAGCGCCACATGGTGAAATATGAAGAAAGTTAGGTGGTTAGGAACCAGCTCCTTGGCTGATACCCTAAGGTCTACGGGATACCAGTAGAGGAACTCTTCCCTCATTTTCTTTATGTCTTCCTCCTCTATCCCAGTTTTTTGAGCGACTTCTGACAGATCTCCTAGTCCTAAATAAACATAGTCAAAGAGCTCCTTCTTGAGCTGCTCTGGTTTGTACTTTTTTAAGATGTGGGCTATAGTATAATAAGCCATATAGACGGTCGAGTCGCTGAGCGTTTCAACGAGCCATGAATTGTCCCAAGGCAGGGGAGTACCGAGGCCGCTCTGCCTTGCGCACGGGTAATCGTTAAGCCATTCTATAACATCTAAAAACCACTGTCTGGCTTCTTCAGGATATATGTTCATGCTCTTTACGCAATCCCTTGCTTTATCTTTCCACTCTTGGTCGGAATACTTTAAGAACCACTGATTTTCAAGTATCTTCACGTGACACCTAGCTGTGCACCTGCAGATAACGGGCTCAGGAAGCTCCCACATGGTTTTTGCTAATCCCATCTCTTCCAGCTTCTCGTAAACCAGCTTCCTCGCGACGTTTACCGGCGTGCCAGAGAACTCTCCGCAGTTATCCTTCAGAACGCCTTTTCTGAATTCAGCTGAATATACGTTTTTTGTTGCTAGATCAGCGTTTGGATCCTTTTGGTCTTTAACTTTTAACCTTTCAACCTCCTCTATCGCGGGAAACTCCCCGTATCCATCAACCTTTATAATGCTTATCGGCTCGATCCCTTCAGCCAGTTTGTATCCGCTTTTCTGCAGATCTTTTAACGCCAGATAATCGTAAGGGGCATGCCCAGGCACGCTGTAAACGACAGCTGTTCCTATCTCAGGGTCTATAAAATATGCCGGAAGAACTGGGACTTCCTTTCCCGTTAAAGGAGTCACGACGGTCTTTCCTATCAGCTCAGAACCCTTTATCTTGCTCAGTATTTTAACGTCAAAAAGCTGATCCTTCAGCCTTTCAGCAGCGCTTTCCCCTATAATCCATACTTTGCCTTCTACATTTGCTTTTACATAGCTAATGTCTGGTCCAACCCAAACGTTAGTAGTGCCAAATATCGTTTCTGGCCTTAAAGTAGATGCAACCAGGTAAGCGTCCTCATCCTTTAGCTTAAATAATATTAACCTGAATTCAACCGGGTACACGCCTTCTCCTTGTAGCCTGTCGTGATCTCCAACAGGAGATTTATCGCGGGGACACCAGACAACGGGGTGAGAACCGAGCCTTATGTAACCTTTTTCTTTAAGTGTTAAAAACTGCCATTCTATGAACTTTGAAAACCTCTGATCGTAAATAGTAGTTGTAAATTCCCTCCTCCAGTCGATCCCAAGTCCAAGCAACTTCATAGCAATTCTATTTTTGTCAGTATAATATTGGGCCATAAATACGGGGTCCTTGAATTTTTCAAGTATTTCGTCAGGAACCTTGTCAACTTCTTTAAACTCCCTGATCATCTTTTCGTCTCCCTTTGCAAGCCTCTCAGCGGCTGACACTATTGGCTGTCCTGTCCAATGCCAGCCTTGAGGGAAGAGCACGTTATAGCCCATCAGCCTTTTGTACTTTGCGTAGCTGTCAACTCTAGAAGCTGTAAAGGCATGACCGAGGTGTAAAGGACCGTTCATGTAGGGTATGGGGAAGGTAACGAACACTTTATTTTTTGATTTATCAGGATCTGATTCAAATATCTTTAAATTCTCCCACTTTTTAACATAATCGAGCTCACTAAAGTTATGTTGCATTTTTTTGAAAATTATATTTACTACTTAAAAATATTTCGGAGAATAGTGGCGGCGGCCGGTAGGTGTCCCCAGGGCTTTGCGAAGGTTCCCAGGGGCCTACGGTCAAAGGCGGTGACGGCGCGGCGCCCCTTTTTCGCCTTAGGGCTGCTCCCTCCCGGGCCTAACCCGGTTCGGCGATTGGCGCTTACTCGGCCCCTTCGGGCCAAGATAGCGCCAAGGTGGCCCGCGCCGGCGCCTTTTCATCCCCTCAGCCCCTGTTCGCCCTCGCAAAGCCCTGGTTGTAACCTACCTTATCTGGCCCCCGCGTATAGCCGGTTTCGGGTAATGGGGGACGGCTAACCCCCCGGCCCTACCCGCCGCCATGAATTATTTTTATTCTTTTGCTTTAAGTATTACTGCTCTTCTTTCCCAAGACATCTCTCAATATGCCCTCTATCTTAGCTTCCTCGCACTCAACGAATCCTTGAGCAACGTTGCCTTTAGCGCCTGCGCTTCCTTTGCAGTTTAGCCTTATTGAGTTTACAAAGCTCTCTATTTGTCCAGAAAGGCTCTTAGGAAGCATAACCATAAAGTAGCACTTGCTTTCGGCGCAGCTAATCCAAACAAAAGGCTTGCCGGCATCGTTTACGACCGCATCCCCTACTATTACTGCGCTCTCCTTTTCAATTTCTTTATCCTTCAAAATCACAAAGTCCCCTGAAGATGATGCCAAAAGCAGCGCGTACTTTCTCAACGTCGAAGCGTACCTCTTCCTAAGCTCATCCATTTCCTTTAGTTTTTGGCTTAATGCTGAAGGCAAAGATTCTATATCTTTTGCGTTAAGGGCCCTTTTTAGCTCTGTTATAGCTGAATACATAGATTGCACGTATCTAACTGCGGGTTCTCCTGCAACAAATTCTATTCTATCAACGCCGTCCTGAACCCTGTCGACTCCAATTATCTTTATCAGCCCTATCTCTCCCGTCCAGTCGCAGTGTGTTCCCCCGCAAGCTTCTACATCATAGTTGCCTATCTTTATTATCCTAAGCTCATTTCCCGGGACAGCGCCACCTTGATAAATTCTGAAGCCGAACTCGCTCTCAGCTTTAGACCTTTGCATGATGAACTTCTCAACCCTCACGTTTTCTTGGACTATCTTGTTAGCGTACTCTTCAATCTTCTTTATCTGTTCCTCAGTCAGCGGAGAGTGGTGAGTAATGTCAATCCTGGCGTAGCTTTCTTCTTTAAAAGCAGAATGCTGCCAAACCCAAGGCCCTAAAACAGCTCTCGCTGCCGCGTTAACTATGTGGGTAGCTGTGTGATGCCTCATAAGCGCCAACCTTCTTTCATAATCAATCTTACCGTGCACCTCCTCGCCGGGCGAGAACTTTGATGGATCTTCTACCTTATGCCCTATCACATCTGATATCTTTATGACATCGAGCACTTTTACCCCATTTAGCTCTCCTCTGTCAGGTTCCTGACCTCCAGACCTTGGGTAAAAGGCTGTCCTGTCAAGTATCACATAATCCCCATCAACCTTGAGGACCTTAGCATCAAACTCTCTAACGTTTCTGTCATAATAGAGCTGGACAGTTTTAGGTAAGCCAGAAGGGTCAAAGGCAGGCTTAACCTCCTCCTGTTTGGGTTTTACATGCTTGTTAGCTACGTAGCTGTAAACTTCTCCTGGGTCGTAATCGATGAGGCCCCTTTCGCTCAAAACTTCAGGAGAAATACCGTTAGATTCGTAAAGCTTTGCAGCTTCCTCTAAGCTCAACTTCTTGTTTTTGTAGCTTGAGAGTATCTTCTCCGAATTAGCCAGGGTTCTTTCGTACTTTAAGGTTTCAACCTCTACAACTTCATTAAGCTTCTCGATGCCCTCAGAAAGCTCAGGGTACATCCCCTTCAAGTGCTCCGCGTGCATGACCATCAGGTCGTAGATGGAAATCTTCCAGCCCCTCTTTTTGAGAATGTCCAGCATTCTCCTTAACGTTACCCTTAAGTTGTACCCTCCACCCACGTTGCTGGGCAGCTGACCGTCTGCTAAAGCAAACAGCAACGTCCTGGAATGGTCAAGCAGGATGAACATGTCCTTTAGCTCAAAGATCTTTTCAACTTTTTCTTTTGATAGATCCAATTTGTTTATCAGGCTAGAAACGGTATCTTCTTCTGAAAAGTCCATCTCTCCTGCTGTGAGATAGAACTTCGTCAAGCTTTCTTCGTCAACTTCTATCGGAACGTATTCTCTAACTTTCTTAAGGATTCCCTCGAAGACAGCCTCATAGCTGGTCGGTGTACCGTAAGAGAGCCAAACAAACCTCTCTAAACCGGCCCCCATGTCAACAACTGGAGGAGAAAAGCGCTTATAGCTCGAAGGGGTCCCTTCAAATTCGGTAAAGACCGCGTTGCCAAGCTCAAGGTTTTTGACAAAGTACTCTAATGAATAACCAAAAGCGCCGTACCCAAGCCAAACGTCCTCGACGAAGACAACCTCTTCCTGAGGAATCCCTAGCCTTTTGGTCAGAAGATCAAAGTCAAGCTGTATGGTCCTATCTTTCCAGTACCCCTGCTCATTAGCCAAAGCGTGCTGTCCTATCATGCAAAAAGAAGTATAGTGTCTTCCTGTAAGCCCAACGTTGGATATATCGTTGAACCTCAGGCTCATCTGGGGAACGATTAGAGGGTTTGCGGGGAAGTCAAAGATTATCTTCCCCTCCTCTACCCTTTGAAAATCTATTATCGACGCTACTGTAAAGAAAAGGTCGTCCCTCCACCTTGCAACGACCGGGTACCTTCTAACGTAGGTATGCCCGTTTTGGACGAAGAAGTCTTTAATTTCGTTCCACATATCAACGTAGCTCAGCTTTTTCCCAGATGGATTTTTGATGAACTCGTACTTAGAACACGGCTGGTTTGGACAGTATTCCCTGTTAGGGTCTAGGGTCCAGAAATATCTCCCGCACCTCTTGCACTTCTTTCTTATGAAGCCTTTTTCTTTGAACAAAGAAACCGAGTAGAGCTCCGGGTGCTTTTCCGAAAACTCCTGCCTTAAAGCTTCCTTATCCATAATACCTTTATCTCTTGATTTAAAAGGTTAATAAGATTTTTACTGTTTTATAAAACGAATATTCTACTTCCTAGATTCCCTTCAATTGTAAAAGAAAATTTATATTAATCAAAAATATTTAAATAAACAGCTTTGGTTAAGCTAGAGATTGAAACTCCCTTAGAAAAGTTCAGAGAGTTCATAATCTTAAGTACTTGCAAGTCTTTCATACCAAAGGAATATTACGCTGACAAATCCGTATTTCCGGAAAGGGAGACGGGGATTGGGCCCATATACGTAGAGGCCGAAGACAAGGTAACTTTGAGAAAGATAGGAGAGATAACGTTTGTTAAAGCAGAAAACGTCCTTGGCGTTATATATGAGTCAAAGAGCGGGAACACTAAGCTAAGGTGGAGGCAAATAAGGGGGAACATAGGAAAATTAACCGGCGACGCTTCAGGCAATTCCTTAGTAAATTTGATAACGGCCGGTGTCATAAATAAGGAGTTCGTCGAAAAAGTTTTAAATACACAGATGGCTTCTTCAAAAAATGAACCAAAGAGTCTTAATGATACCGGGGCCGACGAACCTTAGCGAAGACGTGCTCAAAGCTTTATGTCAACCTATGGTAGGTCACACGAGCAAAGAATTTTATGAAGAGTTTAAGGAAACTCAACTTCTAACGGCCAAGCTGTTCGGCTCAAGCGAAGAGCGCACGGTGATCTTGAGCGGGTCTGGGACTTTTGGCATGGAAGCTTTCTTCGCAAGCTTCACAAACGCCGGGGATAAGGTTTTGTCCTTAGTTAACGGATATTTTGGAAACCGCATAGTTGAAATAGGCAACATCTACGGGCTTAAAATAAAAACTTTGGACTTTGGCCCTGGAAAAGACATAGACCTTGATCTTGTTAGAAAAGAGCTTGAAAAGGAAAAGTATGACGTTGTAACAGCAACGCACATAGATACTAGCACTGGGGTCATCAACGAAATTCACGAATTAGGAAACTTAGTGAAGCAGCACAACGCACTTTTTATGGTTGATATGGTTTCTAGCCTAGGTTGCGTAAATTTTAAGTTTGAAGATGAGCCCGTAGACTACGCCTTTTCAGCTTCTCAAAAGTGCGTGGGTGCTCCTCCTGGGGTTTCAATGATAGCGTTCTCAGAAGAGCTATTGAACGCGAAGAAAGACGTTAAGCCTAGGTCCTATTACTTTGACTTAAAGAAGTGGATGGCTGTAATGAAGGACCCGAGCACCTACCTAACCACGCCAAACATACCCGTTATCAGAGCCTTAAGGATAGCCCTTCACGAAGTTTTTGAAGAAGGGCTGGAGCAGAAGGTAAAGAGACACGAAGAGCTCGGGAAGTTAGCCTACAATTTTGTAAAAAGCCAGGGATGGCAGCCTTTGGCTAGCAGACCGAGCCCTTCAGTGATAGCTTTTGACATAGGAAGGCCGGTCGCTTCTAGGATTGTGGATGAAATGTATAAGAAGGGAATTTTGATAGCAAAGGGTTTCGGGGATCTTAAGGAAAGGGTACTGAGGGTTGGCTATATGGGCTGGACCACGGTCGAGCTTCTCAGAAACACATTAATAAAAATATCAGAAATATACAGGTCGATAAGTTGAAAGAAGAATTTACAGAAGCAGCAAAAATTACCATCCCTTTTCTTTTAAGCTCTATGGTCGTCTATTCTTTGTTATATAAATCGTCTGAGATAGCTTTGATATCTCATGTACCGGCTTATTTGATCAATTCAGTCGTTTCTTATTCTTTCTACGGAGGGGCTTTAGGAGGGGTTGTTCTCGGGGCGCTTTCAGACTATAAAGGTTATAAAGCCTCCCTTTCAGTTTCTATAGCAATTTATTCGATTTTAGTTATGATTACGCCCTTTTTGAAAAGCACCGCTTGGCTGTCTGCTTTATGGTTCTTTGTAGGCTTTGGCGTTAACGCAGAAAACGGAATAACTTATGCCTTTATCGTAGATTATTTTCGCTCATCTAGAGCAACCTTAGGTAGCTTCATTCAAGCTCTGTATTTTATAGGAATGTTCATAGACAGCGCTGCGTCTATCGTCCTGAGAAATTTATACGTTTATTTTGTTGCTATAGGATTTGCTTCATTGCTAAGCCTAATTCTAATATTAAAGCTTCCAGACGTTGAAAAGAAAAGAATCAAAAGAGGTGCAAAGCTAAAGATGAGCTATGCGGCCTTGACAATTGGCTCCTTGCTTTCATTTTCAGCTTTTCTATATACAATCACATTAGTTACATACGCCCCTGTAATTTTGGGTAACTTTAAGACCATGGTATTAAGCTTGGTTGGGTTTTTTGGGTTTCTGATCTTTGGCTACCTCTCAGACAAGGCCGGCAAAGAGCGGATAACAGTCGTTTTGCAGCTAATTGGATTAACATCATTAAGTTTAGTCTTTTTGCAGCCTTCCTTGTTTCCAAATATTTCTGCTTTGCTTTATTTAGCTACATCTTATTTCGGCTACCTTGGGGTATGGCTGAGCGAGCTCTTCCCTTCAGAGGTTAGGTCAACAGGAGTGAACTCTTCCCTTCTTATCGGCAGGCTCATAGGCGGAGCTGGTCCCTTGTTGGTTGCCTATTTTGCGATGGGGGACCTATTTCAAGCTTACATAAAGTTTCTGCTTATAGGCCTTGCGGTTGGGCTGGCTCCGACGCTTTATCTAATTTATAAAAAAATTTCCGCTTAGTCAACATTAAAAGAGTTTTAGGAAAAAATCATAGATCTTAAAAGATAAATAAAGATCAAATATAGAAAATCATCATGAAAAGACTGAAGCTTGAAGATGTTCCTGATTACGAGGAGTTAGTTTACGGTTTGATGAAGAACAAATCAAAGATAAAGGTAAGGGACTTAGCCTTAGTTTCGCTCTTAGCTTTTACTGGAGCTAGGATAGGAGAAATTTTGAAGCTGAATTGGACGGACTTGGATTTTAAAACCAGAACTATAACTATAAGGCAAGAAAAGAAAAGGGATGAATTTAAAAGGATAGTGCCTGTGCCTAACGACTTCCTCTGGGACCTTTTATCAAAGCTAAAAGAAAAGAAGAGCGGCCAGAAGGTGTTTAACTTTACCGAAAGAAACGCAAGGTATATCGTTTATAAAGTAACTAAAAAAGTGCTTAAAAGAAGGTACAGGCCGCACGCTATAAGGCACGCTTACGCTACTTACATAATGAAGAAAACTAAGGACCTAGAAATAGTCAGAAGGCTGTTAGGACACAAAGATTACTCTATAATAAAGGAATACATGAACTACACTCAAGAAGACCTTGAGGATGAGCTCAGGGATGTTTTCAGAGAAATAGAAAATTGGAAAGAATAAAATAATAAAAAACTAATGTTTTTTACTTCTTTCTTTTGATTACTATTTCGATTGTTGAAACGTTCCTCTTTTGTTCTCCTTCTCCTACTTCTTCAGTTCCAATGTTTATTGAACCGAGCTCGTAAAGGTCCTTGCCTATCCTGTTTACCAGGACTTGGGCTACGTCTACAGCCTTGGAGATAGCCCTTCCCCTTGCCCTGAGAACTACTTCAGGGTATGTTGAGAGCTGAAGCTGCGCAGATAGGGCGTAGACCATGAGAGGCTTCTTTCCTATGAATATGTTGTTTGGAGGATAGGACTTCTTTTGTTCGGCCTGTTCTCCCTGCGGTTTTTCAGAAGAAGGTTGTGACGACATGTTTCCCCACTCACATAACCATATAAGCGGTTGTATATATTCTTTTTGAACAAAATGTTTTTTATGAAACCTCGTGAAGATAAAAGCATTAATAACTAGAAAACAATTAAAAAGGCATGGGAAGGGGTGTGTTCATAGGAAGGTTTCAGCCTTTTCATAATGGCCACGCGGAAGCGATAAAGTACGCGCTGAAGAACTCTGACGAGCTGATAATAGTAATAGGCAGCGCGCAGAAGAACCATGAGCTAGATAACCCATTTACAGCAAGCGAAAGATATGAGATGATCATTAGATTTTTGAAGACCCAGAAGGACTTAAAGCCGATATACATAGCTCCTATAGACGATATAGTTAACCACAACCTTTGGATAAGCAACCTCAAAACTTACTTGCCACCTTTCGACTTTATATTTTCTAACAACAGGCTCGTCAAGATCCTTGCTGAAGAAGCTGGAATCAAAGTTATACCTGTTCCGTTTTACAAGAGGGAAGAACTAGTAGCTACAAAGATAAGGCAAAAAATAATAAACGATGAGCCTTGGGAGCACCTAGTTCCTGAGCCCGTTTACAGCTACATCAAAGAAATTAAAGGAGATATAAGAATCAAGGAGCTGGCAAAGGCCAAAGAAGACATTCACGCTTAGGATAAAAGAGAATCGTCCATGTAAATGGGCATGTTATAAAAGACAGCTAAGGCCACGGCGTCTGAAGCTCTGTAGTTTTGTAAAACAACTGTCTTCCCGTTTCTTCCGATGAAATATATGTTAGCCCTGAAGACGTTTCCCCTTGGGTAGATCTCAACTTTTTCTAGCTCCAACCCTTCTAAGTTAGCTAACTCTTCAATCATGTTATAAACCGTTGGAAGCGAAGTTCTGTCTCCCTGCATGAACCTTATAATGTGGTATGAGACCTCCCCGCTGAATGAGCCCATCAAGGCTTTCCTGCCGTCTTCCGAAGTAAACTCTATGAAGCCTTCTGTACCCGATTCATCCAAAACACCTACGTTTGTTATCTTAACTTCAACAAACATATCTTTCTTGTTATTCAATCTGTTAACCTTACCTAAAAGCTTTTTGCATCTTGTTATTTTTAAAGATGATGTTTATAGAATAAAGCTAGCTTAGAAAAGTTAAATAAAGAATAATTAAAGAATCAATTTAGAAAAGATTTTAATCTGACTTTAAAATAATATTTACAGGATTAAATGAAGAGCTCCCAGTCTACAATAATTGGAAGCCTTATAGTTTTAGTGATAACCGTTATTTTAGGCGTAGCAATGCTTTCTTGGGGGATGAGCGCCCTTTCTGTTCAGCAATCGGGCTTTGCTTCTATATATAACACTAGGCTTCAAGCGCTTCTTGATAATTACAACATAGAATACGTCTACGAAAACTCTTCGTCGACATTAACCGTCTGGGTAGGCAATTATGGCCCAACGGTTGTCAAAATAGTTGAAATAGTTGTTTACAATACGACTTATACATATTCTAAAAGCCTAAGCCTCGCAGTTCCACCCTCTAGCTTGGTTAAGATAACGCTTTCTGGATTAAGTTTAAGCAAAAATTCTGTTTATTATATTAAGCTCATTGCAGAAGATGGGAGCTGGGAGGTGAGCTCGTTCTGAAGAAAGGTCAAGCTGAAGTAATTGGAGCCGCTTTCTTTATAATTTTGATTCTGTTTGCCTTTGCAAGCTTTTATTACGTTTTAATGCAGTTTTCTAACTTAAGCTACTTAGAGAGCTTAACAATCCAACAATCAGAAGTCAACTCTCAAGTTCTTATAGAAAACTTCTCAATTATTCCTCAGACTATTCAGTTCAACGTTTCTTCAACAAACGCATTAAGCAATTCACCCTATCTTTATAAGTTAGATGGAATAGCGCCGGTTACTTTAAACGTAAACACTGCAAAGATAAACATAACGGTTCCGTTAAAGGCTAAAAGCTACGTATTGAACTTATATGGGTATTCTAAAAGTCAAAACGCTACTAACCTTTTTGTTTACGCAAAAAACTCTAGCGGAAACTATGTTTTAGTTGGCAGTTACATAATACCTCAAGGACCGTTTGAGCTAAACATCCCCCTTTCGTCAAGCTTCATAGTGAACAAAGTAGTGAGCTTATTGCTAAACTCAACGCAGCTAGCTAATTTTGCAGCAAGCTCATTGGTTAATACTAACAACTACGTCATTGTAACTATCTTTAACTATCAAAATGTAGCAACACCAAAACCTTTTCAACAAGAAATAAACCTTTCTGCAACAAGCCAGATAGCTCAGCTGGTTGAGCCCAACGCTTCAAACGTTGCATTCACCTATTTGAACGGAACAATTATACCGAGCTGGTTTGA
>CAYFJA010000008.1:0-22629 GCA_964343315.1 uncultured Nitrososphaerales archaeon
TTGCGTTGTTTTTAAAAATTGATATGTGTAATTTATAAACTTTCATACAAAATCAAAGCTTAAACAAAAACTGAATAATTTAATAAACGTTAATTAAGCATCTTTGCAATTGGTAGCGTGGGCAAATAATGTTCAAAATATCATCAGCAGGTTGGCAAAAGTTAGATAAAGAGATAGATAGGATAAAGGATGGAGGTTCAATAAATTTGGTTTTGTCTTTAGAGGTCGTTCCTACTCAAGACGGAATCAATCTTCAAGAAGAGCTTAAGAAAGTTTCCTCGTCTGTATATGATCTCTGTGAATTTGAGTATGAAGTCCACGAAGACCACGGCGCAATGGCTTGTCAAAAAGAAGTAATCGATAGTCTGTCCGATATCATAAAAGACGCTGTAAATGCGGTTAACTCTTCAGGATCGCTGTTTGTTGCGAACTTTCAAGCTGAAGTTTATAGAGATCAAGACGTGGTTTCCCTAATCTTTGGCGACAGCTATAATGCTACGGCAATACTTCCGCATGAAAGCGGAAAAAAGCTCGTAATACTGCAGCTCGAGTTCACTATTTAACGCTATATAAGCTAAAGGAAAACATGAAAAAATTAAAACATTTATTAATAGAGGATCATATGGGTTAGTAAGGTGGGAATTATGGAAATTAAAAGAAAAATGATAATGCTTCCGGGGCCGGTCGACGTTCCTGACGACGTGCTTTTAGCTATGAGCAAGCCAGTTATAAATCACAGGGGCGAAGAATTTCACCAACTAATGGAAAGCATCGAGAAGATGAGCAAGCAAATATTTAAAACTAAATACAACGTAATAGTTCTTTCATCTTCTGGCACAGGGGGAGCGGAATCAGCTGTAATGAACATCATAAGGCCAGGAGATAAAGCGATCGTTCCTGTCTTTGGAGAATTCAGCGGCAGGTTAGCCCAGCAGGTTGAGACGGCAGGAGGAAAGGCTATAAGGGTCAACGCTCCTATGGGCTCAGCTCCTTCAGTAGAAGAAATAGAAAAGGCTGTTAAGGAAAACAGGGACGCAAAAGGAATATTTTTGGTTTACAACGATACCTCTCCTGGAACAACTTATAGAATGGCCAAGGAAGTCGGAGAATTGGCTGAAAAGTACGGGATGTTTTATGTTATAGACGCAATTTCAGTGTTTGGCGGAGACGAGCTTCCCATGGACGAATGGCACGCAGACGTTGTCATAGCTGGAAGCCAAAAATGTCTCATGACGCCTCCAGGGTTGGCCTTGGTAGGAGTTAGCGATGACGTCGTTAATTACGTAAGAAAAAACCCGCCTTATACGACTTACTTTAACTATGCTTCTTACGTTGACTACTTAGCTAAATACGAGACCCCGTTCACTCCAGCGGTTCCCCTTTTCTATGCTCTTGAAGCGGCCCTTTCAAAGATTGTTTCAGAAGGGTTAGAAAAAAGAATAGCAAAGCATAGGGCTGGAGCTCAGGCTTACTATTCTGCTTTTGAAGCTATGGGCCTTCAGCCTTTTGTTGAAGAAAAGTTTAGATCTAACGTAGTAATATCAATAAAATACCCGCAAGGCGTCGATGACGTAAAGTTTAGGAAATACATGGAGAATAACTACAACATAGTTATCACTGGTGGCTTCGGGGAGCTAAAGGGGAAGATATTCAGAATAGGAAATATGGGAATAATCGAGCGCTCTAGAATTTTGCCCACAATACTAGCTGTAGCTTATTCAATGATAGCGCAAGGCATAAAAGTTAATGTTGAGAAAGGATTAGAGGTAGCAGAAGAAAAGCTAAAGGAGTTAGAAAAGATTTGAACCCGAACGCGTTAATATTAATAAATTACACGACAAAGATAAAAGACACAGGAGAGGTCATAGACACAACTATTGAAGAAGTAGCGAAGGCTAACAACATATACAGAGAGGGCATGAAGTATGAGCCAAAGCTTGTTGCGGTAGGCAAAGGGTGGGTCCTAAAGGCAATAGACGAAGAGCTACAAAAGTTGAACGTTGGGGACAAGGTGACGATAGAGGTTCCTCCTGAAAAAGCATTTGGCTACAGGGATCCTTCAAAGATAAAGGTCATACCTTTGAGGAAGTTTGGAGATAAAGCTAAAGAGATAAAGATAGGCGACCAAATAGAGTACAACGGCCAGATTGGAACGATAATTTCTATATCAAGCGGAAGGGTTCAAGTTGACTTTAACGACAGGCTCGCTGGAAAGACGTTAATATATGAAATTGAAGTTTTGAAAGAAATAACAGACCCGAAAGAAAAAGTTGAAAAGCTAATACAAAGAAGGATAGATATTCAGAATCCGGTATTTTCTATAGAGCAAGAAAAGGTAAAGATTGAGATACCCGAGCAGTTTTTCATGACGGAAGGATTGCAGTACATAAAGAGAGCTTTAGCCAACGACATTTTTGAAGTAATGCCAGAAATAAAGCAGGTAGAATTTTCTGAAACATACACAAAGAAACAATGAAAACTATTTTTAGGGCGAAGTACGTTTTAAGAAGTTATTTAGACCAGCCCATAAAAGACGGCTACATATTAGTTGAGGACGGTGTCATCAAAGATATAGGAAAAGAAAAGTCAAAAGAAAGCGCTGACGAAGAGTACGATTTAGGCGAAGCTCTTATTGCTCCATCGTTTGCTGTTACACACGCCCACGTAGGCATGACCGCCTTGAGGGGTATAGGAGAAGGCAAAACCTTATACGAATGGCTTAAGCAAGTTTGGGATATAGAGTCTAAGCTAAACTATGAATTGCTCAGAGAAGCAGACGTAGTGGGGCTTGGCGAGCTTATTAGTTCAGGGGTCACTGCGGTCCTTGATTTTTACGACATCCAGCCGATGGTTGAGGCTGTGAATAAAATAGCCCATAAGTTAGACGTAAAGCTTGGTCTGGCCTTTATGGATAAGGTAAAGTACATGGAAGAAGAAAGCTGGAAAAGGCTTAAGAACATAGATAACATAAGCAAGAGCTTAAAAGAAAAAGGTTTTGAAGTCTTCATTTCTCCGCACTCCCTTTACGCAGTTAGCACGGAGATGTTGAGGGAGCTTTTTAAACTTGAAGGTTACAAGTATCAGATGCACTTTTTAGAAAACGAAGAAGAACTTTTACAGATAAAGCAAGTTTATGGAAACGAAGACCCAGTTGAAATACTTAAAAAGGTTGGAGCCTTAAGTAAATGGCTAATATTGGCCCATGCTGTCCTTTTATCCAAAGAACAAATTATCAAGCTTGCGCTACCAAACATCTATGTTTCTCACTGTCCAGTTTCAAACTCAAGGCTAGGAAGCGGTTACGCGCGCGTAAGAGACATGCTTAGCGGAGGCGTGCAAGTTACCATCGGAACTGATGGCCCTGGAAGCTCAGAAACTTTAGACATCTTCGACGAAATAAAATCGGCCATTGTAATTTTAAGGGGGACTACTAAGGACGTTTCTATTTCAATAAAGGACATAATGCATATGGCTTCTTATGTGGGATTCAAAGCGCTAGGCATTAAATCTGGCCTTCTAGAAAAAGGCTATAACGCTGACTTTGTGTCTTACGACCTTACAAAGGTGTACCCGTCTTGGGATTTGGTTACAGCCCTAGGATACCAGAGCAACAGGTTCGTTATTAAAGACGTTGTGTCTAAGGGTGAATTTCTCAAAAAGGACGGAGAGCTAACTTTTAAAGATCAGTTTGAAGAAAGTTTAAAGAACCTGCAAGAGTTTATTCATCTATAGGTGAGTAAAATTTAGCCACATAATGGAGCTTCCGGAAATAGTCATCGTTGGAGACAACACTTTTGAGGATGGTTCTTTAAGGTTAATAGCGAAAGGAAAGGTGCTCTTTTTAACAGGACCTAACGTCAGCGAGTTGTTTAAAGATAAGATTGATAACGCGCTAAAGAATTTTGATTATAAAAAGGAAATCGTTTTAGATTCAACTTATAATGAAGCTGAAAGAATTTATAATAAAATATCCAGTGAAGAGTACAACGTTGTTGTTGGTTTTGGCGGAGGGAAAGTTATAGACATTGCAAAGTACATTGGATATAAAACAAATTTGCCGGTTATCTCTATCCCAACTTCTGCTTCTAACGATGGAATAGCGAGTCCATTTTCCTCCCTTAAAGGAGGTAAGTTTCCTTATTCTATAAAGGTAAAGCCACCAAGAGGGGTCATAGTAGACCTTTCTATAATTCTTAAAGCGCCAAAAAAGTACATATTAAGCGGACTCGGGGACCTATTAGGTAAATTTACGTCAACGAGGGATTGGAAGCTAGCAAGCGTGGAAAAGGGAGAATATTACGGAGAGTATGCGTCAAAGCTAGCTTATGAAAGCGCCAAGCACGCTTTGATAAGCACGAAAGGCATTGAAGAATTAAAGTACACGTCTGTTAGGAACTTAATTGAGGCGTTAATAAGCGCTGGGGTTGCTGGCGGAATCGCTGGAAGCAGCAGGCCAATCAGCGGTAGCGAGCATTTAATATCTCACGCTTTAGACATAATATCTCCAAACAAAGGAACTCACGGGGAAAAGGTAGCGCTTGGCACAATATTTGTTTCTTATTTGTATGGATTAAACTGGAAAAGGCTAAAGAAAAAGATAGTTGAAGTGGGCCTCCCTTCTAGCTTCGAAGAGCTTGGAATTAGTAGAGACGAAGTAATATCAGCGATAAAGATGGCACCTTCGCTCAGACCAGAAAGATTCACAATACTGCACAAACTAAATTTAAGCGAAAGCAAAATTAATGAAATACTTGAAGAAACCGGGCTTTAGCTTTTATCAAACTTAAATAGCTCATACTATATTTTATATTATATGAATAAAGAAATGATAGAGAAAGCTGTGGAAAACATAATTAAAAAATTAGAAGGGCTGAACAGGCCTCCTACGATAGGACTTGGGAGCGGAAAAACGGCGGCTTATGTTTTAAAAATCCTCGGGGAAAAGCTTAGCGAAAGGGGCATTAAGCCTATAGGGGTTCCATCATCTTCGCAAATTAAACTTGAAGTTATGGATTATTTTACGATAGCTGAATTGAGTTTTGATTCTTTGGACTTAGTTATAGACGGCGCTGATCAGGCATCTAAAGTTAACAACTATATAATCAAAGGCGGCGGAGGTGCTCTTACCAGGGAAAGGATATTGTGGGAAATGGCTAAGGAAAGGCACGTTTTTATAAGTAAGGAAAAGTTAGTTAACGCTTTGAACTTTCCCTTACCTGTGGAGTTCTTGCCTTTTTCTTTTAAGCTTGTTCAAAAGAGGATTCTTGAGCTTGGGCTTAAACCAACTCTAAGGGCTGATGCCAAAGGGTATCCGTTTGTAACAGAAAACGGGAACTTTATATTTGATGTTTCATACGGCGAAGGGTTAGACCTTAAAGAAGCTTATCATCAAATTAAAGAAATCCCCGGGGTTGTCGACGCAGGCCTTTTTGTCTACGACGTTAACCTTTATTTGTTATAGACTTATATTTATCAAAACGGTTTGATTTTGGCTAAAAAAATTTAGATCAATATTTGTTAAAATGCATCTACATAAACTAATTGTAAAGTGAGCGAAGACATAGTGTTTAAGCTTGCTCAATACATCATTGAGCAGAGGGACAGCTTACTTCCTGAAGTTTTGGCCGAATGGTACAACGTAATAAAAGAAGACTACATCAAGCTGGCGCCAGACGAGCTTAAAGATAAGCTAGAGATAGTACAAGACCCCATACTTCCTATGAAATTTAACATAAAGATAAGCAAAAGAGGGGTTAACTACCTAATTATGGCTATAGAAAAGAACTTGAGCAAAATGCCTAAGCCTACACAGATCTATTTCCTGAAGGTAGAAGATATGATCCTTGAAAAATATAAAGAAGATATAGCAAAAGTTAATAAATAAGGCTATAAAAATCGAGATGACTGGTGGTAAAGTTTGAGCTATGAAAGTTACGTAAAGATCTACCCTAAGAACGCATCGTTAAAGGGAAAAGTTTTGATAAGCGGGTTTCATGGTATTGGCGGAACTGGATATTGGACCGTTAAGTACTTGGTGCAAAAGTTGCCTGTTAAAAGGTGCTGCATAGTTGACTATGAAGGCTCAGCTCCTGTATCTACCTTGATAAACGGCATGATTAGCACACCTTATGAAATATTCACATATAAAGACCTAGCCATATTTAAGGTGGACGTTCCAATTCAAAAGGACAGCGAATTAAAGTTCTACAGGAGCTTTGCGGATTTGATGATCAAAAAAGGAATAAAAGAAGTTTTCCTAGTTGGAGGTTTGGATAACACTCTAAAGTCAGATGAGTCAAAGTACAGAATAGCGGCAACTTCTGCTTACAAGCCGCGGGGGATATTAGCTGAAGCTAAAAAATTGGAGGACGAGCATATAATAGTGGGCCCAGTCGCTATTTTGCTAAACTATTTCGAGATCAGGAACTTCCCGGCTATAGCTCTCCTAGCGTATGCTTCGCCTGACAGGATAGATCCTAGGGCAGCCAGCGTTGCCGTTGAAACCTTAGGAAAGTATTACGGGTTTGAAATAGACGTTACTCCTTTGATAAAAGGAGCAGAAACCATAGAAGCTGAGCTTGCCAAAGAAGCTTCCCAGCAGGAGTTCAAACCTCCTACAAACATATATACTTAAAGACTCAAATCTATAAAATATGTTAGCTGGAAAGCTGTTTAAAATAAACACCGATCAATCGATCCCTTTTATTGCGCAAAAGCTGTCATCTTTTAAGGTTACTAAAGAAGACGAAGAAACTCAGCTAAGCTTGAACTTTGAATTTTCGGTAAACGAGTTGGATGAAGAACACTTAAGCGGCCTAATTTATTACGACAGGCCTGTTAAGATAGGAACAAAAGAAGGATTTAAGTACGTTGTATCAACGGTTAAGATACCATATTATGTTCGGAAGGTTGAGGGAATAATGTTTCTTTTGATACTCGCAAAGAAACCTTTGGCGAACGCCTTGGCCAACGAGTTCAGCAAAGCTGTTTTTATAAGGCCTGGATTTGTGACGGAGGCAAGGATAGACCCAAAGATATTTCTTGAATATTATAACCAAAGTTTAGAAGAAACTAGGGTGGCTTATTTTGATCAAGTAGATATACCTAACGTAAACGTCCTGGCCCTTTATGGCGATGCCCTTTCTCAAACAGACCTCTTTAAGATGTACCAAGAGCACGGGCTCCTATGGTACATAGTCGTAAGGGCCAAAAGCATATCTCAAATAATAGGCTTAACCAGGAACTGCGTGATAACAATGTTCTCTAAAGGGACAGCTGAAGAGCTGGTGAAGTATGCCTTCGAAGAGGTTGCCCCGCTGGTCGTTAAAAGCATAGGGGCTCAAAAAGCTGCCTGAGCATAATAATGCTTTAAAATAAAGCTAACGAACCATAATTATGCAGATAGGTATAGCGGCTCACAGCGATGAGGTTCCTGAAGACCTTAAAGAGAAAGCTGAAAAGATTTTAGCCCTAATAAAGGAAAGGTGCGAAGATCCGGTTTTAATCTTGGGAGGATACTGGGGCTTCATGAAGCACATTGTTGATCAGGCTGTGAAGCTAAACATGAAGGTTGTTCTGATACTTCCAGTTGAGCAGGAAGACGTTGAACTGCCAAAAGGGGTAATAAGCATAAGGTCGGGGGAAGAGTACAGAGCAAGGTCTGTTCCTTTAGTAAGGTCATCTGACAAATTGATAGTTTTTGGAGGAAGCGCAGGGACAATTATAGAAGCATTAATGGGTTACGCGATGGGGAAAGAAGTATTGATCCTATCGGGAAACGGCCTTCCATCGGACCGTCTTGAATGCTTTGGGAATTTTGTGGATCAAAGGAAATCAGGGAAGTTTTTGTTTTTCACTGAGCCCGAAGAATTGGTGAATGAGCTTTGCAGGAGCGTTGGTAGAAGAACAATATTTGAAAAAGGCTGAAAATTTTATTATTTATAAATTTTTACAAATTTAATAAACAATATTTCGATGGGTTATGGAAGTTCCCCCTTCAATTTTGCTAAAATTCCTGCACCGTAAATTACCGCATCTTCTTTCAGCCTTGCGGTGACTATCTTAGGCATTGAATTTGTTACAAAGCGAGGGAGGTACTTGTTTAGCCCTTCAAGGAACAAAGCTTCGTTATTCAGAAAAACGCTTCCGCTTAACAGAACTACTTCAGGATCATATGCGTTTATGACGCTCGCAACTCCTGCTGAATTAATCTTCATGCAAAGTTCCATGAATTTTTCTGAGCCTTTAACTCCATCGTAAAACAGTTTGAAGGCCTCTTCAGCTGATTTAACTTTAATTCCTGTAACCTTTTCAAAAAAAGCAGGAATATTTCTCCCGCCGCAGTACGCTTCCCAATGCGAATATTTTCCGCAGCCGCATACGACTTCCTCATCAAAATTTACAACTATGTGGCCAACCTCATGCGCGTTACCATCTTTACCTATTAAGACATGCCCGTCAACCATAACTCCAGCTCCTATACCTGTGCTAAAAGTTATGTAAACGGCATTTTTAGAACCTTTTGCATTTCCAATTTGAGACTCAGCTAAAAGCCCGGCGACGCAATCGTTTGTCAAGTAAACTTTCCCGTAGGGCTTTAGATCCTTTAAGTAATTTACTTTCAAATTGTTAAAGTTTATAAGAACAGCGTAGCCTTCCCTTAAGTTTAACGGTCCTGCGCTAGCTATTCCTATGCCTTCGTAACTTTCAGCGTTCTTTAGATATGAAACTATTTCCTTAATCGGGCCTTCGTTTGTTATGCCTTTTGCTACCTTTCTTGTTAATTTTTCTCCGTCAAAAGTCCCTATCCTAATTTTTGTTGCCCCTACGTCTACAGCTATATATTTGCTCAATTTACAGCGTCTACAAATTCAGCGATAGCGGGCGATATGTCTAATACAACCACATCGTCCCAAATTATTGTGTTTGTAGTGATAACTGTAGCATACTGTAAAAGCAATTGAGGGGATGAGTTGATAAACGTTGAGAATAGGTACACCTTAACGTTCTTCTCTTTGTAAGTTGAGATGATCGGCAAATAGTTTTCAGGTTTATTTATATAGTTATCAATTATTAAAACAGAATCTTCGCTCTTTCCAATCGAGCTTTCAACTATCTTAGCTTGTGTGGTTAGCTCCGGGTTAAAAGTTATGACTTTAGACCTTATCCCGTTCTCCTTTAAAAACTTAGTTAATATAGGTATAGCAGATAAGTTTACTGAAGGCCTTGGAGTTGTTCCAAGCTTGCTTATAGGCGTTAGATCAAAAAATATTATCCTTCCAACGAAGTCAAAGTCTGACATCTGCTCCATAAATTGAGCTATGTCTCCCCCTTGCTGGAAAGGTGCCGGAAGCAAAAGCAGAACTTCAACGTATCCCGTATCGTTTAGCTCTCTTAAGATCGACGTTAACCTGCTCCTTTCATACGAATAATTAGTCCTGTAACTCCAGAGAACCATATACCTTTCATAGGATACGCTAGTGCCCACTGGATAAGCAGGCTCTTCGCTAATGTGCGAAAGGTTTATCGCAAGCCTCTTTAACCTTGGATCGTATATTATTGCGTAATCTTTCATTTCTGAGTTTCTTCAGGTTTACTTTCGGTTTCTTCTTCTATGGGCTTGGGAGCAGGTGTGGTAAGAAGGGTGTAACCTATCCATGCTAGTATTCCAAGCAGCACAGCGACTATCAAAAAGTCCGTTATTTGCACGACTATTAAGGGATACATGATATCCAAATAGGCATAAACTAAAATTACAACTATGCTTATAATTAAGATAGCAGCACCTAAAGCTTGGTCACTATTCATATCAAAATTATAAACAGTTGTAATTAAAAAGCGTTTTGATCACTAAATTAGAATGTCGATCAGTCCGCTTCAGCTATAACGTTCTTTAGGTTTTTTAGTAGACCTAGGTTGTAGCCCTCTAAAGTTATCGCGTTCAAATCAGCCAGCTTATATTCTGTAAAAGGGACTTTAGATTCAATATCTTCGTTGTAAAAGCCAGAAAGGAGATCATTAAAGGGAGGCATAAGTATGATAGTTTGTTCTTTTTTCCTGCCTATGAGCCAAACTGGAAACTTTGATGTTTCGTACTTAATGTAAAAGTGCATGTGGGCCATAATCAAAACTTTGCATTTTAAGCATTCATCTGAAGGCCTTGCGTGGCCGTGGGCCAAACACACTTTAGACCTTCCTTTTTTTAAAATTAACCCGTAAGGCGAAGCAAACTTAGCATAATCCTTTAGGATCCTGTCGATGTAGGCGTCGTGGTTACCCTGAACTATAGTTATGGTCTTGAAAATCTTTGAAGCTTCTTCGAAAACATAAATAAGCTCTGTAAGTTCTTCAGGAAATGGCATCAACACGCTTTCTTTTACGTCGCCTAAAATTATCAGCTCTTCTGCTTCGGTAAGCGTTTTAAGCTCCTTAAGCTTTTCGACATATCTCTTTTTCTGCAATGGAACGTGAATTCCTTCTTCCCTTTTTACCACTTCATAGCCTATGTGAAGGTCTCCTATGGCTAAATATTTATTAAAAATCAGAAGGGCAGGATATCCTTGCACAAACTTTACAAAACTAGGTATAAGCTTACCTGAGCTTTTAGCCATCTAATTTGTGAGTGAAAGGTTTCCAGTATTTAAACGCTTTTAAAGCATAATCTAAGTTCTATTAACATTAAAGATAACAATTTGTTTGATAAATTTCAGGCGATGATTAGTTTTCTTTGCATAACCTGTTTTGATTTAATAACCTAAATTTTAAGAAAAATTTAAATTAATTTGCAAGGGCTCTTTTACTATTAGTTATCGTTGCAGCGGGGTAAATATATTTGAGGCTTAAAGAGAGTCATAAGCTTAAAAGAAAAGACATCGAGAACAACAAAAGAATAGCGTTTTTATTACATCAATTATTTGTTGAAATAAATGACGAAAAAACGTTGGTTATAGTAGAAGGCAAAAGAGACTTTATCGCGCTAAGAAACCTTGGTTACAAAGGAAAGGTTTTTGAGCTTTGTGGGAAAGGCAAGGGAACTAAAAATTTAATAAGCGAAGTGTCTTCTTTTGATAAAGTAGTGTTAATGCTGGACTATGATAGAAAAGGAGAATCTTTGCTTAGGTCTTTGCTGAGCAGGCTTTCATACGGTGGGCTTAAGGTTGACCTCAACGTAAGGAAAAAGGTAAAGGAAATTGCTAGCAACATAAACCATATAGAGGATCTAAACAAATATTCCCAGTACTTAACCGAAAGCGGGATAGTCGAGCAGTAAGTTAATATCTAAACCTACTTATGGAGGTAATCTTTGATAACTGAGTTTATGGTAAAGTTTACGGAGCAGGGATCGTCTTCTCCGTCAACATAAACCACATCTCCGTATGGGTAAACCTTAGATAAAGATAGATAAAGTTCTCTCACGCTCTTTAAAAACGCTAGGTTTTCGTACTTATCTGGCTTTTCGTTCCTCTTCAACGAGGTTTCGGCTTTAATATCCAACACTATAGTTAAGTCTTGTTTAGGTATATTTTCCTCAAACCGCAGTATTTCTTTTTCGTTTACTCCTTTTGCTTTATGATAGACTACGTTGCTCTCAGTCCAACGCTTTGTTAGTATCAGGCTATCATCTTTTTGAAGCCACTTTTTGATTTTATCAACGTGTTGCGCTCTGTCCAAGCTCCACAGCATCCATGCAAGAGAAGGATCTAAGTTTCCTACAGTTAAATACTCTTTAACCAAAGAGCCAATTGGCGTGTCATAGGAAGGCTGCATTATAACCAATACGTTAAAACCAAGGCTTTCAGCGTACTTAAAGACAGGGGTTATGCAGCTCAGTCCGCCCAAGAGTTGAGTTTCTTTTCCTGATTTATCTATACCTGAAATTGTTATAAATTTCCCTTTTTTCTCAAAAGTGTCTTTACTGAGCAAAGTTTCATAAGCTTTCGTTATGCTTAAAGAAAGATCGGTGTTCCCTAAAAATGGAAAAACGTCGTCCACAGATAAACGGCTTCCTGCTTCGAATTTTCTCTTGATTAGTTCAAGAAGACCTTTCAAATCCTTATTACTCAATCTCTATAGCTCCATTCTTGCCGTCAATTTTAACTTTTTTGTTGTTATACCTTCTGAGATCGTTAAAAATTTTTTCGTCTACAACGAACAAAGGAATGTCGCTAACGGCGCAACCTGAAGCGAGAAGCGCATCCGCTCTGGAAGTTATCATGGCGCTGGGCGCTTTTTTATTTTTCTTCATCTCGTAAATCACGTAAGGAGCAACGGTACTACCAACCATGTATGGAAAGGCCAGGACTTTGCCAGCTACGTATATCTTTTCCCCATCTAAGTCAACAATTCCTTCTTTTGGCTTAACCATTCCTAAAAACGATATAGGCTTATCTACGAACACCAGAGTCGAATCAATGTATCCGTCTGCTTCAACTATGACTTCAGAGATTATTTTCATCTTTATTTATTGGTATATCCGCTAACTTAAACCTTTCACTGCTTGCAGAAAGAGGTATTGTTGCATCGATGCCTAGCTTATCAGTCAAGAGCTTCTCCTGATCGCTTGAAGGGTCTAAGCTGGACCCTTTTGCGTTCCTTATAACGAGAAGCCCTCTGCTTGCTTGGAACCTTGTAGCTAAAGCGTACTCTACCTGAACAGGATCCTTTGGATCAATGTCTTCATCAACAACAATTACAAGCTTTAAAGATGGATGAGCCGCAAAAGCGGCTATCATAGCGTTAACTGGTTCGCCTTCCAGCTTTTTCTTAATCTGTATAACAGCGTGCAACCACTTAGATCCTCCCTCGGTTAGGTAAACCTTTTTAACAGAAGGAACAGCGCTCCTGACTTCTTTGTTTAGCTTTGCTTCAACTGGAAAACCCATCAGCCATTTATGCTCTATTCCTCCAGGCAACACGTCCCAGAAAATTGCTTCCTTTTTCTTATAAACACTTTTTACCTTAACAACAGGTTGTTTTCTAGTAAAGTCATAATTTCCCAGCATCTCAACCATCCTGTCGTCTTCAAATTCATCTTTGCTTATGTAGCCTTCTATTATGTATTCAGCTTCTGGAACGGGAAGCTTTAAGTTAGGGCTTTCGTAAAACTTTAACCCATTTACCAAAGAGTTAGCTATGTTAAGCTCAAAGGTTCCCAATGGGGCTTGGTAAGCTGCTGCAAGCTCAACAGCTGGATGTGCCCCAATAGCTATTGCTACTGGCAAATCTTTTCCTTTTTCTTTCCACGCGTTCCATAGCGCGTGCAAGTGCCTCCCCTCGACCATCCTAATCACACCTTTGCTGTCATCCAGAACCCTTATCCTGTGCACGCTTGCATTCAAGATCTTTTCATCAGGAGATTTGGCGATTACTATGCTAGAAGTAATATAAGGTCCTAAATCTTTTTCATAATGCCAGACTGCAGGTAGGTCCGCAAAGCTTGTGTTATAATACTCGCTTAGCGGAAAATTTTCAAGCGTTATTTGCTTGGGCGAAGAAACAGCGTTTAGGAATTTGTCGTAAAAATCTCCGTTTTCTGATTCAAGAGCAATCTTAATGGTTTCCTCTGAGCATATTAAGTTTGAAGCTATTAAATCTTCTTTGTCTTTAGGTTTTATTAAGACTGGAAAAGAGTTAACTTTTTCGAGGTAAGCTGCTTCAAACTTTCTTTCTGCGCTTCCAGCGAATTTTAATAAATTTCTCTTTTTAAGCTCATCTAAGTAGCTTCTTAAATTTTTTGAATCCATGACATTATGTATATTGTTAATGGTTTATTAAAAATTAAGGTTGGGTTAAAAGATAGACTTAAATATAATATATTTATAAGCGAATTAGATGCCTAACGTAGAGAATTTAGAAAAGCGTAAAGTTACGGGCGGAAAAAGGAAGGCTTACAGAGGAAGAAGAAGGAGAGAAAGAAAGGCTCAGCCAAGGTTGGTAGAATTAGGTCCACAAACTATAGGCAAAAGGAGGGTCAGAGGGGGAAACATCGTTGCTTATGTGATTAAAGCCGATAAGGTAAATGTAGCTACCCCTGAAGGTGTCAAAAATGTTAAGATACTCTCGGTGATTTCTAACCCTGCCAACAGAGATTATGAAAGAAGAGGAGTAATAACTAAGGGAGCAATAGTTGAAACAGAAATAGGAAAAGTGAAGATAACATCAAAGCCATCTAAGAACGGATCCTTATCAGGAATACTGATTAAGTGAAATAGTAAATAAAAAGTTAAAAATAAAAAAGATGTATAAGCTTGTGTGGGCCCGTAGCTCAGGATGGCAGAGCGCCCGGCTCATAACCGGGCGGTCGTGGGTTCAAGTCCCACCGGGCCCAATTTATAAACCATTTATGTCCCGCTTTTAAATAATCGATAATTAATTAGCCATTAAAAGCTAACCTTGTGAACCAAAGTTCATCTTCATCAATCCAACATGATTAAAGAAAAGGCAAAAAGTTCAGGTGAAAGATTAGCACTAAAGCTAAATAAGTTAAATCCGATAAGAAGCAAGACAAATAAACATAGCCAATCAAAGGAACACCATACTGGTAAACTTCATCACCTGATTTTAGCCATTTACTCAAATCTTCTGAATTCAGCTTGTCTTTGCTAACCTTAAGCCCTCCTTTTCTCAGATAAACCGCTAATAAATCAATTGAAGTTACGAGCGCTAAATAGGTTGCTAACAAATAAAAAGCAAAAAATTGCGAAAAAACCGAAGGAAAACCAATCAAATCCCCTTCAGCTAGAAGGTTCTTTCTATACATATAATAAATTAAAGGCAAAGTAACGGTTACCATGAGTAAGGTTAAGAAAAGTATTTTTATCCCGTAAAGGAAAAACAAGGCCAAATACGAAAAGTAGGGCAAATAAAGATAAACATCGCTGACTTCTCTTTCTCTAAAGTCTTGAATCGATCCGGGAAAATAAATCAACGCATCAACAATGAGAATTAACGCTTTATAAAATTCGAGCATTTTCCTTGCATAAACTTATTGTTATCTACGTTAAAAGCTTATGCTTTTAAATTTAAAGTAAACGTTTAAATTAACTTGAACTAAATTCATGAAAGTTGTCCATATACCTATACAACGTGTACAGAAATCCGAACGTTGGGCTTTTCCTAAAGGCTTCTGAGAGGACACTATTGATACCTTTCGGTTATCCTGAAAGAAAAGGGAAACTCATGGCAGAAATGCTCAAGGTCGATTATCACTACGCCAGCGTTGGAGGAGGCAGGCTTCTTGGACCCTTAATAGCCATGAACTCATATGGCGCCGTGATAACTAAATTTGCTACTGACGATGAACTAGAAAATCTGAGAAGCGCTCTAAACTCAGAGGTTCAGAGGTTAAACTCACCTTACACTTCAACCGGAAATCTGTTCTTAATCAACGATTACGGCGGTATAGCTTCTCCGATCTTAAGCGATGATGAAGTAAAGCAAGCAGAAAGCGTGTTTAAGGTTAAGCTTATCAAAGCCTCTATAGCTGGATACAACCAGGTTGGAGCGGTCGGCATAGCAACTAATAAGGGAGCGTTGATTCACCCAATGGCAAAAGAAGAAGAAATAAAGCTAGTAAAGTCCGCTTTAAGCGTAGAAGTAGAAGTTGGATCTGTGAACGCTGGAGTGCCGTTCGTTGCTTCTGGCATAGTGGGAAATTCTAATGGCTTAATCGTGGGCAGAAGCACGACAGGCCCTGAACTTATGATAATAAGCAGAGCTTTTAAAATGGAAGGCTCGCCTATAAAACACATAAAAATATTAGAATGAAAATTAGAATATTACACCTTCTTTCTTGAGAGCGTCTCTTAACTGGTTTAAATCCGGTTCAATTTCAGGAGGCTCAGTGTATAGAGACTGAGCAAAAGCTAGGTCTTTGAAGCCAGAGCCGGTTACGAGCACAACCACCTTATCGCTTCTATCTATTACTTTATCGTCTATGAGCTTCTTGAGCGCTCCTAGAGCGGCTGCCCCGCTTGGTTCCGCGAAAATCCCTTCATACTTGGCTAAATCCTTAACGGCTTGAGCTATTTCTTCGTCCGTTGCGACTTCGCCAGTTCCTCCAGTCTTTCTGACGCCCTCCAGAGCCGCGTCCCCATCCCATGGGTATGGGTCTGAAAGCCCTGAGGCTATTGTATGAGGGTGCTTTTCCGGTTCTATCTTTTCGAACGGTATGTTGTTCTTTATTGCTCTTATCAAGGGGCTGTTCCCTGCTGGCTGCACAGGGACGAGCCTGGGATAGTAATTCGTTAAGCCCACTTCTTTTAAGTCCCTCACGCCCTTCCAGAGCCCTGCTAACAGGCAGCTGCTGCCGGTTGGAACCAAAAGCCAGTCATACGGCTTCCACTCAAACTGTTCCGCCAGCTCAAATGAAATAGCCTTAGGTCCTTCAACTTGGTATGGGTTAAATGGGCCGAAAGACGGAGATGGGTACCAACCCCACTGCTCAACCGTTGCTAGCATCATCTTGACGGTTGGATCCTCTCCCTTCTCTATACCTCTTACTTTAACGACAGAAGCTCCGTAAAGCTTTAGCTGAGCAATCTTAGAAACGCTTGCGGTGGAGAGAACAAAAGCCACTGTTTTGATGCCTGCTTTAGCTGAGTATGCTGCCAAAGCTGCTGCGGCGTTTCCGCTGCTCGCTGTTGTGTCGACTTTAACCCCAAGTTCAACTGCTTTTGCGACGCTTACAGCCATCGATCTGTCCTTAAATGAACCTGTAGGATTTCTTGTCTCATCTTTAATATAGAGCTCCTTTAAGCCATAAGCTTCCGCAAGCCTTGTCGCTTTTATTAAAGGCGTTCCGCCTTCTCCCAGCCTCACGGCATACTTTTCTTCAGCAGGCATAAGCTCTTTCCATCTCCATGTATCCCTTGGCCTCTTTTGCAGAGACCTCTTGGTTAGGCTTTCCTTAACCTTTTCATAGTCATAATATATGTCAAGCCTTCCGAGATCTTTGTTGTCGCACATCACATGTCCTTCCCTTGGATCGTAAACTTTACCGCACCTTGAGCATACCATTTTAGTTACGAAGCTCATTTTTTGTCACATTAGCTTTAATTACTCTATTTAAATAATTTTCTTCTTCAGATAGCATTGATAAAAAGAACTACAAACCTAGCCTTTTTGAGGCTGGGAGCGGTCTGAGCTTGCTATATGTCCATAACGCTTATTATTATATAGTTTTGAATAAGAAATATGAGTTTTAGGATATCGGGAATATCTTTGGGAAAGGAAGAAAAGCACGAAATAATAATAATTGGAAGCGGACCCGCAGGGCTAACGGCCGGCATCTACGCTGTTAGGGGCGGCGCTGACACTTTAGTTATAGGAGGCTATTCTTTTGGCGGCCAGCTGATGCTTACTACAGAAGTTGAGAACTTCCCGGGCTTTCCCGAGCCAATACTAGGACCTGAGCTAATGAAGAGGATGAGGATGCAGGCAGAAAGGCTTGGAGTTCAAATAATAGATAAAGACGCTACAGAAATAAACCTGCTTGAGCGTCCATTTAAGATAAAAGTTGAGGAGGATACGTACTACGCAGACGCAGTAATCTTAGCGATGGGTGCTTCAGCAAGAGAGTTAGGCCTTCCTTCTGAAAAGAGGTTAAAGGGCAAAGGTGTATCTTACTGCGCTGTCTGTGACGGGATGTTCTTCAAAGGACAGGACGTTGCGGTTATAGGAGGCGGTGATACAGCGATCGAAGACGCCATTTATTTATCAAAGATCTGCAACAGCGTCACAGTTATTCATAGAAGGGACAAGCTGAGGGCTCAAGCTATACTTCAGAAGAGAGCGTTTTCAATACCTAACATAAGGTTTGTCTGGAACAGCGAAGTAATAGAAATACTTGGGGACAGCAAGGTTGAAGGAGTTAGGGTAAAGAACAAGTTAACAAATGAAATTTCAGAAATACCAGTTAAAGGAGTATTTGTAGATATAGGACATGTTCCTAACACGAGCTTAGTTGAAGGGCAAATAGAGCTTACGGAGAACAAATATATCAAATTATTTGGCGAAACAGGAACAAGCATTAAGGGCGTTTTCGCTGCGGGAGACATTGCGGATCCTGTTTATAGGCAAGCTATAACTGCGGCAGGAATGGGAGCTAAAGCTGCTCTCGATGCCTTAAGGTATTTGCAGGAAATAAAGGAGAGTTCATGAATTCGGACAATGACAGGTTTGAAAAGCTTTTAAATAGAATCCTTGAAATAAGAAAAGATCTTACAAAGGAAAAGCTTTTGCAGCTTGTTAATGAAAAGAAGCTGCAGGTTGGGGCTGGATACTTAACAGATCTAGGAGCTCTTTATTTAGTTATGAACGATTTAGGGATTAGGCTCGAGGAAACGGTTAAGCTTTCAGAAATCAAAGAAGAAAAGAGGAACGTAAACGTTTCCGGATATTTAATTTCGTTCGAGAGGCATCCAAACAGAACAGTATTTTATATTTTCGAAGATGCTTTATTCAGAGGAGTTTACTGGGGGCAAGAGGACATATTCAGCTCATTTAAACCAGGCCAAAGGATCTCCATAAGGAACGCTTCGGTTAAAAAGAACACCAAAGGTGGGCTTGAAATTCACGTTAATGCACCTTCTTCTATCTCGCAATTAAACGAAATGTATGAAGTAGAAGAAATATTAGGCAAAAGCGAAGAAGGAAAAAAGTTTTTGCTTAAAGGGATAATTGAGGGTCCAGTAAAAGAAATATCATATAAGAAAAAGCAAGGTGGTGAGGGGATAGGAGTAGGATTTTTTGTTAAAAACGTTAGCAGAGTTAGGGTTGTGCTGTGGGATTATGAAAAAACCGAATCTATAAAAGAAGGTCAAACGATATCGATTGCTCCAGTTAATTATAAAAAGAGCGAATTTGGTGATGAAGCTGAGCCTCTTAAGCCGTATTACGTTTCTGTTAGGCCTTCTGTTATGGCAGTACTTGGCGAAAAGGAATACCCAGTTCTGATTGACGAGTTCGGCAACGTAAGGCCATCTAAGCTAAAAGAAGAATGTTCTTCCTTAAAGGCGATTTATGTTAAAAAAATGAGGTATGAGTTTCCCGTTTATGTAGTTGAGGAGTGCGAAAATTACCCGTACCAAGTTGAATTTAAGCCTAACTTCATAAAATTGAGCAAAGCTGAAAAAGGGTTCGTTTCTTTGGAATTCATACTTCTTTCGGAGCCATCTTTAAAATCTTCTAACAAATACGAGATGCTAGTAGGAGATGATACCGGAGAAGGAAAAGTCTTCGTTCCGTCTGAGCTATTTATTAAGGTTAAAGGCTTTAAGGTAGGCGAAAAAATTAAGGCAGTTTGTTTAAGGTCGTTGGGCGAAAGCAACTTTTACGTAAATGAGCATACATACTTTTTAAAATGAGCAAGCAAAAACTTTTTAAGTAAAAAAACGAGAAAAAAATTATGAAAATTTACAGGGTTAGAACTTATGTCCCCGGTTTTGACGAAATACTGTACGGAGGAATTCCTGAAAGGAACGTTGTATTGATTTCGGGAGGGCCAGGAACAGGCAAGTCAATTTTGGCCAAACAATTCCTTTACAACGGATTACTAAAAGGAGAAAACGGAGTGTTTGTGGCTCTAGAGGAGCACCCCGTGTCGGTAAGAAGGAGCTTCGCTCACTTTTCATGGGACATAAGCAAATTTGAAAGGGAAGGATCTTTCGCTATAGTTGACGCCTTCACGGCTGGCATAGGATCTGCTGCTCAGAGAGAGAACTATGTGGTGAAGGATCCAGATAACGTCCAGGAGCTGGTCGATGTCTTAAGGGCAGCTATTAAGAACACAAACGCAAAGAGGGTCGCGATCGATTCTGTCAGCACCCTTTATTTGACTAAGCCAGCACTTGCTAGGGGCACAGTAATGATTCTAAAAAGGGTAATCGCAGGGCTAGGCAGCACAGCGCTTTTTGTGAGCCAAATCTCAGTAGGAGAAAGAGGGTTCGGAGGCCCGGGGGTTGAACACGCAGTAGATGGAATCGTAAGAATGGACCTAGATGAGGTAAACGGAACGCTCTACAGATCGATAATAATTTGGAAGATGAGGGATTCTAAAATATCCATGGTCAGACATCCAATGGAAATAAACGACAAAGGAATAACAGTGATGTGGGACAAAGCGCTTAATATTTCTCCTACAGGGGTAAAAATCACAAACCTTTCAGAAAGCGAAATCGAAGAAATGAAAAAAGCCGTTGAAGAAGCAGAGACAGGTGTTCACGAAGCTCCTGAAGAATATTAATCAAACATAAAAATAATTTATTTTGCGAGGTAAAATCTTAATTTTTGGTGCATTATCTTTTTATCCTTACTTAATAAAGAAATAGACAAAGCATAAAATAGTGAACAAAGCCCGCTTCAATATTTCTAGCAAGCCTTTAGCGGATCTGATTGTTACTTTTAAATACAAAACTAAAATTTATATCAATATTAGGCGTTTTTTGATATAAATTGTAAAAATTTATAAGATTGTTTATTAAAATTATTTATATGAGCGAAGAAGCGGTCCCTCTTAAGCCCATTGGGAAAGAAGACATAAGAAAGCTTGAAAGCGCGCTCTTAACGGTTGCTCTGTTTTCTAAAGAAACCCTAGAGTCTTTAGGGAACCCGCACGAAAGGCTCACTTGGGTTGATTCATTATACGTTGCAGCTGCGGCCTTTGCTAGGGACAAAGCAGGAATGTTGCCCAGTCAAATTGCTGACGAAATAGGAGTAACTGAAGCCACAGTAAGAAAGCACTTAAAGGGTGAGACCAAGGCCGGACAAATAATTAAGCAAAGCTATGAAAAGCTTGCAAAGGAAGGTTTTAAAGTAGAAGCCCCAGGATGCCCACAAACAGACGAAGAAAAGCTAAAGCAACTAGAAGAACAGTTAAAGGCTTATCAGGAAAAGGTTTCAAAAGTTAAAGATCTTCTTAACCAAGCAATTCAATCTCTTTCATGATATTTTGATTTTTATTTTTTGATTTTTTTTATTTTAATATTTTAAAAAAGTTAGCCGGGGGTGGGATTTGAACCCACATAAATGCGGTCTGCAGCCGCACCCGTGGCCGTTCCGGCACCCCGGCTTTATCATATTTTTACTCTTTTAGCTTATTAATCTTTAGCAAATATTCAAGAACTGCGCTGTAATCTTCTTCAGAAAGCCCAAACTCTGAAGCAGCGGTATAAGTGCTCCAGAGAGCAGAGTGAACCGGCAGGTAGATGTTATATTTATCAACAACTTTTGAAACTAGGCCAAGGTCTTTTTTCATGTGCTTTAAGTAAAATGTGGGCTCAAAGTTATTTATTAGCATCTTTTGACCTTTAGTTTCGCTAAACTCTGTTTTGTAACCGCTAGCGTTCACCAAGTAAATAAATATCCTTGGGTCAATCTTCATCTTCTGAACAAGAGTTAAACCTTCGGACAAGAGCTCTGCGTACCCTGCTACCAATAAGTTAAAAGCTAGCTTCACAGTAAGCGCATCGCCTATGTTGCCTACGTATATAGTCCTCGACGCAAACGTTTTGATTAAATCGGAGTATTCTTCATATCTAGTTCTATCACCGCCTATTAGAGCTATTAACTCTCCTCTTAGCGCTTTATCGGGACCACCTATGAGAGGAACTTCTAACCTGTAGGCGTTCTTTCTTTTTAGCTTCTCGTTTATGTACCTTGACATTATAGGGGAGATTGTGCTAAAGTCTATAATTATTTTGTTAGGCTTAATATAATCTGAAATACCGTGATTGCCTAAGATCACGTCCTCGTCAGCCTCATCATCTGTTACGCTTACTAATATAACGTCGCTTTTTTCGACCAAGTCATTTATCGATGGTTGTATATCAATTCTATCCCTCAATGAATCAACCTTAGACCTAGTTCTGTTATAGCCATAGACAGTATACCCTGCTTGAACCGCTCTTATGGCCAAAGCTGAACCCATTTTGCCTAAACCTACAAAACCTAGTTTCAACTCAACATAACATTGAACGCTTAATTATTTAACCTTTTTAAAAAAATATGTGGAGTGCATTGAAAGCATTCTAAAAAGAAGGACCATAAGAAGGTTTAAAGACACGCCTGTAGATAACGAAAAGTTAAATCTTATTTTAAAGGCGGCAATAAGCGCCCCTAGCGCTCACAACGAGCAGCCTTGGGATTTTTTAATTATAAATGACAGAGGTAAAATAAAGTTCCTAGCAGAAGTTTTGAAAGAGGAATACTTAAAGAGCGGAAAAGCTACAGAAAAGAAAGCTCAAAGCTCGTATTTATCAATCTCCTCGGCCCCTCTTATAATAGTAGGCTTCTTAAACCTTAAAAAGCTGAAGGATCTTTCTGAACTTGAGAAAATCTTAGGAATTCAATCGCTCGCGGCATCTGCGGAAAATATACTTCTTGCTTCTTACTGCCTTGGTTTGGGGGCTAACTGGAGGGCCGTTCCTCTTGTTAGGCCAGACATATTTAGAAGTTTATTTAACGTGCCCGAGCATTTGGTGCCTCAATGGATGATCCTGATAGGATACCCAGATCAACAGCCTAAAGAAAAGTCAATCAATTCTGAAGGAATTTTTCACTTTAACGGCTGGTAAAATACATTTCTCATGATAAAAGTTAAATTGCTTAATTTTAATTAGATGAAGCATCATG
>CAYFJA010000008.1:22729-35745 GCA_964343315.1 uncultured Nitrososphaerales archaeon
TAATTTTAATTAGATGAAGCATCATGAGGAAAATCCCTAGAACAATGGCTACCCAGCACCCTGATAACGCTAACGTGCCTAGCTGGGTAAAGAGCGGAGAGGCTATAGAGGGTGACGACGAGGTCTTTGAAGCTTACCTATCGTATTCAAATTATGGCGTGGAAGAAGTAATGTGGGACGCTGAAGGCAAAGACGTTGACACGCACGTAGTGAGAAAGCTCCTAACACTCTTTCCAGAATACTTTAAGGATAACGTAATAGGAAAATACGTATTCTTAACGTACAGGCTCCCAAATCCGTTTATTGAAGGCGTAGACAGAAAAGTTTTTGCAGAAACTCTAGAAAGCATTCCTATAAACTTTGATGTCGGTGAAAAGTTTTACGGAGAAGCTGTAACCGTACCTGTTTTTGAGACTATACTCCCTTTTACAACTTCTAGCGAACAATTGATCTCAGTAATTAGGTACTATGAAAAGGCAGTCGTAAACAAAGAAGATATATCTCTAACAGAAAATTTGAAAGTAAGAGACTTAATAGGGGAAACAAAGCCCAAATGGATCGAAGTCATTCCTTTGATAGAAGATAAAGATTCACTTCTTAACATAAGGCAGATAATAGGTGGTTACTTGAATTCTGTTAAAGTGAATTATCTAAGGGTTTTTATTGCAAGGTCTGATCCGGCAATGAATTATGGGCTAATATCTGCGGTTTTACTGGCAAAGTATGCTTTAAGCGAGCTCAAGAAGCTTGAAGAAGAGCACGAGATTTCAATTTACCCTATAATAGGGGTTGGAAGCTTACCTTTTAGGGGCCATTTGAGTCCATATAACGTTCAAAACGTTTTTAACGAATACAAAGGGGTTTGGACGTACACCATTCAGTCAGCTTTTAGGTATGACTTTCCTTTAGAGGAAGTTACTAGCGCTATAAGGTTTTTGAACGTCAGCAAGCCATATGAAAAGGAAGAGCTTGAAGTAAATGAAGAAAATTTATTGAAAAAAGTACTAGAGGTTTACATTCCATCCTACCAAAAAATAATAGAAAGCATGGCTCAGATGATAAACGAAGTAGCAAATTATATACCGAGAAGAAGGGCAAGAAAGCTGCACATAGGTCTTTTCGGGTATTCAAGGAGCACGGGCAAAGTAACTTTGCCTCGGGCAATTACTTTTGTTGGGAGCCTTTACAGCATAGGTTTACCTCCTGAGCTTTTTGGGCTTTCTTCTTTAGACAAATTAAAAGAAGAAGAATGGAACTTTTTAATCTCAAAATACAAGTACCTTGAAAACGACCTAAAGGAAGCGTCGAAATTCTTCAACCCAGACAACTTATCGATCTTAAAAGAAAAGGGCATAGTATCGGAAGACGTTTTAAGCAGCATTAAAAAAGATGTAGAATTTTTTGAATCCGTTTTCGGGCCGATAAAGCGTTCTGAAAGGTATGAAACCGTAAAGCACAGGCTTCTTTCTACATTAACTCTGGTAGCCCTATTTGAAAACAACAAGGAAGAAGTTTCAAAAAACATTGTTGAAATGGCAAAGCTGAGAAGATCTCTCGGCTAGCTTTTAAACAAAACAGCCCCAACCCATAGCTTTCCGTGAAGGCCAACATTTGTTTTAATAATTTTGTACCCTCTTTCCTTAAGCATTTCAGCTAATTTTGTGTACTCAGTAGTTATTATGACTCCTTGGCCACCTTCTTCGAGTATGTTTTCTAAGTTCTTTACGAAAAGTTCGTAAATTTTAAGAACCTTCTCTTTTCTTCCGCTTCGTATTCCATAAGGTGGGTTGGAAACCAGGTATCTGGCTTTTTCTTCTAAAACTACTTTAACAGAATCATCAAGCATAAAATCAATATAATCGATAACACCAGCGGAGACGGCATTTTTTTCAGCCCCTTTTATATGCTTAGGCGAGATTTCTATTGCAGTCAGCTTCTTTTTAACTTCAAATTTTTTAGAGATAACGCTTATTGCTCTTTGCTCTTTTTCTTCATCGTAAAAAGAGAGTTTTTTATAAAGAAAGAAGCCTGAAGGCTTAACGGGTTTAGATAAAGCGTAAAGAACAGCTTCTATGGGTATTGTTCCGCCCCCTGTGAAAGCATCCACAAGCTTACTTCCGTCCCAACCAGACATAATAATGAGGGCTGCGGCCAGCGTCGGCTTTAAAGAAGAAGGATGATTATACACCCTATATTCCCTGAAGTTCAGACCGTTTCCCGTAGTATTTATGCTTATAAAAAGCTCGCTATCGATCAAGTCGGCATTTATTTCCAAATCGGGATTTTCAAGGTCAACTTTTAACCTTATTCCTTTAGATTCTAAATATGAGTCGATTATCGCTTGCCCTACAACTCTAGCTATGTCGATAGATGTAAAATCGTGAACGCCGCTTCTTTCAGATCTTACAGCAAACTTTTGGTCTGGTTTTATAAAGCTGTAATCAATCGAGTGGGCTTTTCTATATATATCGTCTAAGTTAAAAGCAATATCCCGAGCTAAAAGGATCATAACCTTATTTAGAGTCCTTGAATAGTTGTTTAAGATGTATAAGCAATTGTCTCCGCCCTCGATTATAATCCTTGATTGTCTAGTTTCAATAACTTTACAACCAAGGATTTTCGCTTCTTGCGCCGCATATTCTTCAAAACCTCTTATGCACGTTCCGATAAGCTGCACGTGAAAGTTATTTTCAACAACCTAAATTTGCTTTTTGGTTTCGTTTTATTCATAAAAAACGTTAAAAAATAATAAGTTCAAAAAATTTTGGGTTGGAAAAGATAAAAATCATTGGAATCACAGGGATGCCAGGCGCAGGCAAAACCACAATAGCTTCTTACATCTCCGAAAAGCTTGGTTTCCCTATATTTTCTATGGGGAACATAATCAGGGAAAAAAGCATAGAGCTAGGGTTTGGTTTAGACAAAGAAGGGCAAAAAAAGGTCGTCAAGCTACTAAGGGAGCAGGGCGGCAAAGATATAGTTGCTAAGCTTACCCTTGAAAAGATCATGAAAAGCGGTTCAAAGATAGTAATAATAGACGGAATAAGGTCTTTAAACGAGGTTGAGTTCTTCTCAAACAACGCAAAAGTCGTGCTTTTGGCCATCCACGCAAGCCCTCTAAGGAGGTTTAATTTGCTCAGGAAAAGAGGGAGACAGGATGATCCAAAGGATATTAAAGAGTTTGAAGACAGAGATAAGCTTGAATTAGATCTTGGAATAGGCTCAGTAATAGCCCTTTCGGACTTTGTGATCGTTAACGAAGACTTGACTTTAGAACAGTTTTACAGCAAGTTTGATGAAATAAAAGAAACTTTGCTAAACAGCTTAGAGAAAAAGGAAAAGTTTTATTTTTAGTGTGGTGAATTTTAATCATGAGCGTCGAAAAACTATACAAAAAAGATATAATTACGGTAGATGTTAACGACACAATTTCTGCGATTCAAGACCTGTTTGAAAAGCAAAGGGACCTCGTAGTAACTTCCAATAAGGTTTTCTATGAAGGTATTATAAACGAAACTTTAGCTTATAGGCTAAACATAGATCCCTCGACAACAAAAGTTAAAACTCTTATGAAGGTTGCACCAAAGCTCACTGGAGAAGAGAGCTCAGAAAAAATAAGCAGATTAATGGTTGAAAGCGGCTTCAAGACTTTGCCCTACGTTCTTCAAGATGGATCTTTGGCTGGAGCTGTATTTGCTGATGACGTCATAGAGTTTAACAGAAATTTATTCAGAAATGTACCTGTCAAGGAGGTAATGACCCCTGATCCTGTTACAGCTCCAATAGATTCCACGATAGGACAGATCTTAAGGCTGATGAGGTCAACGGGTTTATCTAGGATAATAATCATGGAAGGTTCAAGAATTGCAGGAATAGTAACGATTCACGACATAATACAAAAAGTTATAAAGCCAAAATATAGACAAAAAAGAGACAGGCCGATTGGCGAGCTAAAGAATATTGTAGACAGTTCAGTTACCTCGATCATGACCGAAGACGTAAAGACTATAACTGCAGATTCAAACGCGTTTGAGGCTTTTGAAATAATGAAAAAGTATGGATTTTCATCAGTTGTCGTAACTGATAAAGGCTTATTAGCTGGAATCGTAACAAAGGAGGATCTTTTAGAAAAGATAGCTTCCTTGGAAACCACACAGCCAAATATCTTTTTGCAGCTTTCAAGAAAAGGTGTAATAGAAGAGCTTGAGTACGATCCCGAAACAATAAGAAGTAGGTTAAACTCTTTAATCAGGAAATACAGGAAAGTTTTGGAAAACTCGACGATAACTGTGTACATAAGCGGAGATACAAGGCAAAGAAGAGGTAAAGCCCACGTAGTAACTAGATTACAGGTAAATGGCCCGTACGTAAAAACTTCGGTAACAGGCGAAGGATGGGGAATCAAAAACTCCTTAGTTGATGCAATTCATAAGCTTGAAAAGGTGCTTGATAAGAGGAAAGAGGAAATAACGCTAAAGGTAACAGAGGCTGAAGTAGAAGAACTTATAACTTCAGTTTTACCGTAACGAATGAAATTTTTTATTAAAAAAGTAAAACAAGATAATTTATTTGCTTAAAAATATCCAGTTTTGCCCAGGTTTTCTGTTCAGCATAACCCTTTTTACATATTTGCTTCTTAGAGATACCCTTGGCGGAGGGCTATGCCTTTCTCTACCTTGTATCTTTGGGGTTTGTGACCTAACTTTTCCAGCCTTTGTAATACTGCCGTGAGTTGGCATACAAAAACTTCCGCAAAGGGTTTAATTAACTTTTTGGCGATTTGTTCCTTAAAGCGTATTTCAATAAGCGGTTCAATAACATCAGTAAATCGTAAATACTTCATGGCTAAATATAAATTAGCATGAATTGTGAAATCTGCGGCAAGCCTATATACGGGAAGCCTATCTTGATCGAGGTTGATGGAGCTTATTTAAAAGTCTGCTCATCATGCGCAAAATTTGGCAAAGTTGTTCAAGAAAGAAAGGTTTCAAACAGAAAAGCCATGAACGTGGTCACTAAACCTGTAGAAAAAAGAAGCGATTCAGTTGAAGATTACGAATTAATTGAGAATTATGGTAAAGTGATTAAAGAAATAAGGGAAAAGTTAAACATGACGCAAGAAGAGCTGGGAAGGAAGATAGGCATAAAGCCTTCTTTGCTGGCAAAAATTGAGCAAGAAGCTATAATTCCTGATATACAAACTTTAACTAAGCTAGAATTAAGCTTAAAGGTTAAGTTGAGGAAATGAACGAAAAGGTAATAATAGTAACATACAGCGACGATTACTCAAAATCAGAAGCTATTGAGCTTTCTCGATCTGCGGGTTATATCCCAGTTTATGTTTTCCAAGTTAAAGTCTTGAAAGGGGGCAAGTACGGACTGACTACAGGAAAGGCTTTCGAACTCAAAGATCTCGTCATCGAAAAAAGACCAGACTTGGTTATAGTGGACGAACAGCTTAGCGCTTCACAAATTTATAACCTTTCGAAGCTTTTAAACGTAAACGTAATTGACAGAATTAGGCTTATACTTAACATATTTGAAAAGAGGGCTGCGACAACAGAAGCAAAGCTTCAAGTTAAGCTGGCCGAGCTTCAGTACGAAGTTCCCAGAATAAGAGAAATAGTTAGGTTAAGTAAGATGGGCGAGCAAACAGGTCCTATGGGTTATGGAGCTTATGAAGTGGACAAATACATAAGATTCCTAAAAAGGCAAATAGTTTCTCTGAGGAGAAAGCTTGAAAAAGAAAGGGTAAGGAGAGATCTGTTCAGAAAGAAAAGGTTAGAAGAAAACAAATTTATAGTTTCATTAGCTGGCTATACAGCAGCCGGAAAGACTACGCTTTTCAACGCACTAACGGATGAAAATAAGCCGGTAACAGGGAAGCTTTTCACAACGCTTACAACTACAGCTAGAAAGATGAAGGGTTATGAAGACATTATAATCATTGATACCGTAGGTTTCATTGAAAGATTACCGCACTTTATGATTGAATCTTTTAAGTCAACGTTAGAAGAGCTTCAATTTTCTGACGTTATATTGCTTGTACTTGATTATAGTTTAAAAGAAGAAGAGTTTTTGAGGAAATATAAAGCGAGCTTGCAAGTTTTAAACGAGCTTGGGGTAGATCTTGGTAAAGTTGTCCTAGTTCTTAATAAGATTGACCTCAAGGACGATAATTTTGTATTTGAAGACGATTTGATAAAAGAAAAAGTTGAAGTATCGGCCTTAAAGGGAACTAACCTGGATAAGTTAAAAGAAATTCTTTATAAGAAATATATTGAAGCAAAAAATACTCAATTAATTCAGGAGAAAGCCGTCAATCAGCTTTAACTTTTCCAGTTAAAGTATCAGAAAGCCACTTAATCCCGAGAGTTGTGATTTGATATTTAGTAGAGTTCGGACCCTGGATTCTAGCTACGTGACCAGCCTTAACCAGTTCGCTAAGCCTGCTACTTATAGATTTGCTTGGAAGTCCCAAAGAGCTTATTAAATCCTGAAGAGTCATAGCTTCCTCTTGGGCTTTGTTCAAAAGGTAAGCTATCCTGTTTCCTACTAGCTGAAGCGTTATTTTTTGCTTTATGCTAAGGTCTTCCTTTGGCATGATCCGCGGTCCTTCGTCAGTTATCTTTACGTAGTCTGAGAACATGTTTATAAGTTCTTGCAAGTCATATTTCAGCATGATCTTCTTAGCTATATCTAAGGCAGGTATGTTCTGAGATAAAAACCTTGTTAGCGCTAGATATACTTCATCGGGGTTTCCAGTAAAAGAAGCTGAAAGGGACCCGTATACAACATCAACCTTTAGTTTTTCTTCGCTCAAGCTACTTCACCTTGAGTTTCCTGTATTAACTTAGAAGGAACTGCTATGTAAACGTATTCCCCTCTCTCATCTTTAAACCTTCTGATCTTGCCTTCTTTCGCAAGCCTCAAAAGCGTCACGGCTACTGTCTGCTTTGGGTATACTAATCCATAGCTATCTAAAACATCTTTAACTTCTGATAGTCGTCTCGGCTTTTTGCCCCATTCGCTCTGAAAGATCTTAATTATGTTTACAGGAAGGGATGCGTTAGGGTCTAGCTGAACTTCCGGTAGTTCAACGGTTGCTTCAGTTTTAGCCTTTTCATCCACACTTTCGCTCAAAACTACTTTTTTCTCAGATTCTTGAGGAGTTTTAGAAAGGCTCTCGTAGATTTTGAGAGCTAATTGTCCCAAGTACTCCATGTCATCTTTTAGACCATATATTTCTATCTCGTTTGCGCCAATTTTCAAACGCACTTTAGAATAATTTAGCGACATAGCCATCTATTGTAATTTTTAAATTTTTATTATATAAATATTTTCTAATAATAGTATGTAATAATGAGTTAATGCGTATATTAACATTATATACTTAGCAAACTTACTGTTCGTACTTTTTAGCCTCGCTCTCTAAATTTATTGTTTGATGAAAACGTTTAAACGGTCAAATTTAATTTAATGCGTATGAGAGAGGTAGTTAAGTTAAGCTCTAGCGCGTTTGCCGGGCTTAACTTAGAGCTCAGCTATAATTTGCTAACAAAAGTATATGATAAAAAGGGCATATTTGTGGTTTCTTTGCCTTCTTTTTTGAGGACAAAAATAGAAAGATCTTTGGATCTAGCAAAGGAAGGGAGCTCAAGCGCAATAGATGAAATCGAGAATTTTATTAGTTCTTTTCAAACATTAAAGCTTAAATCTAATAAAAACGTTGAAAATAGCTTAGAAGAAATAAAAGAAATCTTAGGTTTAGCTATAAAAATTAAAGAAATATATCCATCACTAGAAGGTCGCGTTTACTTGGCTGTTGAGACTATATTTTTAGAATTCCTTAAGGAATATTTTGCAATGAAAGGGTTAAACAACGTAAAAACCTTCCACGGTCACGAAGTTGGAATAATTTCAGATACCCTAGCTGCAAACGAAATTATGATAGGTCCCTCAACTTTTAAATCTAAGTCTTTTTTAGAAACGTTAAACGAAGATGACATTAACCTTATTGGAAGTTTAACTGCATCCACTGCAGATAATAAAATCGTAAAAGTACAAAAAGGCGGCTCAGATATCATAGCTTCAATATTATCCGTATCTTTAGACGCAAAAAGGCTTTGGGTATGGACAGGAGTAAAAGGGCTAATGACCGCAGATCCACAAGTTTTGCAGGACGCAAAGAAAATTGAAAATCTATCTTATAATGAGGCTATTGAAATTTTCTCTCTGAATCCTACAATATTTAATCCAAAAGCAATGGATCTGATAAAGGCAAAGGGAATCGAGCTTTTCATAAAAAACATAAACGAGCCTTATGAAAACGGCACTAAAATTTCTGGCGAACGACACATCTCTTCAAACATAGTAAAAGCCGTTGTTCACTTGGAAAATCTTTCAATAATCACGTTAATAGGTAGCGAGCTCAGGCCTATATTGTCAAACATACTATCTGCCCTCTCGCATTCAGGAGTAAACTTTTATACAATCATTCAGAGCACCTCTGGTTCAGAGGTCAATTTAATAGTTGATAAGAAAGATTTGAATAAGCTAAGAAACTTAATAGAAATACATTTTATGGGGGAGAAAATACAAGATTACAGGATAGTAAATGATGTATGCGCCATTTCAATTATAGGCGAAGGAATGAAAGGTACGCCTGGGGTAGCTAGCAGGCTATTCGGAGCTGTTGCTCGTGAAGGTATTAACGTAATTATGATCATTCAAGGATCCAGCGAACTAAATATAGGATTTGTCATAAACAGCTCAGATTGTCAAAAGGCTTTAAGAGCGGTTCATAAAGAGTTTATTAGATGAGCTTTAAATAGGATTCATATGAGATATTTAGCGTTAATTAAGAACGAAAATTTTACAAATAAAGATTCTGAAAATTTAAAGAAGATATTGCGAGAATCTGGGTTTACGGTTTACGATGTAAGAATTGGAAAATATATAGAAGTTGATTACGAAGGAAAAGAAGCTTTAGGAGAAAAAATAGCTAAAACCTTGAGTTCGCAGTTAATAAAAGAACACGAAATAGAAATAATTGAGGAGCCTTTAAAGTTGTTGATAAAAGAAGGCAGATGTTGGGAAGCCCATGAAACTTTAGAAAGGATAAGAGATACAAAGTATTCTGACAAGGAAACAAAGGAAAAAATAAACAACATAATAAAACTCTGTGCCGCAACGGTTCATTATATGAGAGGTAACGTGGAGACAGCCATTAGAATTTATAATGATGCTTTGCAAAAAGGAATAGACAAGAGCATCTTATCTGATCTAGGTATCGCAGATCTTATGGCATTGATCGAAAACAAAGAACCTTTAAACTTTTTTGAAATGTTATCCAAAGGCAAGTTTTGATACATTAATTTACGAACCCTTGAAATTTTAAATTACTAAAAAAGTTTGAGTTCTATAAATTGCAAACCGAAAACTATGGTAAAAGCTTCCTTAAAAATTGATCAGCTTATCGGATTAAAGTTAAATCTTTACGTTTTAAAATCATTGCGTGGATATAGATAAACTCATCGATAAAGAGAAAATAAAAAAAGTAGTTGATGAAGTAGCAAAAGAGGTTGAACCTAACCAAGAGTTAAAAGAAAGGCTGAAAAAGGTTGAACAGCTAATATCTGAAAGGCTAAAATCAAAAGGACTTAAGTTCGTTATAGGAGGATCATACGCTAGAGATACTTGGCTACCCGAAGAACCAGACATAGACTTTTTTGTTCTTTATGATCAGAGCTTGGGAGCAGAAAAAATAGGCAAAAAAGCTACAGAAGAGCTGGTAGATATAGTAAAGGACTTAAACTATTGGTTAAATTATGCAGAACACCCTTATGTGGAAGGTGTTGTAGATGGCGTTAAGTTTAACCTTGTGCCATGTGCGGACACTAACCCTGGAAACTGGATAACAAGCATGGATAGAAGCAGGTTTCACAATGAATACTTAAAAGAAAGGCTAAACGAAAATCTGAAAAAAGAAATTAGGGTTTTTAAGAAATTCTTAAAATCCAACGAGCTGTATGGTGCCGAAATAAAAGTAGGTGGTTTAAGCGGATATGTTTCTGAAATTTTGATTTTGAAGTACGGCTCGTTTGATGAAGCTTTAAAGAACATAGTAAAATGGCAAAAAGGAGAGGTAATATCCTTAGAGCCTTATCATTACGATCCTAAAAAGGTGTTTAATACGGAAGTAATAATTTTAGATCCTGTTGATGAAAAAAGAAACCTTGCGTCTGCAATAAAAAACAGCGTTCTGGCCAAGCTTAAGGTCATATCTCTAGAGTTTTTAATAAACCCAGATAAGAAATTTTTTTATAAAAGGGAGATTCTGGCAAAAGATGAAATAGCTGGAAACGTATTGATAGTCTCTTTTAAGGTTCCTAACTATGTAGAAGACATAAGGTGGGGAATGTACTACAGAGCACAAGAAGCTATGTCTAATGCGTTAAAGAGCAACGGGTTTAATGTAATCAGGTCTACCATAAATGAGGATGAAAATAACGTATCTTTTGCCTTTTTTCTAGAATTCAACTTAAGGATGTTCGAAAGGAGAGCAGGACCCCCAGTTTATTATTTAGATAACGTCCTTAAGTTCGTTTCTTCTCACGATATTGTTTGGGCTGAAAACGATATGAGGCTTTATTCTTACGTTAAATCCAAAACGCCTGATGCAAAAGACGTGTTATATAAAATGACGCAAAACCCAACCGCAAACGGCATACCAAAACAACTAAGCTTTGAATTTAAAAACGCTAAAATCTTCTATTATAACGAAATTAGTAGCAATGATAGTTTTTATAATTCGGCAAAAGGAGCATACTCTAAGCTTTTTGATACGTTAACCTAAGTGTCTTTAGAGATTTTTTCTTTATAAAACCTACAGATTTCTTTGATAGGGCATAAATCGCATTTAGGGTTTCTTGCTGTGCATGTCTTTCTTCCATGCTCTATCAAAAGCATATGAGCTTTCATAGGATCTTTAAATGTTTTTAAAAGCATCTCCTTCATTGTTTTATACCCGCCTTCTCCTATTCCTATTCTTTTTGCAACTCTTTTTATGTGGGTATCTATCGGAAAAGTTTTAGCGCCTAAATAAAAACCCAAAAATACATCCTTTGTCTTTTCTCCTATGCCCTTTATGCTTAAGAGCTCTTTTTCTGCCTCAGACAATTTTAAATCTTTTATTTTTCTTAGATCTCCGGAAAATTTTTGAACGACCCATCTTGCAACTCTTATTATAGTTTCTCCTTTTTGTTCGTATAGTCCAGCAGGTCTAATTAGTTGAAAAAGCGTTTCCTTAGATACTTTAAGATAATCCTCTGGTTTAATTAAACCGTTTGAAATAAGATTTTGCATCGCTTTTAGCGCGTTTTTATCTGTGGTATTTTGGCTTAAAATTATTGATATAAGTATGAGAAAAGGATCTTCAAAATTCAATGGAGCGAAATCCCTTTTTTCAATTTTATACCTTTCTGACAGTTTTTTTACTATAAATTCACCCAACGATTTGCTCATATAAAATTTCAGCTCTTTTCGCTAACTCTTCATCGTACTTCTTAAACTGGAAGACGGCGTAACCATTGAAATATAACGTAAAATACACATCTCCAATTGTGCCTGAAACAAATTTACCGTTTTTTCTTAAGGGTTTTATTTTTTTATTTGTAATAACCTCTTCTAAATCTAAGTCATGAATATAATTATTTATGAATACTGTTGAAAAGCCATATTTATCACAGCTAATCTCGGTTTTCGGTTCGCTTAGCGGCTTAAACCTTAGGTTGCACACATCGCAATTAGGATCTTTTTTAATCTCAATGGATTCTATGGAAGACAAATTAAGATCTAACAAGCCGAGCTTTTTGAAGAAGTTAGGTTTCTTTTGCGTTACTATTCTAATCGCTTCGTTAACTTCTAAAGAAGCTATTGTAGTTACAACTGCTGGGTTTACTCCGTTTGTTGAGCAGCTAGGAAGATTTTCATCTTGTGAATATTTTCCATAAAATTCATAGAGGCAAGGGGAGTCAGGCGGAATAATAGTGCTTATGTTTCCATAATTTTCTATGGCCGCCGCAAAAATGTAGGGCTTTTTGTTCTTCACAGCTAAGTAATTTAAGTTATATCTACCTCTCATATTGTCTAAGCCGTCGACAATGACGTCAACTTTTTGAATTAACTTTTCGATAAAAGGTAAGTTATTTACACTTATTGGATGAGAATAAATATTTATCGTTGAATTGATTTTTTTAAGTTTTGTTTCTGCAGCAATCACCTTAGGAAGGCCTAAATCGTCTTCATCGTAAAGTATTTGTCTGTGCAGATCGGAAAGAGAAACGACATCTCTGTCTATTAAATGTATTTCTCCAAAACCTATTCTTGCTAGCAATGAAGCCACCATAGATCCGAGTCCCCCAACACCAGCGACTGCGATTTTTGCGTTTGATATTTTTTCTTGGCCTTCTAAACCTATGGTGTTTAGCAATATCTGTCTCGAATACCTTTCAATGTACTTTTCATCGAACATAGGCTTAAAGTATAAAACAAAACTAAATAGATATCTCTTCTGGTATTATTTTTCTGAAACAACAAGGGCTCCTAACTCTGCTTCTTCCAGGTCTGATTCATTGAATTCATAAGCCGCTTTTTCTTTTAAAACGTAAATGGTATGATCGTTTCCAGAGCACAAATCTTTTGCTTGATATATTTGATCCGTTTTGGCAAGCCTTAACAAAAAATCAATTTCAGGTCTTTTCGCTAAGAGTTCATCATTTTTAATTGCATAAATAGTTTGCAAAGCTAAAAGATAAAGCACTTGAGGCCTTTTAAGGCACTTATTGTTTACATTAACTTTAAACAATACGCTCTTTTTATCTTTTGGCTCTTCATCGATAAGTATTTTAATATTTTCCTCCATGAGCTATCGGCAATATAGAAACTTTATCGGTATTTTTAAGCTTATAACTTAATCCTCCTAAAAGGGAAGATTCAGCATCATTTATGAAGAT
>CAYFJA010000008.1:35845-38203 GCA_964343315.1 uncultured Nitrososphaerales archaeon
GTCGCTAAAGCATCCCTCCTGTTTTATGATCAGGAAATTCTAGTTAATGGCAGACAATTTATGCACAAAATTCTAGGCTCACTCAGATTTTCTTTGCTTTCAAATTTTAATGCAGTTACTGAAGCGTTGTGAATCTCTATTTTTCTCACATCTTTAGGTGAAACTTTTAAGGTGAGAGTTACCATCGCTCTTATGGGTTCAAGGTGAGAAACGGCTATTATTTTTGAATATCCTTGCTCCATCTTCTCTTTAACAAAATCTAGCATTCTTTCTCTGATTTTCGAATATTTTTCTAAACCGTATTTGTATCCTTCTTCAAAGTATTCATAGTACCAGTTTGGGTCGTTTTGAAAGATTTCTTTAACTGGCCTGTTTTTTAGTGTTCCCAACTCTACTTCTTTTAATCTATAGTCTTCAAAAACCTTTAAAGATAGGTTTCTAGCAATTATTTCTGCAGTTTCTTTTGCTCTATATACTGGGCTTGTAAAAATAGCTTCTGCTTTAGAAGGTGAAAGAAAATCTGCGATTTCTTTTACCTGCTCTAAGCCTTTTTCTGTTAATTTATACTGATAATTTTCGTCGTCGGGGAAAATTCCAACCTCATTGTTTTCTGCGTGACCGTGTCTTACGTAGTAAACAAGCAAAGCCATAATACCTCTTCCTCTTTCTTTTTAAAACAATTATCCTTAATAAAGATAAAAAAGTTTATTTTATGAAACTTTAAACCCAAATGCATGGCATACTTAATATTAGTCAGGCACGGAGAGTCTCTCTGGAACTACGAAAACAGGTTTACGGGCTGGGTAGATGTTCCCCTAACTGAGAAGGGGAGAGAAGAGGCTAGAATCGCTGGAGAGCTCATAAAGGAGAGCGGAATAAAGATACACGTAGCCTATACAAGCCAGCTTTGGAGAGCAATCGAAACGCTTGAAATAATTTTAAGGGTTTTAGGAGAAAACATTCCAGTGATCAAAGATTATCACTTGAACGAAAGGCATTACGGCGATCTGCAGGGATTAAACAAAGCAGAAACCGCCAGAATATATGGAGAAGAACAGGTAAAGCTTTGGAGAAGAAGTTATGATGTTAGACCTCCGGGCGGGGAAAGCCTTGAAGACACTCAGAAAAGAACAGTTCCTTTCTTCAAGAACACCATACTTTTGGATTTAACTTATTATAAAAAGAACGTGCTTGTTGTAGCTCACGGAAACAGCTTAAGGTCTATAGTAATGTATTTGGAGAATATTTCGCCAAAAGATATCGTAAACGTCGAGATACCTACTGGGTTACCGATAGTATATGAAATAGATGAAAAGGGAAGCATCCTCAAGAAGTTTGAGCTTAAAAAACTTTTATTATAGTAACTCTTAGCTAAAGCTATGCCGCAGATTAGGTATGATTATATTTCCGGTTACTCCCATATACAGTGGGGAGTAAAATTTCCTATAAAGTGCCCCGTTTGCAACAACGAAATTTCCCCTTTATTTGCAATATCTAAAGAAAGCGTGGATAGGTCTAGCTTTTTGAAGATAAAGAAAGATGACATCGAAGAGTGGGATGTAATAACCAGCGAGCACCCCATACCTTTAGTAGATGAAAAGTATACCGGTGATTGGAACGATTGGCCTTATAAGAGCGAGCCAGCAAAAGGAAAGCACTACGTCGTCTTCATAGGCAAAAAGCACGTGCCATTTCATGAATTAACTAAGGATCAAGTTTATGAGTCCCTGTATGCAATTCAGGAGCTTTACAAAAAGCTGTCAGCTCAAAACAAAATAATATACATAGCTGTAGCAATGTTGTCGGCTATGGGGTCTGATATTGAAGGTCACCCTCATTTTGACGTTATAGGGCTTCCTTTTGTACCGAAGGTTATAAACGAGGAAATGAGCAGATTTATGAAGTCTCTAGAAGAAAAAAACAGTTGCCCGATATGCGAAGTAATAAAAGCCGAAGAATCGGGATCAAAGGTAATTTATTCGAACGAGAGTTGGATAGCTTACTATCCTTGGTCCCCTTCAAGGCTTAATGAAGTTAGAATAACAAGCCTAACTCACTATAAGCCAATAACAAAATTAACGCAAAAAGAGTTGCAGGATCTTTCTTTCATACTTCTTGTTGTAGCAAAAGCGCTTTACGAGGTTTCCAAAAAAGATTATTCTATTATATTTCATCTTCTTCCCCCAAAGCGTTCAGTAACTTATTATCATAATTACATTCAGTTGTTTACGATAAATGAAATACCTGAATCATTACTGAACGGTTTTGGCATATCTATCGGAGATTCTGATCTTGAATCTAAAAAGATAATATCCAGCTATAAATCTGTGCTCAAGAACATGGTGGGCCTTTAAACTA
>CAYFJA010000009.1:0-37475 GCA_964343315.1 uncultured Nitrososphaerales archaeon
TAGCTACGGCTAAGGTCCTGTAGCCGCTTGAAGCAAACTCGTTCATAAGGCTTTCTACTTCTTGAGTCAGAGGAGCTTTGCAGAGCTCTTCGGAAATCGTCCTAACTGCGCCCTTTGCAACTCTAAAAATCTTTGAGTCAAACTCAACTAAAGCTTCGGTTCTTCTTGTGGATGGGTCAAATGGATGAAACTCCTTTACCTTATACTTATCAAGCCCCAGCTTTCTTTCTTTTGAAGCCCTTATAAAAGCAAGATCTATTGGGTCGTTGTTGGCTTCCTGAGAAGCTAAAGCACCATAAGCTATAACCTCTTCTTCATTAAAACCGTTCATGGGAACGACCTTTACTATGCTTAGCTTGTTATAAGTTAAAGTCCCGGTTTTATCAGCGTTCAATACGGTCATTGATGCTGCGTCTTCTATAGCGCTGAGCTTTGTTATGAGCGCCCCTTTCTTGGCCATTTCCGAAGCACCTACTGACATAGTAACAGTGAACATTGCCGGTAGGGCTACAGGGACTGCAAAAACTATCAGCACGAGCACTAATGGAAGCACATAAGTGAGCAAGAAGAAAACGTCTCTTGTTAAAAAGTAAGTAGCTACCATCATTACTGCTGAAAGTATCCCAACTATAACTAACAGCATGCCTACTACTCTTGAAATTATCTCCTCCATGTGAAGCTTAGGTTTAGCAAGGGAAACAAGCTCAACGGTTTTACCAAAGTAAGTGTTAACCCCTGTTCTAACTACTACCCCAGTTGCTTCGCCCCTCCTTACTATTGACCCTGAATAAACTACGTCGTTGTTTTTCTTCAAAACGGGCATGCTTTCTCCTGTTAGGGCTGACTGATCAACCTCTAATTCTTCGTTTGTTATTATTTTTACGTCCGCAGGAACAACGTCCCCGGCCCTCACCCTTACTATATCCCCTGGCACAACCTCCCTAGCTGGAATTGTCGACCAAGAACCGTTTCTAAGGACCCTGGCCATAACCTGGAGCCTCTGCTTTAAAAGCTCGAGGGCCCTTGAAGCTCTCTCTTCGTGAACAAAGCCGATGAGGGCATTTAAAACCAAAAGGGCCGCTATTACGTAAACTTCGATGTAATGCCTTATAAAAAGCTCAATGACCATAGTTATCTCTAGCATCCAAGCTGTTAAACCCCAGAACTTCTTACCTAACCTCTTAAGCACGCTTTCCTTTTTTTCAGGGATTTCGTTGTAGCCGTAAGCCTTAATCCTCTGCTTTACTTCTTCTTCGGTTAACCCTCTTTCTGGGTTTACGTTTAAACTCTCTAGCGTCTCGCTTACGCTCTGATCTTCAAAGTTTTTTTCTGACATATGGTGCGCTTTGTCCGTTGTTTTATAAATTTATCGTAAAATTAGGCTGGGGCTTCTTTTTCACGTTATTACTTACGAACGTATTTTTGGCCAGACGCCAGGCCAAAATCAATATTACTGTTCTTGTAGGGCTATAATAGAATCTGGTTTTATCGGAAGCTCGCGCACTGAGATTCCTAAAGCATCTCTTATAGCGCTAGCTACAGAAGGCGCAACCGGAACTAACCCAATCTCCCCTATGCCTTTAGCCCCATATGGACCCAGAGGCTCATATGAATCGACGAACTTCACCTTTATCTCTGGTACGTCTAGGCTAGATGGAACTATGTAGGTTGTGTAATTTATGTTCTTTGGATAACCTCTTTCATAATTAAGCTCTTCAAAAAGAGCGAAGCCCAAACCCATTATCGCTGCACCCTCTACTTGGGTTTCAGCTATATTTTTGTTGATTATGCTTCCAGCATCCACGTAGTGCTCCATTTTTTCAACCTTAACCCTGCCTGTTAGCAGATCAACGGAAATTTTTGTTATAAGGACGTCGTAAGAATAGAAGAACCTAGGCGCTTCTTTCATCCCTTCTATCTTTCTTTCGACCTCGGGCGGCTTATACGTATACTCTACGCGAAGCTTATTCCCAGAAGCAATAAAGCCAACAGCTTCAAACAGGTCAAAGGATCCCTTTTTAGTTTCAAACTCTCCGTTTGAATAAGATATTTCTTCTTTTCTTAACCCAAGCTTATTTGAGAGACCTTCTGCGACCTTTTCTATAAGCACATCGCATGCCTTTACCAAAGCCATTCCGCTGGTTAAAGTGCTCCTAGACGCGTTGGAGGATCCTGAGTCTGGGCAGAAGTCCGTGTCTGCATTCTTCACCTTAATCTTATTTAGCGGGACACCGAGCTTTTTAGAAACCAGCATCGCGTTTCCTGTGTTGATTCCCTGGCCGTAGTCTACGTTCGAGAAGAAAACAGTTACGTAGCCCGATGGGTCGACTTCTAAAGCCACGCTCACTGGAGGCTCATCGCTTCCGTATGCTACGCCCTTCATTCCTAAAGCTACGCCTACACCTTCCCTGTGCAGCGCATCGCTCTTTTTTTCCAGCTTAAGTAGCTCGGATTTTTTGGCTTCTTCAAGGGCCTTTCTAACTCCTTCTAATCCTCTCGCCTTTGTGCCGAAAGGCGTGAGCTCTCCGTCCCGAAGCAGGTTCTTCAGCCTAAGCTCTATCGGATCTATCTTCAGCTCCCTAGAAATTTCATCAAGCATAGATTCCATAGCAAAGCTTCCCTGGGGAGCCCCGAAACCCCTGAACGCAGAAGACACGCCGTTGTTAGTGTAGACCAGAAAGCCTTCAGAGTCAACTGCGTCAAACCTATAAGGCCCGTTTGCAACCTCCATTGCCGTTCCGAGGACGTTGGGCCCCCAAATCATGTATGCGCCCGTGTCTAAGTAAACTTTAGATACGTTGAAGGTCAGCCTCCCGTCCTTCATGACCCCGGTCTTAAGCTCAATCTTAGAAGCGTGCCTGTGGACTCCAGCTATTCCAGATTCTTCCCTAGAGTAGACTATCTTAACGGGCTTTTTAGAGTAATAAGCTAAAAGAGCCAGGAAGGCTGGAAAAGGGGACTCTTCCTTACCTCCAAAGCTTCCTCCGGTTGGGTAGCTTACCACCCTAACCTTGTCCAGAGGAACGTTCAACGCTTTAGAAATTACAAGCCTGTCAGCGTGTGGGTTTTGACCGTTCGAAAAAACGTTAATTTTCCCAGATTCATCAACGTACGCGTAACCGCTTTCGGGCTCAAGGTACATGTGCTTTTGAAACTGGGTTCTGAAAGTCCTTTCAAAGACGAAGTCAGACGATCTTTCGTAGTCTTTTACGCTGCCCTTTGTTACGTGAAAGTGAACGGCTATGTTACCTTTGTCGTGAACCAACACCTTACCCTCAAGAGCTTCATCTATCGAGCCTACTACTGGTAGCTCCTTGCACTTAAGCCCGAGCTCCTCCTCAGCCCTAGCCGCATCTTCGCTTGTCTCCGCAGCTATGAGCGCAACAGCTTCCCCAAAATACCTAGCCCTCCCCTCAGCTAAAATTGGGGCGTCTTCATAAGGGCCATACCTGTTGTAACCAGGTATATCTTTGCTAGTTATCACGGCCTTAACCCCTTTAACCTTAAGGGCCCTTTCCGGATGCATCTCAACTATTTCGCAGTGAGGCAATGGGCTTCTAACAACTCTGCCGTAAAGCATGCCTTCAGCGAATACGTCCCCGAAGAACTTCAGCCTTCCTGTAACCTTTTCATATGAATCTATCCTCGGCACGCTCTGCTCTTCGAGCCTTTGCAAAATCATTGGTAAAGTATTAAATGCTTACTATCATATTTAAAATTTTCTTGCTGCCTTTTGTTATAATATTTTGGCGCTAGCATAAAGCAGAAGATATGTTTATAAAACATCTTACTAGGCTTAGGTTATTGACTCAAAAATAAAGGTGTTAAAAGAAGCGTTATTAGAAGAAGTGAAGCTTGCGGCGGGATGCACGGAAATAGCCGCTATAGCTTACGCAGTTGCAAAGGCTAAAGAAATGAGCGATGAGCCTTATGAAGTTAAGCTTTACTTAGACCTTGATGTCTTCAAGAACGCGGCTTCCGTGGGAGTACCGGGCGATGGCTTTGGCCTTGTGGACGGCATAAGAAAAGCATTGAGCTCTAAACCAGACGGCCTAAAGACTCTCTTGAGCTCTGCCAATAAATACGAGGGGAAAATAAAATTAGATATACAGCCTTTGGACGTGCCTTTTCTGTTCATCTATGCTATTGTTAACGAAAGCGCTGCGATAATAGCAAACAGACACGACGAGCTGATTTATTACGGCCCAAAGGTGGAATTGGAGAAGGCCTTGGAAATGTCTAAAGCGAAGGGAAAGAACTCTATAATTAGCGAGATTTACGATAAAGATAGCGGAAAAGTTAAGGTGCCTTACAGAGCGGTCTACGACGCTGCGGAGGAGCTCTCTGAAGACGATGACGTTAAAAAGCTTATAGATGAAGCTTTGAGATACAATTCTAAGCTAGCAGAAGAAAACTTAGGGTCTAACAGATATTTTGGGATAGCTAGAAGCTTGCCAGAGAACTCACTTTTAGATAGGATGATAAAGTACGCTGCGGCCGCGGTTGAGGCAAGGATGAGCGGCTCTTTAACTCCAGCTATGTCTGTTGCTGGCTCAGGGAACCAAGGAATAATAGCTACTCTGCCGCTGCTCGTCTTTTCAAAGGAAAAAGGGATCGAAGAAAAAGCTATGAACAGGGCTGTTGTTTTAGCCTGGCTAACAACAATTTACGCCACAGCTTTCACAAGGTACGTGTCAGCCGTATGCGGCGCAGGAATAAAAGCCGGAAACGGGCTGGCTGCAGGCTTAGGCTACCTTATGGGAAAAACGTACGAGGTCGTTGAGTCAGCAATAATTAATAATATATCTTCAGTCAGCGGCATGATATGCGATGGCGCTAAGCCGGCCTGCTCCCTAAAAGCAGCGACTGGAATAAGCTCAGCTTATACTTCAGCGCTCCTTGCTTCAAAAGGAATAAGAGTTAGGCATATAGAAGGAATCTCAGGGAAAACCGTAGAAGATGCTTTAGCCAATTTAGGGGAGTACGTAGATAAAGCAACTTCAAGCTTAAACTTAACAATTTCAAACATAATAAAGAAAAAATTAACAGAAGCTTGAGCTTATTAGCGCAAAATTTGCTAAGAATTTTTTTGATTCAAAAATTTAGAGCGTTTCAAAAATATTTGTATTTTGAAAAATCTTTATATTGACTAATTAAAAAGGAAAGTCGTGATTAATCCAATAATCTATTTTATGATATTGGTGGTTGTTAGCGCCGTTTCAGGGATCCTAGGGGCTTTGGTCGGACTGGGCGGCGGGACGTTCTTGGTTCCCATTTACACTTTGTACTTAAGGATCCCTATAGCTTATGCAACCGGAGCTAGCCTGATTTCAACCATAGCTACTTCAAGCGGGGCAGGAAGCGCATACGTTAAAGATAGAATAACTAACGTGAAGCTAGGGATGGGCTTAGAGATAGCTACAACAGCTGGCTCAATCGTTGGGGCTTTAACTGTTGCTTTCATGTACTCCCATCACCTACAGTACATAATCTACATAATATTTGGAGCTGTGCTGCTTTCCCAAGTCTACATTCAGCTGACCAGGAGCAAGTACGAGCTTCCTAAAGAAATGAAGCCGGACTGGAGCACAAGGTTCTTTAAGCTTTATGGAAGCTACTACGACGTTGTTCTCGGAAAAGAAGTTAACTACTATGGTGTTAGGTGGTGGTTAGGAGAAACTATAATGTTCTTTGCGGGGTTCATATCGGGACTACTTGGCATAGGGTCTGGAGCCCTTAAAGTTCTGGGAATGGACTGGGCTATGAACCTGCCCATGAAGGTTTCAACTACAACCAGCAACTTTATGATAGGAGTAACCGCTGCAACAGGGAGCTCGATCTACTGGATGTACGGCTACATACAGCCTTTCATAGCTGCGGGAACAGCTATTGGGGTCTTGATAGGGGCCTTCATAGGGACAAAAATACTTGTAAGAATAACTAACAGGAGCATAAGGTATATATTCACAGCTATACTGATCTTTTTAGGAGTTCAGATGATTTTAAGGGGGTTGGGTTATGGACTTTAACGACGTTATAGCGTATACGCTAAGGGCTGGAGTCCTGGTGAGCGTTGGGCTTCTGCTTTTAGGATTCATCCTTCTGGTAGCAGATAAAGGCGCTGGACACTTTTCTATGGCCCAAATAGTTTCTGCGTCCTCTCAGATCAACAGCTCTTACATAACAACGAGCGAGCTGATTGAGGGGACTTTAAGCTTAAACCCGATATCAATCATGTTCGTTGGGCTCATAATTTTGATAGCAACTCCTGTAATGAGGGTCGTTTTGGGCTTAGCCCAGTTTATAAAAGAGAGGGACTACCTTTATTCAGCGATAACCGCGATTGTGTTTTTCAACCTGATCTTTGCTATATTTATACTTCCTCACATACTGCGCTGACTTTTAAATCAATATACAGCTTCAATAATGTCGTAAAGGACAACAGGAGCTTCAAGCTCCTTTGAGTTTCTTCTTAAATAAGCCTCTTCTATGGCTTTCTTCATTTCATTAAACTGATTGATCTTATCCCTGTAGCTGAGCAGGCCTACCTCTTTAGCTATCTCCCAGTAAGGGAGATCTTTGTACTCGTGCAAAGGGGAAACGTAGATTATGTCTTTCCTGTCAAGGCGCAGCCTGCTCGCCAGCTCAGCAGACTTAATTATGTGCTGCTCCCAGTACCTCTTTCCCCCTGCCCCGGCCAAAAATATCACACCCACATGTATCCCGGCCCTCTTAAAGCTGTTTATGAACTCAACAGCCTCTTCAGGGTCAAGGGGCTTGTTCAGCAGCTTTAGGACCTCCTCGCTCCCGCTTTCTACGCCAAAGTAAACCCTTTCTACACCTAAGCTTTTGAGGCCTTTTATCTCTTCTTCTTTAAGCTTGTTAGGAGTTAGAAACGCATCTATAAAAGAATAGATCGGAAGGTCAAAGCTTCTCTTTATTATTTTTAAGTAATTCGAAAGGATTCCGTATTCTAAAAGAAGGGCGTTGGCGTCGCCGAGAAACACGCTCCTCCTTGAAGGCAACGAAGGCCCAAAGTACTCTTTTAGCTCATCTATCATTTTAACCAGCTCTTCTTCATTTAGCACTCTGTAGCTCTTATCCCTATAAAGGTGGCAAAAGGTGCACCTGTTCCACGCGCATCCAACGGTTAACTGAACGTATATGGGAAAGTACTGGTCTGGGGGGACAATTGGCACTGGGCCTCTGTATATCTTAAAAAGCCTCGCAGAGTCCTTCACTAAAAAATCCCAGCCAAGGCCATCCAAGTTATCAAGGTAGCCGTTAAGCTCATCTCTTGCTGAAAAAAGAAAAGAATAAGCTTCAGCGGCAACACCTTTAGCTTCCTCTTCGCTCAAGACCTTGGCCACCCTTATCCCATCCTTATATCCAACCTTTATGAACTCGTTGAACAAGGACCTCCTATACGTGTCTCTTCCGTTGCTGTAAATGAGGAGCCTCCCAGACCTATCCACCACTAGAACCCTCTTCCCATCAGTTATGCTAGCGAGCCCGTTTTCCTTCTTAACTATCACAAGTTTTGTTTATCTTGCGCGCAATTTTTGCTTTTTGCGCGTTTTGGTAAAGCTTAAAAGACTACGATGCATAAAACTTTAGTGCAAAGCCTGATAAGCGCTCTTTCTTTATTGATGTTCGTAATCGCCTCTTTTCTTGTTTCCTACGGAATAGAAAGAGCGCTTGAGGAAGGCAATATCTCAGATTTTCTTTACTTTCTTTTTCCTTTCATAACCACCACCCCTGAGCTATTTGTCTTCGCCTATGGATTAACTTTAGGCAAAAGCGGGACTGCAGTTTCAATAGGAACTGTGCTAGGCGAGCCCTTTATAGTTTTAACCTTAGGGATCTTAGCGTACAAGGCCTTAAAGAAGGGACCGATAGAAAGGGAGCCAAGGTCTCAGAGAACGCTCGTTTTCTTTTTTGCCCTATCTGCCCTCTTTATATTTTCTTACTACGTTGTTAGGCTTGGGCTATTAGCGCTGGCCGTCGTTTTTCTGATTTATGAAGCTTCTCTGATGCTTGAATTCAAGGGCACTAAGCTCAAGGTTTCAGACGCTTCAGCTTTTGGATACACAGCGGCCGGGATAGTCATGCTTGGCTTAACGGGAAAATATGTTACTGAAACAGTGATAAGCATCTCTTCTTTCCTTAAAATTCATCCCGCATTAACTTCTTTTATCCTCGTGCCGGCCGTTAGCTCTCTGCCAGAGCTGATAGCCCCGTTTGTTTTTAAAAGCAGGAAAAGCGAAGAGAGGCTGTCCCCCCTGCTTTCTGAGCTCCCGATCTCTGTTGGGCTTTACCCGCCTTTCCTAATATTTTCAGCGAGCTTCTCAGTTCCCTTAAAAGTTGTCATTGGGCTGGTTATTTCTATGATTCAGTCTTTGATCATTATATGCGAAGAAAGGAGAGGCTTAAGCTTTTCTCACATCTCAGGAGCGCTTTTGTTCTTAGCTTTCATGAGCACATTAATATGATCAGGAGCCAGCCTTCATCATCGCGCCAGCTCACTGCGGGTTCATTTTCATCATCAAATGTTTTATTTTAAAGGGAGCAATAAAAGCGTTGCTACTTCCTTACAAGAGGGAGCTGGAGCTTTAGCTTCTGAGATAGCTCATCTATTATCTCGTCCAGAACGTCCACATAGTTCACTTTTCCGCTTTCTATCTCGTCCATCTTAGCCTCAAGCTTTGAGGTGACGCTTTCGTCAACCAGCTCCCCAAAGTTATCTTTTAAGTACTGGAAGGCTGATGTTCCCAGCTTAGTTGGAACGAGCTTTTTTCTTTCGCCGCTGAGAATAGCATACTTTCTGTTCAGAATCGTCTGGATTATGGTTGCGTATGTGCTCGGCCTTCCGATCCCTCTCCTCTTCATTTCATCTACGATGTCCCCTTCAGAGTATAGCTCAACCTTCCTGAACTCATAGAAGTTTTCAAGCTTAACTTTAGCTTCCTTAAGATTGATGGGCTCGTACAGCTCCCTGTAAATTTGAAGCACCCTTGTAAATCCGTCAAAAACGACTCCTATCGGAAGCTCCAATGGGTTGGGCTCAACCTTTACTTCAGAACCATCTTTTTCTGCTTTCAGGCTTATTATTTGCTTTCTTATCAAAGCGGCCGGCATCTGGCTGGCTATGAACCTCTTAAATATCAAATCATAGAGAGCGTAGTGCCTCCAAGTTATTGCTACCGGCGTGTAAATAAGGCCCTGCTGCAGGTAATTTTTAAGGTCCTGAGAAGATAGCGGCTTGGTTGGCCTTATAGCTTCGTGGGCCCCTCCTTCTCCCCACTTTCTCGGATAAAAGTACTGCTTCTCGTCCAGCCCGAGCACCTGCGTTATGTACGTCTTAGCCACAGCTATACCTGCGTCAGAAACCCTAGTGCTGTCGGTCCTTGGATAAGTTATGAACCCAGCCTCAAACAGGTCCTGCAAGGTTCCGGCCGTCTCTTCCGCGGACATCTTAAGTATGTTGGCAGCGTCCCTCAGCACTTCGCTCATCGTGTAGGGCGGGGGCGGGTTGACCTTTTCCTCGGATACTTCTGAAGAAACTAACGAGACCTTAATTTCATCGCCTATGGCCAGCCTAACGTTGTCTGGGTAGAACTTTAAGAAGATCCCTTCTAGCTTTCCCCCGTAAGCCCTTACGAGGTTGCTCTTAGAATTGTACTCCTTATACCTTTCAATTATCCAGCCTAATACGGGCGTCTGAACCCTCCCTGCGCTCAGGTTTCTGTTGGGCCTGTCGCACCCGCTTCCGAAGTTCTTAAGACAGTACTCCCTCCAAAATTCTGTTTGAAGCCTGCTAGAAAGCTCAAAGCCAAGCCACCTGTCGTCTAAGCGCCTTACTACTTGAGCCTTTACTAGGTTTTCGTCAACAGACCTCGACTCGCTTATAGCCTTAAGCAGCGCAGGCTTTGTGACTTCGTGGAACTCAACCCTCTTTATGTTCCTGTTAAAAGGCCTCAGGAGGCTGTGAACGTCCCAAGCTATCTTTTCTCCTTCAGTGTCTGGGTCTGTTCCTACCAAGACGGTGTCTACAGCGAAGGCTAGCCTTTGAAGAGCCAAGATTATGCTCGTCTTGTCCCTAATGATCTTCCCTCCGCAAACAGGGCACACGCTTCCAGCCGTTGTAACCTGATGCCCGTTTTCGCATTCTTTTATGCTTGCGTAGTGCGGAACATATTCTCTCCTCTCGTTCTTATAAATTTCTACGCCGTGATAGCCTATTTTATCTAGAGTTAAGTCCACAACGTGGCCAGCGGTGTAAGCTATGCTGAGGAGGTTTCCGCTGACGACCGTTTCAAACACGACTATCCCTTCCCTAATGGTTATAGCAGGCCTTGAGAAGAAGTTCGCTATGGTTTTAGCTTTGTGAGGAGACTCGACTATCATCAGCATCGAAGAAAAGCTTGAAGTTCTGGCCGTGACTTCTACCCCCTGCTCAGCAACGACCTCTTTCCTGTCTCTATCTATCTTTTCTAAAATCTCTTTTATGTTAACCTCTTCTGGCTTCTTCCACTCAATGCCAAAAGTTATTGAAGATATCTTCTTGAAAAGCTGAAACAAATTCTGATCGTCCACATACAGCCAGCTGAGGCCAAGGGTGTTTCCCCAAGACCTCATCCTCGAGGTCCTACCGCTGGCCTGAATGTAGGTTATTATGTCCGGCACGTAGACATATCCTTCTTTAACGACGGCGCCTATAGCTGAGCCAAGCTTTTCTAAAAAGCTTTTGTCCTTAAGCGCTTCGTTAACTACGTTGTAGGCTGACGCTATGTATTGGTCTTCTATCTCACCCTCCTTTACCTTCTTCGCCAAAACTTGGAGGGCCGCTGGGCTGAGCCTAGTTATCTTTCTTCTTATTATAGAGGCCAGCTTGTTTATTTCTGGCTTGTTAACGTAGAGGGCGTAAGAAGTTAAGATCCTAGTCATGAGGACCGGGTGCATCCTTTCGCCTATCTTAAACTTAAACCTGGGTATCCCTACGAAGATGGCGTACCTTATCTTTTCAGGTATATCAATGCCTCTTACTAGGGTTCCGTAGTGGGTCGCAACGCCCACTAAAACCTTATAAACTCCCTTTTTGAACTCTTCAAGGACCTTAACGTTCTTCCCGCTGACTGGCGCGGCGCTTACCCCTGCTTCCGTAAGCTTTTTGCTCAGCTCTTCTGCGTATTCAGACCCAAGGTCAGGGGCAACGAATATCAGGCCGCCTTCCCCTAGCTCGTTTACCTTCTGCTTTATAGCTTCAACAAGATCCTGAGGCATGTCTTCATAAACGTCTACCACGTTCCTAGGATAGGAGCCCGGCGATCCAGGCCTAAAGCCCATTAATACAAGGAAGAGGGGGCTAGACCTGGTTATCGTTCCCGAAGAGAAAACCATCGTCCTCTTTATTGCCTTCTTCCTTATCTCAAGTATCTTCTGTAGGTCTATCTTTCTTTCGGTAAGTATTATCTTCCTTGCTTCTTCTATCTCTTCGTCGCTGAAGCCTGCTAGCCTTAGAACAAGCCTTATGCTCTTGTTCGACTTAAGCGCAGCGTCAACGTCGTCGACGAACACAAATTTAAAGTCAAGGGGTTCTATCTCCTGATAGTGCAAGAACAGATATTTAGAAGTTATTACCGCAACGTCGGCGTCCTTTATTTCTAGATCTTTGCTGTTGTAAGTGTACACTTTGGGGCTAAGACCTAGCCTCTTCCCGTACTCAATAACCCTTTCAGCTGACTGCAGAGCGAGCGTTCTGGTTGGAACTATTATCAGAGACTTTCTCTTCTTGGATAGCTCATAAAGGGAAACAACAAGCCCGAACGTTGTCTTCCCTGCTCCCGGAGGCGATGTTATAGCAAAGTTTTCGTTCCTCAAGAACCTTATTGCCCAGAGCCTCTGGGCCCCAGATATGTTTGCTCCTACGGCCTTCCTGAAGAACTCCGAAAAAGCCTTGAGCTCCTTTATGACTTCATAATCTTCCTTGAGCTTTTTAAGTGTGCCAAGCCTGTGCATCTCTTCAAGCATTTTTTCGTAAGTATACTCTCCTTCCTTTGGCAGACACTTCGAGCAGACTAGGCCCTTCCTTAACCTTTCAGCCTCAATAGGGCCGCCGCAGTTTGGACAGTAAGCGTCAAAGACAGCGTTAAGCGCAACCTGACTATGGCTCACACTATAATTTTCATAAATTATAGTTATAAACTTTAAAAATCAGTAAGTAAGCCTCTTGAAGAGGACGCTCAGAGCGTGCTCTAGCCTCACTTCTTTTGACTCATTTACAGACGTTTGCAACTCGTTTACAACCTTCAAGGCTTCCAGAGCAACCTTTACGCCCAAAAGCTCATCTTCTTCGCTAACGTTGAACTCAATCTTCCCAGCTTCTTCAAAATATGGAGAAACTATGAGCAGAATGCTCCCAAACCCGATCCTTATGCCTTCTTCTCTAAGCCTGCTGGTGTAGAACTCGCTGAGCGTGGCCATTACAGAAGACTCCATGGAAGTTGAAAGGGCGCCCATGTATTCATAAGACTTTGACCTTGCTTCAATGACCCAAGGAGTTGACGATCTTCTCTCTGGATCCTCGTCAGCATATAGAGTATCCTTTGTTATTCCTGGTCCGAACCAGAACCTATCGGTCAAGTTTAGCCTTCCCACGGCCTCAGCTATAGAGATCAAAGTTAACACGTCAGACCTTGCGGGCCATTCTATAGGAGCTATCTTTAAAGTTGCTCCCTCATTTCTGACTATTCCAGTCTCAGCTACAAAGTCCCCGGGCTTAACGATCTTTGACCAGCTGCCTGCCGTCCCGACCCTTATGCTTGTTACCCTTTTTGATCTTTTATAGTCAACGTTTGACAGGTATTCGGTAAAGGCTATTTCCGCGGATCCAGGACCCATCCCTGTGCAGAAGATTGTTACAGGAAGCGAATCGTATAACCCGTTGTAAACGTACAGCCCCCTGTTCTTGCTTATGAGCTCAGCGTTCTTTAAGAGGGATGCGGAAGCTTCTACCCTTTCAGGGCTACCAGCGTTTATCGAAAAAGGGCTCAAAGTCCCCTCTTTTGCCTTTAAGTGATAAGACCTTCCTTCTTTGTCCCTGAAGACCCCTTCAAAGGCTGACATAAGCTATCTTTAAGGCGCGCTCAGTATAACCTTTTTGCTCACGCGCTCTGAAGCTTTAACTTCCAAAGCTTTTCTTCTACCTTATCCCGCAGGCTTTGAGCCTCTTCTGTTATCTTTTCTTCATCTAACGTTAAAGCTCTTCCGTCCCTTACTAATATTTTACCGTCAACGATAACGTGCTTAACGTCTCCCCCTGTAGCGTAGAAAACTATAGTAGTTGGATCGCCTAGAGGGAGCAAAGAAGGACCGGGCTTTAACGCTATTATGTCTGCGTTGTAGCCAACTGAAATTTTTCCAGACCCTTCTTCTTTTAAGGCTTTGTAACCGTTGACCGTTAGCATCTTAAGCAGGTCGTACGCGCTAACCTCTATGCTCCTGTAAGGAGAGCCGTAAAACCCGTTAAGAGCTGAAAAGGCTACTTTAGCCTCTGAAAGCATGTCGAGAGAGGTAAAGGCGCCGCCGTCTGAGCCTAAAGCAACGTTAGCCCCCTTCCTTAGCAGAGAAGCGACCTTAGGAAAGTTCATGTAAGGGTAATTGACGGAGGGGCAGTGGGCTACGTTTGTTTTGGTCTTAGCTATAAGATCTACCTCGTCTTCGCTTAAGAAGGCCGCGTGAGCAAGGACAAGGTTCTCACCAAGATAGCCCAAAGTGTTCAGAAGCTCAACGGGCCTGAGGTTCCACTTTTCTAAAGAGAATTCAACTTCAGAAACCTCTTCAGAGATGTGCATGGTTACCGGCACGCCTTTTTCTTTTGAAAGCCTGAATATGCCGTTCATCAGCTCGTCGCTGGCCAGCATTATTTGCCTTATCGAAAGCCAAGCCTTTACCCTTCCAGCTCTGTACTTTTCGATTAGCTTAAGGCTGTCTTCAACACCTCTCTCATATCCTTTAACCTTGTCCAAAGTGGACTGAGTTACCCTGGCCTTTATCCCGGCCTTTTCTGATACTTCAGCCAATATCTCAGGGTACGGGCCTCCAGCGTCCAGGTAGAGCACAGTTCCTTTTTTCAGCATGTTGAGGACAGATAGCTCAGCGCTCACCCTTGCTTCTTCTTCGCTAAGAGACATCTCAAAAGGTATCAAGACTTTAAGCCAGAAAGGGTGAACGGTTAAGCTTTTGCTGTTCACGAAGCCCCTTAGGAGCACTTGAAAGGCATGCGTGTGAGCGTCAACCAGGCCGGGCATTAAGATAAGGTCTTCTTCAAAAGAATCCTTAGCGTCAAACTTTAGGCTTTCGCCTACCGCATATATCTTTCCGTCCTTTACAGCAACCTGACCCCTGCAAAAAGGCTTAGAGTCGACCATAGTTATGCAGGTTGCGTTCTTAAACAGGACGTCGACCTCTTCCATGATATTTTTATTAAACCTCTAAAAAGATAAGCTTACCTAGTTACATAAGCTGCTCTGAACCTAGTTTTCGAGGCCTTAGATCAGCAAATTATATAATAACAGGTTAAACTAAAACAGAACGCTTATTAAAACATCTTAAAAATACTCATTGATGGGTTTTAAAGAGCTCAGGGATAAAGTTTTTAAAAGCTTTAACTTTAACACATCTTTCTCCCTCAAGTACAGCTCTGACGGCCTCAAAGTGTATGAAGGTGGAAAAAACACATATGTTTTAGATTCTGATGAAGCTAGAGAAATAGCTTGTTATCCTTTTGTAGTGGGAGAAAGGTTTGAGAGCCTGAATTTGTCCGCGGCCAAAAAGTTTGTCAGCTTTTTGGACCGCGAAGGCAAACTTTCTGATAAGATCATCATGCAGCACGTGCTTAGGGCTTCTCTTGGATACAAGGTTCACGAAGCTTTAAGAGAGAAAGGGGTGAATTTTGTAGAGTCCTGGTACAGGCCCCTTTACAGGTACGTTTCGTTTAGAATGCACACGGTCAGAGAGCTAGTAATGACCTACGAAGAGCCCAAGCAGCTTCCCCAGGGTGAATACGTAGTTTTTAAGCCTGACACAGAAGCAACGGGCAACACGTCCCTTTTCGTATTAGAAAACCTGCTAAAAAAGTGCTCGAACAGCGGCTGCAGGATAAAGAAGGTGCTGTTCTACGGCTTTATATCTGAAGAATCCGTAAAAAAGCTGACTTCTTTCTTAGAAAGCTATAACATATCATCTGAATTCTATGCGCTAGAGAACCTGACGCCCTTGGCTTCAAACGGATACGATATGCCCCTTTACGGCTTAGACGAGCCGCTTTACAGGTCTGAGGGAAAGAAGGTTAAGCTTGCTGCTTCTGCCCCTGAAGAAGTAGTCGAAAGAATGCTACCCTGCTACTTCCCTGGGATGGACCAGCCCGGCGACTGGTCCGAGAGGCAGGTAAAGCTCTTTGACGGCTACAGCTGGAAGGAAGTTGACTTAAAGGTTCACGCAAAAAGGAGCCTCGAGGTGCTTAACAGCCTAAGGGAAATTAGCAAGAACGAGGATTGGTACGACGAAGCGCACGAAGAAATTTACAATAAAATTAGTAGCGAGCTCACTAAGATCTTAAGCCTTTGAAAGTATCAGTATAGCGATTACTATTCCGTAGATAGCTACTGCTTCGCCCAGCGCTACCATTATAAGCGAGAAAGACCTTACTTCAGGCCTCTCTGGGTGCTCAGCTACCGCTGCGGTTGCTGCTGCTCCAGCTCCTCCTATCGCTATTCCTGCTCCTAGAGCTGCGAGCCCGAAAGCTATCCCTGCGCCTAAGGTTGCACCTAAACTCTGTAACGACTGAAAGGCTAAAAGCAGCAGAGTTAACAGCAATTCAGCTCACATATTATTACTCTGTTGTCAATTTAAGCTTTTTTATGTATTCTTGCTTTAGCTCTTCGTAATCTTTGGTTATATTTTCGGCCATCTCTTTGTACTTTTTTTCAAGCTCCTTTAAAGCATCTTCAAACCCTTCCAACCCTCTTCACCAACTTATCCCTTACCTTCTTTATCCTGTTGAGCTCTTCCCTGTCCCTTTCCTCCAAAGTTAAAGATAAAACGGCTATCCTTTTCTCTGTCTCAGGTATCACAACTTTTTCTAGCGCATTTATCAGCCTGTCAGTATCCCTCAGGTCTTTGATCAGCTTAAGCACAAAGGACTTTAGCCATGCTGCTGAAATCAAAGCCTCAATAAGCTCTTCGGCCTTCTCGTAAAAGTTCTGCTGAGCCCAGGTCGCAGGTATAGGTTTAACGGACTTTATAACTTCTGGCCTTGAGTATATCACGTCCATGAACCTTTCTTTGTTAACCTTAACCTCAAGCTTTCCCTGCATCAGCTCTGCTAGAGATTCAACTTCGGCTTGGCTGTGCTCTGAGATCAATATTGAATAAGCCTCGTAAGCTTCATCAAGCTTTTTCAAAAGCTTAGATAGAGAATGGGTTACTTCAGGGCCAACTTCAGATATCTTCTGTAATATTACGTCCTTTTTAGTAGTAAGTATCTTATCTACCTCTTTGACAGCCTCAAGCTCCTTCTTTTGCCTTAATAGCTCAGACTTTGACGTAACGTTTCTGAACGACATCCAAATACACCTTCTTGCTCTTTTCGGTTATGTTCGTCCACTCGCTCTCCGGCAGTATTGAAAGAACGTCCCAAGCTAAGTTTAGAGTCGTTTCTATGTCCCTGTTTTCATAAGGCCCTTGATTCACGAACCTCCTTTCAAAGGCGTCGGCGAACTGCAGGTACTTTTTAGATGCTTCAGATATCCCTTCTTCGCCAACTATTTCAGCCAAAGACCTAACCTCCATAGCCTTAGAGTATGAGCTGTAAAGCTGGTCGCTCAGCTCCTTGTGGTCAGCCCTCGTCTTCCCTTCCCCAACCCCATCCTTCATAAGCCTGCTCAAGCTCATCAGCACGTTTACTGGAGGATATATTCCCTTGTAGAAGAGGTCCTTGCTCAGCACTATCTGTCCTTCAGTTATGTACGCAGTAAGGTCAGGTATTGGGTGCGTTATGTCGTCAGCAGGCATCGTTAAGATCGGAAGCTGAGTCAGGCTTCCCTTCCTTCCCGTGATCCTTCCAGACCTCTCAAATATAGTAGCTAGGTCAGTGTAGAGGTATCCAGGGTATCCCCTTCTGCTCGGGACCTCTTCCCTCATCATGCTTATCTCCCTAAGGGCTTCCCCGTAGTTGGTCATGTCCGTTAGTATAGCTAAAACGTGGTAGCCCTGTTCAAAAGCTAAGTATTCAGCAGCTGTTAAAGCAACCCTGGGAGTAACTATCCTTTCGACCGCAGGGTCTTCTGCTAGGTTTAAGAAGAGGACGCTCCTCTTGAGGGCCCCAGATTCTTCAAGCTCCTTCCTGAAGAACATAGCTGTGTCCGCAGGGACTCCTATGGCAGCAAAAACAACGGCGAACTCTTCTCCTTTAGCTATCGTTGCCTGCCTAGCTATCTGGGCAGCGAGCATATCGTGAGGAAGACCTGAGCCCGAGAATATCGGTAGCTTTTGTCCCCTAACCATGCTCAGCATCCCATCGATGACTGATATCCCGGTCTGGATAAATTCGTCTGGATATTCCCTCCTGTATGGATTAAGTATCCTGCCGTTTATGTCCAGCTCCATCTCACCAACTGGCTCAGGCATGCCGTCTATGGGCCTGCCTAGCCCATCGAAGACCCTTCCCAAAAGCTCGTTAGAGACAGGAAGCTCAAGAGGCCTGCCGAGGAACCTAACCTTTACGCCTTTTGGAGAAAGGCCCTGAGTCCCTTCGAATACTTCAACCACAGCAATGTCTTCGCTGACTTGTAGAGACCTTCCGAGCCTCCTTTCCCCGCTTTCTAGCTCTATTTCAACGAGCTCTTCGTACCCAAGCTTTCCGTTGGTTCTTATTACCATCAATGAGCCTCTTATGCTTTCAACCGAGCTAAAAGTTACGCTTCCGCTCACAGCTCCATCACCTTCTTCATTAAAGCTTCAAAATCATCCTTATTTCTCAGGTTAAATTTAGCCCTAACAACTTCCAGGTAAACCGGGCTGGACTTTATCTCTTCAACGGTTTTGCCCTGCTTAATCTTTTCCTTGGCCTTTTCGTAAAATGATATTATTAGCTTGAGAAGGTAGTACTGAATTTCAGGAGGAGAATACCTATCTACTTCGTGGTACGCGCTCTGCTTTAAGAAGCCCTCCTTTAGCATGTTTGCTGCTTCAAGAACAAGCTTTTCATCTTCCGGGAGGACCTCAGGTCCTAAGAGCCTGACTATGCTTCTTAAGCTCTCTTCCCTGAAGAGAAGGTCTAAAGCTTGCCTTCTTAATGCTTGAAATTCTTCAGATATCTTTTCCGTCCACCACTTTGATATGGGCTCAGCGTAGGAAGAGTAGCTGGACACCCAGTTTACTGCTGGGTAGTGCCTTGAGTAAGCCAGGTTGGGGTCTAGAAGCCAGAAAGCCTTAACGTACCTCAGCGTATGGGTCGTGACCGGCTCTGTAAAGTCCCCTCCCGGGGGAGAAACTGCTCCTATAATTGAAACGCTCCCTATGTCCCCGCCTAATGTCTCAACGTACCCTGCCCTTTCATAGAAAGCGGCTATCCTTGAAGCCAAGTAAGACGGGTAACCTTCTTCAGCCGGTATTTCTTCAAGCCTTCCGCTTATTTCCCTTAAAGCTTCAGCCCACCTGCTTGTTGAGTCAGCGAGAAGAAGCGTGTCGTATCCCATGTCCCTGTAGTACTCTGCAAGCGTTATCCCAACGTATATGCTAGCCTCCCTAGCGGCAACGGGCATGTTGCTGGTGTTAGCTATCATTATAGATTTTTCCATTATAGGCCTCCCGCTGATTGGATCGCTTAACTTCGGGAAGGTCTTAAGAAGCTCAACCATTTCGTTTCCCCTCTCCCCGCATCCCACGTAAACTACCACCCTAGAGTTAGCCCAAGATGCTATTTGGTGAAGCAGAACCGTTTTCCCTGTTCCAAACCCTCCGGGGACAGCCGCTGAGCCTCCCTTAGCTAGCGGGAAGAATGTGTCTATAACCCTTTGCCCAGTGACTAGAGGCTCAGAAGGCACAAGCCTCCTTCCGAAAGGCCTGGGGACCCTAACCGGCCATTTCTGAAGCATTGTTAGCTCGAGCTTTTCCCCGTTCTTCACTTCAGCTATCTGCTCATCAACCCTGTAGTCCCCTTCTGGGGCAACGAAAGTCAGAGCTCCTTTAACGTTGGGCGGAACTAGAATGTAGTGCCTAATTAATCCAGTCTCTTCAACGTAACCTAGCTTTTCTCCTCCCTTAACCTTTGTTCCTTGCTTTGCTGTTGGAATGAAATGCCACTTCTTCTTTATGTCGACTGGATCTGCGGTATAACCTCTGGATATTGAATAGCCCTCTATGTTGCTCAGCGGTCTCTGCAAGCCGTCGTAAATGTTCCCTATGATTCCTGGACCCAAAGTTACTGACAGGGGCGATCCAAGACCTTCTACGGGCTCGCCAGGCCTAAGGCCTGTAGTAAACTCATATACCTGAATGTACGCGTTATCCCCTTCAACCCTTACTACTTCTCCTATTAGCTTAAGTTCTCCTACCCTAACCATTTCGTTCATCTGTATTCCTGATACGTTCGTCGCTTTTACTACAGTGCCCCTAACTTCAGTTATTCTTCCCTTTACCCCCAACTTCGCTCACCTTAAGCCTTATGCTTCTCTTCAACTCCCTTTTAGCGTCCTCCAGCATCCTATCAAAATCATAAACTATCAATTCCTCCCCAAGGCTTACGGAAAACCCCCTGTTGAATTCTGCCAAGCCTGAATAAGTTAAGCCCAAATCTTTAGCTATCCTCTCAACCTTTTGGGCGTCAAGCTTCCCTGAATATACTTTAGCTCCGCCCACCTTTGCGCTTTCCTGCATTAGCCTCTTCAATACTTGTTCATACTGCTCGCTCTGGAGAAACTCTGCGTACGCTTCAGAGATTAACTTTTCCATCAGCTCGTCTTCCTTTACGCTGTAGATCCTCTTCATTTCAAGCTCCTTTTGAGATGACCTTACCGCCCTCTCCCTTTCTGATCTCTCTTTTGCCTCCTTTATGATCTTCTCTCCTTCTTCAATCGCTTCCCTTTCTTTTTCTTCTATTATTCTTTTAGCCTCTTCAAAAGCCTTCGACAAAAGGCTAAGAGCTTCCTGCTTTTCCCTTTCAACAACAGAGTTAATGCTTTCCAACTTAGAACACCTTCATGACCCTTCTTATTTCTTTCTCAACGGCTTCTGCGGTCTCGTAAACTTCGTAAGGCGGGTCCAAGGCCAGCACTGGAGGCTCTATGCTCATCGATATTTCATCGATTTCGCTTTCAGAACCTTTGATAACGCTTCTGTCTATCACTATGAGCCCGTAGCTTCCGCTTAATCCTTTTAAAGCGCTGATTACTGAATTTTTATCTTCAGCTAACAAACCCATAAATCCAAATAGCTTAAAAAAAGTAATAAACCTCTTAGACCCTATGGCCAGAACATTCATCCACTAAAATATATTAGAAAGCCACATATTTAACTTTACTAAAATAAAAATTTTATAAAATATCTTTGAAAAACAAATAAGCTGTATGTATTAAACTAAAAATTTTATAAATTTTTTCAAATCTTCTTTCACATAAAAGGAAAATGAACAAAAATTAGTTTAAATCTCGGCTCTAAAGAGTCTTACTGTGAGCATCATCAAAAGGGGCTTAATAATAGTTTATTACGGAAACGGAAAAGGGAAAACTACAGCATCTTTGGGGATGATAATAAGAGCCCTAGGACATGGGTATAAAGCAGCTTACATTCAGTTCATAAAAAGCTCGGTTAGCGGGGAAACAAAGTTTTTGTCAAGGCTCAGCGACGTGCTAGTTTATTCTGGAGGGTTAGGCTTTGTGGGAATTATGGGGGACAGCAAGGCAAAAGAGGAACACAGGAAAAAGGCCATGGAAACCTTAGGTTTTGCGACTGGCATCATGAAAGATCCTACCTACTACGTTGTTGTTTTAGATGAGATAAACTGCGCCTTAAGCCTTGGACTCCTTCAGCCAAATGAAGTTTTAGCGGCCTTAAGAAGCAGAAACGAAAGGGTTAACGTAGTTCTCACAGGCTGCACAGCCCCAAAGGAAATTATAGATGAAGCCGACATAGTTACAGAAATGGTGAAAGTTAAGCATATATTTGACCAAGGGTACCTCGCTAAGATTGGGGTCGACTTTTAACAATCACAATATATTAAATATTATGATAATAGAAGCATGTTGTACACATAGGCTTTTCCATCATATCCAAAATGCTTTGAACTTAAGCTCCCGCTTATCCTTTTTTTAACCGCTATGAACGGCCCGTCCTCCCACTCATAAGCTTCTATGTTTTTGAATGACTTCTCTCTTTCTGAGTATGTTTTCCTGAGTTTTTCTTCGTCGCAAACCTCTAAGGTTTTTCCAGGCAAGCCAAATAAGCTTCTGTACGTTGAAATAAGCAGGTTGAAAGCAGCTTTGTTGTTAGTAAAAACTACAGTCCTTTCGCACGGTCTTCCGGCTTCTGTCGCAGGCGAGTAAACGTATAAGGCTTCTCCCTCAGCCCTTTTTCTCGAAGAATAGGTTAGGTCTATCAGTGAGCTTTTGTTAAAATCAGAAAACGACTTGTATACTCTCCCAAACCTATCGGGGGATTGCAAGAAAGCAGGAAGGCTTTTGTTTGCTTCTTTTATCCTGTAGGGCCGCACAAATAAGGACCAAGAAAGCAACTCCCATGATCTTCCTACAGGACCGTAAAGGTAGATAGCCTTGGTTTTCAGAGCCAAAAGCCATGACACAAAGGCCAAACTCCTGCTTCCAAGAACAGCAACGAAGTCCGCTTTGTGAACATCCTTGAGCTCTTCAACGCTTACCTCTCTTTTTTCGCAATCTATGCTCGAAGCTTCGATTTCTAAGTCCCTAGGCTTTGGGATCCTCCAGCCTTGAGCCTTTAGCGAATCTAAAACAAAACAGTTCACTAGGCTCTGTTCAATCCCTCTGGGCATCAGCCTTTTATAAATCTCTAACTCCCTATCGTAATCCTCTAACTCGCTTCCGATCTCCTTTTTTATTTTTCCTATCTCTTTTGATATCTTTCTTCTTTCCCTTAGGGAAGTTAAGGCTGATTCAAGAAGCTTAAAAGCTTCTTCTCTCTTTCTTTCGAGGTCATCTCTCATTTATAAAGCCTCCCCTTATGGCCATGTCTGCTAGGACGAAGTAGGTTAGCGCTTCAGCTATCGGAACAGCTCTTGGAACTACGCAAGCGTCGTGCATCCCTTTAAGCTCAAGCGTTCCTTCCTTCATCTGCTTAACGTTTATTGTCCTTTGAGGCTTGTATATTGATGAAACGGGCTTAAAGGCTATCGTAGCTACTATAGGCTGACCGTTTGTCATGCCTCCTAATATTCCTCCTGCGTTATTAGAAAGGGTTGTTACTTCTCCGTTGACGATGACGTACTGATCGTTGTTCTGGGAGCCTCTTAGCTTTGAGGCCCTGAAGCCGGCCCCAAACTCTACCCCTTTAACCGCAGGGATAGAAAAGTACGCTTTGGCAAGCTCTGAATCTATCGAAGAAAAGACCGGCTGCCCGAGGCCAACGGGGAGCTTGCTGCTCAATATCCTAACCGTACCTCCTACGCTGTCCCCTTCCTTTTTGGCGCTGAGTATTTCTTTTTTCATAAGCTCCTCGTGCTCCTTTGAGGGGCACCTTGTCTCAAACTCATACCTTCTTCTCGCTTCTTCCAAGCTTAGGTCTGGGCATTCAACGCTCCCTATGCTCTTGGTGTAACCTACAACCTCAACTTTGAGAGGCTTCAAGATTTCTTCAGCTATTGCGCCAGCTATGACAAATCCAACAGTAATTCTAGCTGAAAACCTTCCCCCTCCCCGCGGGTCGTTGAACCCTTTGTACTTTATGTAGGCTGGATAGTCCGCGTGCCCAGGCCTAACCCAACCCTCTTCAGCGAAGGAGTAAAACTCATCAACAGCCCCAGTGTTCCTGACTATAGCAACTAAAGGCGCCCCAGTCGCCCTTCCTCTGTAGACCCCTGAGATTATTTCTACTTTATCTTCCTCCTTTCTTTTAGTGGAAGATATTGAAGAGCTTGGCCTTCTCCTTGAGAGCCATTCGTTTATCTTCTCTTCTCTTATTTCTGTTCCCGGAGGTATTCCTTCTATCAGAACGCCAACGGCAGGGCCGTGACTCTCCCCAAAGCTAACCATGACCAATGATTTCCCTAAGCCGTTGTCAAGCATAAGCTACCGCCTCTGCCCCATTCTTTCTGAGCTCCTCAAAGAAGGAAGGAAAGGACTTTTTAACGTGCTCGTATCCGTTTATCCTGCACTTTATCCCCAAAGATAGACAGAGCACAGCTAGGGCCATGACGACCCTGTGGTCTTTCCAGCCGTAAAGCTCTGCTTCTTTTTTTAAGCTTCCTGGCTCAGCGTAAAAGTCGTTCTCAGAAGCTTTAACCTTGCAGCCTAACTTAGATAGCTCCGATGCCATAGAAGCTATTCTGTTGCTCTCCTTATATTTTATGTGCTCAATGCCCGTTATCTTTACTGGGACGACGCAGCCGAGGACAGAAAGGGCGGGGAATAGGTCTGGGGAATCCTTTAAGTTAGCGTGAATAGGCTTATCAGGAATTTTACCGTAAACGTATAGCCCTTCATCTATGAATGAAAACTTTATTCCTGCTTCTTTGAGGACGCTTATAAGCCCTAAGAGATCAGCCTGAGGCGGTTCTTCTTTTAAGCCTTTTATCAGGACCTCTTTTTCGCTCATGATTGACAGCGAAACGAAAAAAGAAGATGATGAAGCGTCGGCAGGGACTTGAAATGTAGAAGCTCTGTAGACCCCAGGATAAACTATAAACGATTCGCCTTCTACTTCAGGAGCTACTCCGAACTCCTTCATGACCCAAAGGGTCATGCTGACGTAGTGCTCAGAAACCCTGTTCTTCCAGGTTATTTTAGTCCTCTCTTTGTTTAGCGGGGAGACCAAAAGAAGAGCGCTGACGTACTGGGAAGATTCAGAGGCCTTTATCTCAACGTCTCCTCCCTTCATTCTTTGCCCTTTTACTATAACAGGAGGCTTACCTCCTTCTCCTAAAGCCAAAGACCAGCCGCCCAGCTCATTGATGGCTTCAACCAAAGGGCCTATAGGCCTCTTTATCAAGCTTGAGTAGCCTGTGAGAACGACGTAACCTTTTGAAGCTAAAGTTGAATAAGCTGTCATAAACCTGAGACCTGTACCGTTGTACTTCATGTTTATGACGTTTTCAGGAGGCTCTGGTATCGTTCCTTCAACTTCATCTCCTCTGATCTTCACCCCCATGCTCCTTAAAGCCCTCTTAAAGACCTTGACGTCGTCGGGCTCCTGGCCTGATAATATAACCCTGCTTCTTCCTTCAGAAAGGCTTGCGGCTAAGAGAGCCCTCTGCGCATAGCTTTTGCTAGGAGGAGGCTGGACCACAAGCTTATCGTTTAACGATCCTTTAAGATAAAACTTCATTTAATGTACCTCCAGGAGATAACCTTCGTTAGCAGGAGATGAAAAGATGTTTTTCATCCCTTCAAAGACGTATGGCTCACCTTCTTTTATCGCAAAGTATGCTGGGCCGTTTCCAGAAATTCCAGCTATAGCACCTGTTGAAGCGGCCTTTATAAATGGGTCTTTTGGATATCCGTTAGAAGATGATACTATAAGCGAGTTCAGCAAAGCGGCGGCCCAAAAGTTCCTTTCTTTTACGTACCTTATCAACAGATCTGTTAGCTCCTTAAATTTCTCTAGAAGCCCTTGGTTCACGGTCTTCTTAAGCTCCTCGTTTATAGCTATCGTGACCTTCCAGGCGCTTGGGGCTTCGAACCTAGATATTAGTTTGCCAGTCGAATTGTCCGTGAGCACTATCCCTCCTAGAACAGAAGCGTAGGCGTCGTCGTAAGCTCCTGTAAAAGAAAGCCCAAGCCTTTTGCTTACTTTAGCGGAAACTTTAACGGCTTCGTCAACATCTACATTTCCCTTAAATGCTAGGCCTGCGATGGCTAGAGAAGCTGTGTATGCGCTTGAGCTTTTTAAACCAACCCCCTGAGGTATCTCCGAGGAAACCTTAACAGAGAACTTGCCCTTTAGCCCGATCTCCTCAAATATTGCTTTCGCTATTTGGTCGCCTAGCCACCTGTCTGATTCCTCGACCTCAAGGATCAGAGGGAGCTTTACGGCCATGGCTGACCCGTACATCCCTATTAGCGCGTTGATGAAGCTAACCCCTCCCCAAACCCTAACCTTAACCTTCACGAAGCACCGACCTCATTTTCTCCCTGTCGACAGCGATTCCTTTCCATATTTCTATCGAGAGCGCTGCCTGCTCGATCAGTATGTCTAAACCAGATACGTAAACCTTTGAGGCCTTCTGAAGGTTTGTGCCATTTAAGCTGTAAGCCAGGTCTATGGTTGAGCTGTAGCCTCCTTTTCTGAAGAAGCTAAGAAGCTGAGAGTCATCGTAGTACATCCCCAGCGGTGTAGCGTTTACGAAGACGTCGGCTCTCACGGGACCTTCAACTACTTCAGCCTTAGCGCCCCAGAGCGAGATCCTTTTGGCCAAAGCCTCAGCCCTATCTCTTGTTCTGTTAAATATGTAAAACTTGTTGAATCCAAGAGAAAAAAGAGCGTAAGCTGACGCGCTGGCGGCGCCCCCAGCCCCATAGATTAGAGCTGAGCTGCCTTGCACGTCTTTAGACAGTTTTTTTATCGCTAGATAGTCGGTGTTGTAACCCAAAAGCCTATCTTCAAAGACCTTAACCGCGTTGGCCGCCCCTATCATCCTAACTTCTTCTGAAACCTCGTCCAAGTAGACGAGGATAGATTTTTTGTAAGGTATGGTTACGTTGAAGCCGCGCGAAAGAACCCTCAGAGCCTCGACTACCCTGTTTAGCATCCCTTCTTGAGTCTCAAAGGGAATGTAAAAGTCCCCGAGCTCGTTTAAAATCGCGTTGTTTATCCTAAAGGACAAAGAATGGGATAGAGGATAACCTATAAGGGCATAGAGGGCCAATTTTTCAAGAACTTTATGAATTCATAAGCTTCGCTTTCCTCAGGCATACCTTCAACAACCCTTTCGTTCTTAAGGTGAGTGTACATTAGAGGGGAACCAAGAATGACCGATAAGTATCTCGTGAAGCTCCACCTGTCGCCCACAGAGAACGCTATCAGCTTTCCCTTCTCAACAGTTGAGTAAAGAGAAAGTACCTGCAGGGCTTCAGATATGTTCTCGGGGCTGTTAACCACCTTCAGGTACTTCGCCTTATCCTTGTTCTCTGAGATAAACGAATTAAGGTCCTGCTGAGTTGGCTTCGTAAATATGTAGTGAACCGAAATTATAAGGTTTAGGCCTGACACGTCAACGCTTCCTGATATCTTCTTTAAGGTTTCTGCTTCTATATCAAAAAGCAGAGGCTTGTAATCCTTCATGAGTTCGACCAACTGAATCAAGTTCGTTATCTTATAGTCTCTGCTCAATCCTCCTTCAGACGGGCTCCTGTATGTTATTATTGACCTGCTCATCTCAGAGCTGAAGTAAGATGGAACGTCCTTTGGGTTCAAGTTCTTTATGGAGTCAAGCCTAAGCTCGATGATGCTCCTGCTGTCAACCCTGCTTACCTTCTTGTACATTTCCTCTATCGTGTTTCCCATTAAAGAGACTACGACGCTGGTCATCTTGCATCAGCTCTCCCTGATCTTTTCCTCAACCTTTATTCCAAAGTGCCTTCCAGTAGGTTGAGTCACCATGGCTAATACTTTGTCTCCCTCCTTTATTTCCGTAACGGGTAAAGCTGAGCCGTCTTCCTTAACAAGAGCTACAGTTTCAGCGTACTGAAGAATTATCGTTCCGAAAAGACCTTCGCTCTCGGCCATTATCAATATCATGGGCCTCCTCTCAAGCTTAGACCTACCTACGAAAACAGTCCTAGCTTCACCTTTATAGTTTGAGACCAGAACCTTGTCCCCAGACTTGATTTCTGAAAGGTACTTGGTTTTGTCTTCGCCTACAAGAATGTAGCTGTGAACGGCGCCCGCGTTAACCCTGAATGGCCGTGGGCTCGTAAAGGGGCTCTCGAAAACTTCTGCGTGGACCAAGAAAAGAAAAGATGAAAAGGAACCTACCAGCATTCCTTCTCCTGGCTCAAGCATTTCTATAGTGTCCACGCAGACCCTTGAGCCTTCGCCAACGAGCCTTGTGCCTTTTACCGTTACCGGCCTTAAGCTGAGCTTCAACTTGCCAAGGTTAAGAGCGTTAACGTAGGATATAGCTTCTTCTGGGCCCTTTGGGCTTATTATAACGTAGTCAACGCCCCTTTCCAAAACGCCGGAAAGCGCCTGAGCGTCTTCGGGGCTTTTGGCCTCTGCGTAAATTTCTGCTTTTCCAGAAACTTCGGCAATTATGTTCTCCAGCGGGATAACCCTCCAGTTGTCTGTCTCAACTAATATCCCTTTCACACCTTTTCTCAAAAGCTCTTTGATGGACTCTATGTCCTTCTGCGTCTGAACCCTTATCCTTTCGACCCCTTCTAGCTCGCTAAGCGAGCCGATGAAATGGTCTACGCCGTACTGCTTAAACAGATCCTCTACTTCCTTTGAGGCTCTTTCTAGCTTAACTATTACTTTCTTCATTGTAGACCTTTAAAGCTTCTTCAACGTCATAGTTTTCAAATATTATCTTTGATAGTGCCTTAACCACGGCCTTAGGGTTCTTGTCCTGAAACACGTTTCTCCCAAATGTTACGCCTATGGCCCCGGCTTCGAGGGCTTCTTTGGCCATTTTCAGCACATCCCTAACGTTCTCAAGCTTCGGGCCCCCTGCTATTGCTACTGGCACAAGCGAGCCTCTTACAACTTCTTTAAACGTGTCAACGCTTCCGGTGTAGGGAGCCTTAACTATGTCAGCCCCAAGCTCTCCCCCTAGCCTTACAGCCTTCTTGATTAGGTCTGGGTCGTACTGGTTCTTAACGTTCTCTCCTCTTACGTACATCATGGCTATTAAAGGCATCCCCCACCTATCAGCTTCATCTGCTACCTTTCCAAGGCTTACGAACATGTTGTTTTCGCTGTTCGCGCCTACGTTTATGTGAAGGGATATTGCGTCGGCCCCGAGAAAAACAGCCTCTTTAACGCTTGAAACAAGGACTTTGTAATAAGGCGTAGGACCGTAGCTCGTGCTAGCGGAAGCGTGCATAATTACGCCTAGGTTTGGCTCGTACTTTAAGGCCTTTATGGAGCCCTTGTGAAGGATTACCGAGGTTGCTCCTCCCTCTTCAACCTTCTTAACTATCGACGTTATGTCCTCAAGGCCCTTTATGGGCCCGTCGCTGACACCGTGGTCCATGGGAACGCAAAGGATCCTTCCGTTCTTTGTTATTCTTGCTAGCCTTCTAAGCTTTCCTGTAGTCATATAGCCAGCCCTCCTTTAAGAAAAGCTCAGCCGTAAGTATTGTGTTCCCAGCCGCGCCCCTTATCGTGTTATGTGAGAGCAGAACGTACCTTATTGAGTGGTCGTCTATGCCTTTTCTTATCCTTCCAACTACAACGCTCATGCCTGGGATTGAACCAGCGTACCTATCTAGCCTGGTCTGAGGCCTGTCGGGCTCTTCCCTAACTATTATAGGCTGGTCTGGGGCTGTTGGAAGCTTTAGCTCCTGAGGTAGCCCCTTGAACTTCCTCAGTACGTCCGCGGCGTCTTCAGGGGTTATCTTCTTCTCAGTCTCTATGTAAACGCTTTCAAGATGGCCGTCTATTGTGGGCACCCTATGACACATTGCTGCGACGTCGATGTTTGCGAACTCGACGCGGTTGTCTACAACTTTACCAAGTATCTTCTGGGTTTCTATGTATACCTTTTCTTCTTCGTCCTTTATGTACGGTATGACGTTGTCAAGAATGCTCATGCTTGCCACTCCAGGAAAGCCCGCCCCGCTTACTGCCTGCATCGTCGCCACGACTATCTTCTTTATCTTAAACTCGTCGTGCAAAGGCTTAAGGGTCATGTTTAGCCCTATGGCTGTGCAGTTCGGCCCTGTTGTAAGGAAGCCTTCCCAGCCCCTCTTCTTCTGCTCCTTTATGAGCACCCACTGTTCTGGGTTTATCTCAGGGATCAAAAGCGGAACGTCAGGCTCCATCCTGTAAGCTGAAGCGTCGCTGAAAGTTGGGAACTTTTTAGCATAAAGCGGCTCAAGCTCCTTTGCTGCTTCAGTTGGCAGACAGCTGAAGAAGAGGTCTGCTTTTTGGTTTTCCGGGTTAGCCTCTTCCACAACCATTTCTGCTATTTCTTTTGGAGGCTCATAGGACGTTACCCATTCGCCTGCCTTGGCTTCTTTGAACTTTTTGCCTGCTGACTTCTTTCCAACGACGTATTTAATTTTAAACCACGGGTGACTGGCCAGCATCCTCACGTACTCAGCTCCAACCATTCCTGTTGCTCCTAAGATCCCAACTTCAAGGGTTTCTTTCATAATCCCTACACCTCCACTTTCTCCTTTATAAGGTTTAAAGAGGCCTCAGCCTCTGAGCTCTTTACGTATACTTTTATCGTGCTGGTTGCTGTTATGACTCCAAATATGTTTATGCCTTTCTCAGCCAAAGGAGATACTACGGAGCTCAAGTGCCCGGGCGTAGCCTCTAGGTCAAACGATTTAATCGTTATTTCGCTGAGCTGAGGCATGACGCTTATGGCCTTCGCTAGGCCGCTTGGGACCAAAGCGTCGTGGACCTTTTGATAAATGTTTGGCTTGTCTGAAACGTAAAGCAAAAGGGCGTTGGAGCCTATAACTATGCTGTATATGTTTGACCCTGCGGAGTAAATCGCTTCTTCTGCCTTGTCCAATGCTTTCTGCACGTCCTTTTCGGGTATTATAGTGACCATGCTAACGTCGTTTGCGGTAACGTTTACCCCTATTCCGTTGTTTGGGTTTATTATTGTTCCGCTGCTTAATCCAGCTTCAAGGCTTGTAATCCTGAGAACTGTGTTTAGGTATTTGAATGCTTTGTAGTGAATCAGCCCTGAACCTCCCGCTGACAGAGCTAAGGCCTCGTCGACGTTCAGCTCTTCTAGGGCCTTTACGTTCTGCGCCTTCTTAGGGTCTCCTGAGTAAGCTAGCCCAACGTCCTTAAAAAGCACTACTTCTCTTGCTCCAAGAGCGTTTCCTAAAACTACCGCTGTTGTGTCGCTCCCTCCCCTTCCCAGCGTCTGTATCCTTCCTTCTTCGTTGACTCCTATAAAGCCGCAAACTACGGGGACCTTTCCGTTCTTTATCAAAGGCAAAAGCTTTTCCTGAACGTCCTTCTTTGTTTTTTCCATGTCCACGTCAGCGTTAAGATAATCTCCGTAGCTGTGTATAGGCCAAAGGCTATTTTGAGGGTCTACCAAGACCGCGTCTATCCCGTTTGCCCTGAGGGCGCCAACCATTATTCTTGCGCTGACTCTCTCGCCCATAGCGAGGATCTCTGCTCTGTCTGCTTTGTCCTGAACGTTGAGCTTAGTCGCTATTTCGTCCAGCTTGTTAGTTTCTCCCTTAAGGGCTGAAACGACGACCACAACGCTCTTTCCTTCAGAAATAATGCCCTTGATTGTAGAAACTGTCTTGTTTATTTGATCGGGGTCAGTAAGGACCGATCCTCCCATCTTCAGCACGTATATAAAGTAAATCACCTTCCACCTTACTTCCCCTCGCACTACCTTTATGGATGTTATATTAAAGCGTTTTGGGACGGTTTAGGGCTTAATTGACTATGTTCGAAAACCGTTCTAGAAGGCCTTCGCCAAAATAACCTTTCTTACTGCCTTTCTCCCGCACCACGCGCACCTGTCTCCCGGCTTTTCCTCTGAGCCAACGAGCTCCCCTCTAACCTCAAAACCTCCCGTGGTCTTCTTTATGTCTTGAGCGCACTCAGCCTCTCCGCAAAAGTCAATCTTGATTATTGGGTTTTCCTTTACAAGCTTCAGAACCTCCTCTTTAGACTTTGCCTCTGGAATTTCTTTTGTAACCTCAGACTTTTTGATAAGCTCTGACTTCATGTCTTCAATTATTTCATCAAGCTTCTCCTTAAGCTCATGAATGCTGACGTTCACTTTCTTTTTAGTATCCCTTCTGAATACCGTTACTGTCTTTGATTCCAGCTCCTTTTTACCAACTTCTATCCTCAGCGGATAACCTAAGAGCTCGCTGTAGTAGTATTTCTCGCCTGGAGTTTGCTCGCCCAAATCCGGCACAAAGATGTAGGGCTTAGCCCTTTCTATTATTTCGTTAACATAAGATAGGAGGGCGTCCCTTATCCCTTCGTAAAATATAGGGACCACAGTGCCTTTGACCTTAACGAGCTGCGGGGGTATGTAAAGGCCGTAATCGTCACCGTGAACAGCTACTATGGCCGCTAATATTCTCGTTATGCCAACCCCCAGCGTCGTGCTGTAAGGAACCTGATATTGACCGTTTTGGTCCAGGAACTTAACTTCGAACGGCTTGGTGAAGTTTTGGCCAAGATAGTGAGTAGTTGCAACCTGAAGCACTTCACCTGTGGGCATAACTGTGTCGTAGGCAAAGCTTTCTTCTGCCCCCGGGAACCTGTCGAAAGGCTCTCTTCTTACAACAAGATAAGGCAAGCCCAGCTTTTTGAGCTCCTCGCTCATCATCTCTATGTCTTCTTCTACGTGCCTTAGGGCTTCTTCCTTTGAAGCAAAAACGTTGTGGGTTTCTATCCACAAGAACTCTCTGCCCCTTAAAAGGGGCCTTGTGGCTTTGGTTTCGTACCTATAAACTGCTACCGACTGATACGTCTTAAGGGGGAGGTCTCTGTAGCTCTTTATCCACATAGAAAACATCGGGTAGAAGGCCGTTTCAGAGGTTGGCCTGACTATAAGAGGCTCCTCTAGGTCCTTTCCGCCTGCTTTTGAAACGATGAAAACTTCCTCCTCAAACCCTTTTATGTGCTCTGATTCTTTCCTGAAGTTGCTGTAAGGGATGAAAAGAGGGAAAAGGAACTTCTTATGACCCCTCTCTTCTAGCTTAGACTCAAATATAGAGTAAAGAGATCCGATTATTTCCATGGCTCTAGGTTTATAGACCACAGTGCCTTTTACCCCGTACCTTTGATCGATAAGCTCCCCGTTGAACAAAACATAATCGTACCATTCGTTAAAGATCCTCTTTTGAGGCCTAGCCTGCATGGGTTCTCTTGAGCCTATTTAAATATAAGCGTTTAATAAAAATGTTTATGGGCTTTAATGTTGGGAAGCTTAGGGTGAAAAAGTCTCTGAACGGTTTTTCTTATGAGGGGCTTGTAAGCTCAACCGCCCCAGCGCTTGGGCTCCCAGAAGACACCCTACCTTTCTTTTCGCTTTCATATGCTTTGGGAAACATTTACGCTTCTTTTTCTGAGCCTCTGTACGTATTTGACGAGATACTTTATCCCCCTGAAATGTGCGACAGGGCTGAGAAGGCTTACAAGCTTTACCTAGAAGAGGCTGAGAAGGTTAAGGTAAAGGTTGCCGGCGGGCACACGGGCTGTTACGACGGCCTAGATCTTCCGCTCATAGTAACAAACGCTGTTGGCAGGCAGTTAAGGCAACCAGAAAGGCCAGAAATTAACGACGAAGTTTTGTTCATAGGGAAGCCTTTCCTTGAGAGCGACTGGCTCCTCTATCTATCAGGAGAAAAGGATGAGAGGGTTGACTGGAGGGAGCTAACTCCAGTTCCTGCGCTTAAGAAGCTTATGAAACTAGAAAGCGTCAAGCTTCTGCACGACGTATCAGAGGGCGGACCTTGGGGTGCTTTAATGGAGATCCAGGAAGGCTTAGGGCTGGGGATAAAGCTCAACGAAGCCTTTTATGAAATTAGCAGGGGGAGATCTCCTGCAGATCCCTCCTATGGTTCCGTGATAGCTTTAGTTAAGAAAGGAAAAAGCAGAGAAGTCTGCGATGGTTTTGAGCACTGCTATGAAATAGGAACGATCGCAGAAAAAAGCGAGGGGATGGCCGGCTTAGCTAGTTCAGACCTCGTAGAGCTTTACGGCTCGGTCGTTAGCTGGGACATAAAGCTTAACAAGCTTGGGGTCTTCCTTAAAAAGATAAGGAAGCTCTCATGCATCAAGAACCTTATCCCTGAAGTTGGAACGAACGTGGTCTTTGCAGAGACCCCTGGAGATCCTGTTGAAAAAATAGCAGGAGTAGACGGAAGGATAGTTAGATCTTCTGAGGGATTTAGGGTCGGAAGGCCGGCTTACAACGCTTCGAGGCATATGGCCTTGGTCCTTAAGGAGGCTATGAAGAGCGAGCCTAGCATAAGGGCTGCGATAAACCTAGCGCTGAACAGCGCCCTTGTAAAAGTGCTTGAGCAGCTCGGCTATAAGCTTCAGGAAGTTAGGTCAACGGACTCTTATTGTCCTGTTCTGGATGAGCTTAAGAGAGAAGGAGTGAAGCAGATGGCTATAATTGAGCCGCCTGGCTATGGGCTTGAGGGCAACGTAGTTATCCTATCAAGAAGCCTTAATGAGCTTTACGATCTGCTTAAGGAAATATGCAAAAGGCTAGAGGGCCTCTTTTAAAATAGCTTGAGCAGAGGAAAAAGCTTCTGCCATTGGTAATAGAGCTCACGCAGCAAAAACTCCTTCCTCAATAACGTACTTTTCTCTAGCTAAGTCCATCATCTTTCTAGTGAAAGTAATGCTGAAGGTTACTACTATTATCGCGAATATGAGAGATGACCAGGCCGCAAACCCTATTAAGCCCTGATATGTGTAGACATCAAGCATCTTCATTAGACCGTACTTTGCTTCTAAGCTTATGCCGTTGTAAATGTCAGGCCAGTACTCACCTATCATCAAGCCTCCCCAGGCGCTGTTTATCGTGCTTGAGAGGCCCGCTATCAAGTAAGGGAAGGTCGCCGGAAGAATAACTTTTCTCATCCTGTAAAAGAATCCCATCTCATAGTTGCTCATTATCTCCCAGAACTCGCTCGGTATCGCCTGAACCCCCATCCAGAAGCTGTAAAAAACGTAGTAAAACGTGCTTATGAAGCCCAAAAAGAGAATGTAAAGCTCTGACCCAAAAGGCGCAGAGAGCACGTACCTATAAGTTAAGGCAAAAAGTATGGGAAAGTAAATTGGCGCAGGAAAAGCTGACAAGGTCTGAATTACAGGGAGCGCAAACGTTGCGGCCCTCTGCCTTACAGCGAGAACATAGCCGACAGTAACAGCGATCAAAAGAGAAATTGCCGTTATGATCCCTACCCTAACGTAATCGACGGCTAAGTTGTAAACAACCGATGGGGTAAGTGAAAAGAGCAGGATCCAGTAGCTGAGCGGGATAGAAGCAACGAAAGCAGCTATTTCCCAGCTTACTAATATAATCAGGAAGCCCCCAAAACCCAAGATCAGATACTTTGTGCTCGACTTAAGCTTCTCCCACCTTTGCTGAATCGGCTGCCTTACAGGAATAGGGACCTTTGCTATGCTGACGAAGAACCTTGAGAGCCTCTTCATGGGCCCTCTCATAGAGGACCACATCTGAGAAGTCCTCATCAAGTTCATCCTGCCCCTTCTCCTAACTGGGATCATCGTGTCTAAGCCGTACTTGCTTACGGCGTACCTCGAGTACCATCTAAATATCAAAGTGATTGCAACGACCCATGCTCCTAGGCTCGCTAAACCCAAGTAAACTAAGGACCATTTTCCTTCTGAAATAAATACAGGGAGCACGTAGCCTATCCCAAACACGTGATAAGCTGAGCTACCTACAGTAAAAACCTCGCTTACAGTTATGTAAAAAAGAGCGTCGGCGAAGCTAGGAAAAAGGTTCGCTGCTATCTTCGGTATAGAATAGGGAATGTACAGGTTGACGAACTTCCTTATGAACGAAAGGTTGTAGTTTTCTGTGACTTCGTATAAGTCTTTTGGAACCGTCTTGAAAGCTTGGTACTGAGCCACCCATATGTTCCAGACCACTGCAGTGAACACCAGAAAGTCGGCCGCAAGCTCTGAACCTAAATAACCTCCTATTCTGTAAACAAAAACCATCAAAACTACCGGGAAAAATGTTATTACAGGCACAGACTCCATGGCCGCTATTATGGGGATGTATATGTTCTCAAAGATCCTGCTTTTTACAGCCGCGTAGCCCAGAAACCACCCCGTTAATATCGAGACGAAGATCGTAAGGAAGACTCTTCCTATAGTAGCTAAAGTAGCCAGCTGGATAAGCTCTACAGCGTTCATCGCTAACTTATTGGAGTTAAAGATGAATAAATCTTATCTAGATACTTGTCGAAATTAGGGTCTTTTGTGCTCCTGGGCCTTGGCATGTCTATGATCAAGTCGTCTACTATCTTAGCAGGGCTTCCGTTCATGACCAAAACCCTGTCAGACAGCTCTAAAACTTCGTTTAGGTTGTGGGAGACCAATATTACTGTTTTTAGGGTTGTTTCTGGGTTGAAAAGCATGTCGTAGATCTCATGCCTTAAACCTTCAGCAGTTAGCTCATCTAAGTGAACAAAAGGCTCGTCCATCAAAAGGACTATAGGGTCAGCCGCCAAAGCCCTTGCTATAGCTACCCTCTGCCTCATGCCCCCGCTCATCTCCTTTGGGTACAAGTTCTCTGCTCCCCTCAGACCTACTAGCTCTAATGCTTTCATTGCCTTGTAGTTAATTTCCTCCTTGCTCAGCTTTCTGTTAACGAGCCCAAGCTTAACGTTCTCCAAAGCCGTCATCCACGGAAAGGTCGCTATCGACTGATGGATCAAAGCGATTTTATACGTTGGTTTTGTGACCTCTTCGCCCATGAGGTAGATCTTTCCGGCAGAAGGCGGTATGAGCCTAGCTATAACCCTAAGCAGGGTGCTCTTACCTATCCCGCTGGGTCCAACTATCGAGAGGAATTCGTTTTCGTTTGTAGAAAAAGTTATGTCTCTGAATACCTCCTTCCCGCTCGGATACCTGTAGCTAACGTTTTCAACCCTTAATATTTCAGCAATAGCTCATCGCCTACACTTTATAAATCGATCAAATATAATAACTTAAGGATTAAATAAAACTAGCTCTTCCTCATAAACCCTTCCTGCGTAAACGCTTCTCGGAGGCAGAACTGTTTTCTTCGCTTTATCTAAAATAGCGGAAAGGGCTGCTGCAGCTTCTGCGTCGCTGTACTTTGAAGTTAAAAGCTCAAGGGGACACCTTACGTTGACAGGCCTGTAAGGAATAATGTGCCTGGTAGACTTAGGCGGAAATAGGGTCCCAGATGTGCCTGCCTTAATGACTTCTTCTTTCTCGGGCTTTTTGACGTAGAGAACCATATAGCCTGAAGAGACATAGCTGGCTAGCTCGCCGTCAAGTATGCTCTTAAACTCTCTTACCCTTCTGTCAAATTCTTTTATCAAAGAGAACTTTTCAAAAAGGCCTGAAACTGACGCTGAAGAGTAATAAGAAGCTCCGTTAATAATTATAGCCAGAGGGGATTTTTCAGAGTCAACTAGCTTCATGGCCTCCTGAGCGTCTAGGGCTTTTCTCAGCTGAAGGGCTACCTTCAGCTCATCTAACAGAGAAGACGAAAAATCCTTAACCGCCCTCAGCCATCTTTGCACTTTTATCCTCTCATCAAGGTAGTCCACCTTTGCTACCATTATCCTCTTTGCGTCTAAAGCTTTTAGGGCGGCTATCCTGTGCATTCCGTCTAAAGCAACGCCTGAGCTTTCGTCGACAACTACTGGGTCGATCTGAACGCCGTCCTTCTTTATGGATGAAACAAGTTCATGGAGGTTCTTATCGATTATTTCTTCGTGAGGCTTTACGTCGCTTATTTTTGAAAAAGTTATTTTAAAGGATACTTCGCTGCTTTTAGAGCTACTGCTCAACCTCACTAACCACCCTAGTCCTCTTGACTTTTCTTGTAATATACCCAGCAACCTTATTTCTCAAGTATTTTGTGTTAAACTGGGCTATTTCGTTCAAGACTTTTTTGTTTGCTTCAAAGTTATCAGTAAACTTATCTGGATACTTGGCCAAAAGCTCTTCAGCTATTCTTCTTATCCTGTTCATCCTACACAATCTTTAGAGTTGTTATTTTAAATTTTTTCTCTAACTTGTATGAATATCTAAAAGAATTAGCTTTTACAATTAATGCTAAGGAGAAATTTAAGCTTCAACTATTATTTCTATTATTGCGGACCTTTTCCCTAACACCACATCATGAAAAATGTAGGAAAGGAGCTTTTCTATACAGCACCTTTTAACTTTTTGAAGAGCGACTTCTCTTTCGTCGCCTTTTAGAATTCTCGCCGTTCCTTTGTGTTTTTCGCCTTTGCTTTTTCCTAATAAATTTGAAGGCTCGACGAGAACGTTTGGGTTATTTCTTATCCTTTTAACCTTTCCGCTATTTG
>CAYFJA010000010.1:0-22557 GCA_964343315.1 uncultured Nitrososphaerales archaeon
AGTGGGGACGGTGGGACTTGAACCCACAACCAGCAGGTCTCTCCACGCTCCAGAATTGGGTCATCCCAGATCAGATGACCCTCTTCCTGTCATTCTGGAGCCTGCCGTCCTGCCTTTTAGACGACGTCCCCACTAATTAAAACTAAAAAAGCCTGAGTTTAAAAAGCTTTACTAATTTTATCGGCCTTTCAATAAGCGCACGAGCTCTTTTACCGCCTCTTCGTAAGATTCCTTTTCTGATTGAACTTCAGCAAATACATGCTTTATTCCGTCAGAATAGTAGCCTTTAATACGAAGTTTATTTTCTGTGATGATAGTATATATCCCAGCTGGAAAATGACAACCTCCTTCCATAAGTTTGTTGAATTCCATTTCAATCCTTGCTCGTAGAACTACGTCTTTATCAGCTATGTTTGTTAAAATCTCCTCAATTTCTTTTCTTTTCGATAAAAACTCAACGGCAATAATCCCTTGGCCTGGTGCTGGAACGAAAAACTCTGGGCTTAATCTAACAGTGTTGTATTCTTCTTTTAACCGCTTTAGAGCTGCGCAACTCAATATTTCAGCGTCATATAGCCCCTCCCTAAGCTTTTTTAGCCTTGTGTCGACGTTTCCTTTTAGGTCTAAAACGTTAAGATCAGGCCTGTATAGCTTTAATAGCGCTTTTCTCCTTAGGCTACTGGTACCAATGGTTGCCCCTGATTTAACATCAAAGAGGCTCGCGTAGTTATCATTTGCAACTAAGCAATCAGCTGGGTCATCAGCAATAGGAAAAGAAATCTGTAATCCTCCTGGCCTTTCTGAAGGAAGATCTTTTAAACTGTGGACAGCTACGTCTGCTTTTTCCTTTAAAAGGAACTCTTCAAGCCTTAAGGTAAAAGCGCTTTTTCTGCTAATGTCAAACTTTCCTTCATCCCCTTCTGTGACTACTTTTATTATTTCAGCCTCTATTCCTATTTTTAATAGCTGATCGGCTAAAAGCTCTGCTTGAATGACCGCCAGCTTGCTAGGTCTTGTTGCTATTCTCAGCTTCATACTTTACACCTTTTTCTAAAAGGCTTAAAGCTCTGAGCTTTTCTTTTAATTCTTCTTCGCTGTATGGGTTATATAGCAGGTTTGCGAGAGTTTTCGCCACAACTCTTTGAGCCATTTTTTTGAGATACGACCTATCGAGCCCTTTCTTGCTAATCACATTAAAAGCTTCTTCCGTTTCACTATCTATGATAGCGTTCACTTTTATTAAGAAGCTCTTAAGAGCAGGATTTAGCTTTTTATAATATGCTCCTAAATATATTAATTCTGACTCTCTCTTTAAGGCTTCTTCCAGCTCTGCGCTTTCTTTATAGCTAAAGCCATTTAGCATCTTAGTTATAACATCCATATCCCAGTACCTTATATGCAACGAAGACGCTCTTTTGTCAACGTTTCTGGGAACGCCTAAATCAACAATAAGCTGTGGAAGCTTTTTGATTGAGGTAAGCATTTCAAAAGTGATTATGGGTTTTTTCGGCATAGAGTTTGTAGCGCTGAATACAAGGTCGAAGTTTTCTAAATAATCCTTTATATCCGAGGTTTTTATGAGTTTTGCTCCCTTAAATTCTTCAGCAAAAAGATTCCTTGAAGTGCTAACGTATATTTCTTTAACTCCGCTTTCCCTCAGCTGTCGATAAATTAACTTTGATGTTCTCCCAGAACCTACGATTAATGTTTTAGGGGGTTTGTCGAATTCCTTAAGGGCTAACTTTGCTATTTCGCTTGCAATTTCTTTACCATTCATATGCAACCTCGCGCTCCTGAACCTTCTGCTAGAATAAATGACCCTATTAAAAACATATTTTAGAGCAGACCTTGCGCTTCCTCTTTTTACTGCTTCTGTCAAGCTTTTTTTAACTTGGTAGTAAATGCTTTCTTCTCCAGGCAAAAATGAATCGTACCCTAATGCAACTTTCAGCAAATGTTCTACTGCTTCAGGTCCCTTCATTATATAAAATTTGTCACGCATATCAAAGTTCCTTAAATCAAAGCTGTCAGAAGTGAAATAAAGCTCAACTCTGTTACAAGTTACAAGCTCTAAAATTTCTTCATAACTTTGGATTTTGGCTTTTAATGAATCTAAATTTTCAATTAAAGACTCTCTAAAATCAACGTCGCTTAGCTTATAAGATGTCCCAACTAAATAAAGCTCCTTTGCTTGCAACCTTACGCAATTTTATGCTCGTTTTTATATTAAATCTTTATTACAATTTGAGCGCGAACTTTTATCTTACATTGCTCTTTCTTTAGCTTTTCTAATCTCTCTGAGCTTTTCTAAGAGCTCCTTTTCTTCTTCAGAAATGTTGCTGGGAATTGTAACCTTAACCTTTAATATCAAATCTCCCCTTCCAAAATACGGTTTTGGAAAGCCTTTGCCTTTTATCCTTATCGTGTCCCCGTTCTGCGTCATAGGTGGTACATTTACTTCTATGTTTTCACCATCTAAATTTGTAAAAATTAAAGTTGCTCCAAGAATAGCATCTAAATAATTAACTTCTATCTCTGAAAGCAGGTCGTAGCCGTCCTTCTTAAATCTTACATCTGGAACTATGTGAACTGTTAAGTAAAGGTCTCCCTTTTGACCGTTCAAATAGTGTCCTTGCCCTTTTATCCTTAAAGTTTCGCCGTCGCGAACATCTAACGGTATGTTAACTTCAATTTTGGAAGTTGCATAAACCCTGCCTGTTCCGTTGCAAACTCTGCAGTACCTTTCTGGTATCTTGCCTGAACCGTTGCACCTGGGGCACGTCTTGATCGTAACAACAGAACCAAAAAGCGTATTGGCATAGCTTCTTATTTGTCCTCTGCCGTGACATTCAGGGCAAGTAATCCACCTGCTCCCTTTTTCGACGCCAGAACCTCCGCACGCTTTACAGCTCTCGTATCTGCTAACCGTAATGTATTTTTTGCCTCCATTGTACAGATCTAGCAGAGAAACCTCAAAGTCTTGATGTATATCTAAAGTATACTGAGTAGTAAAGTCTCTAAAGAACTGCTCAAATATGTTAGAAAAATCAAACCCAAAGTCCCTAAAAATTTCGTCAAAGTTTACTCCCCTAAAGATGTCTTCTTGAGTGTACTGGGAATAGACTCCTTCTTCTCCGTACAAGTCGTATTGTCTTCTTTTTTCTGGATCTGATAAAACAGCATAAGCTTCTGTAATTTCTTTGAACTTTTCTTCTGCTTCTTTCGATTTATTAATATCTGGGTGATACTTTAACGCCAGCTTCCTATAAGCTTCTTTAATTTCTTCTTGAGTTGCATTTCTAGGAACGCCAAGTATCTCGTAGTAATCCTTTTTCTTTCTTTCAGAGCTCATTACTTATTAACTTCCGCCTCCTGACACATCCCTAAAGTTTTGCTGAGAGCCAGAAGTACCGGTAGAAGAGTAAAACCTGGTGCTTATTGAGCCCATGATTTCTTTTAAAGCATCAGTTTTACTTTTAATCAAATTAACGTCCTTGCCTTTAAGAGCTTCCCTAAGTTCTTCTTCCGCTTTGTTGATTTTTTCTATGTCTTCGCTGGTTAGCTTGTCTTTAAACTGCTCTTTAAATTTCTTTGAGTTGTATAAAGTGTTATCTGCTTCGTTTCTTGCTAAAGCCTCCTCAAGCTTCTTTTTGTCCTGTTCAGCGTACATCTCAGCTTCCTTTATCATTCTTTGCTTCTCTTCCTCTGAAAGCTTAACCCTAGAAGTTATCGTAATCTTTGCTTCTTTTCCAGTAGCCAGATCCTTAGCGCTCACATGTAAAATACCGTTCGCATCAATGTCAAAAGTAACCTCTATCCTTGGGACCCCTCTTGGAGCTGGAGGTATACCTTCTAAAGTGAACATGCCTAAAGAAACGTTGTCGGCTGCCATCGGCCTTTCGCCCTGAAGAACGTGTATTGTCACAGCGGTCTGATAGTCCTCTGCAGTAGTAAATATCTGAGACCTCCTAGTTGGAATAGTTGTATTCCTTTCTATTATTTTAGTAAATATGCCTCCATAGGTCTCAACGCCTAGAGAAACTGGAATTACATCTAAGAGAACTATGTTCTTCATTTCGCCAGCAAGAATAGCGCCCTGGATTGCTGCCCCAATCGCAACGGCCTCCATTGGATCAACTCCTCTTTCAGCCGGTTTACCCATAATTTCTTCAATGAACTTTCTAACTAGAGGCATCCTTGTCATGCCTCCAATCAAAATTACTTTGTCTATTTTTTCAGGCGTGAGCTTAGCGTCCTCAAGGACCTGCCTTATTGTGGGTTCAACCCTTTTTATTATAGGCATTGCAATTTCTTCCAATTTAGCCCTTGTTAAGGTATAATGTAGATGCTTTGGCTGCCCGTTCACTGTAGCTATAAAAGGCAGGTCAATGTCTGTGACCAAAAGATTGCTGAGCTCTATCTTAGCCTTTTCAGCCGCTTCTTTAAGCCTGACCATAGCCATAGGGTCTTGAGACAAGTCTACACCTGTTTCTTTTTTGAATTCCTCTATTAACAAGTTTACTATAGCCCTATCAACATCGCTTCCCCCGGTTTCGTTGTCACCGCTTGTGGCTAGCACCTGAAAAACTCCTCCTCCAAACTCCATTACAGTAGCGTCGTGAGTTCCTCCTCCAAAGCTAAAGACCAATATTCTCATCTCTTTGTCTGCTTTATCTATACCATAAGCCAAACAAGCGGCTGTAGGCTCGTTTATTATTCTGACGACTTCTAAGCCTGCAATTTCAGCAGCATCCTTCGTAGCCTGCCTTTGGTTGTCGTTGAAGTGAGCAGGTACAGTTATAACAGCTTTCTTTATCGGATAACCTAGAAAGCTTTCAGCATCTCTCTTAATTTTTTGTAATAAGAAGGCGGAAAGCTGTTGTGGAGTGTATTCTTTACCGTATATTTTATACCTGTAATCCGTTCCCATCTTCCTCTTAAATTCAAAAACGGTTCCTTCGGGGTTTAGAGCAGCCTGCCTCTTTGCAGGCTCTCCTACCAAAAGCTGACCGTCTTTAGTAAAAGCAACCACGGAAGGAAACATTTTCCCAGCTACTGTTGGGCCCTCTGCGCTGGGTATTATTATAGGCCTTCCACCTTCAACTATTGCCGCAGCAGAGTTAGTTGTTCCTAAATCTATCCCTATAATTTTTTCTTTTTGACCTTCACTCATAACACTCACCTAAACCCCAACTACTACAACTGCTGGTTTTATTACTTTATCATTTTGCATATATCCTTTACTTAAAACTTTGATTACTTTGCCTTTCATATCTTGGTTATCAACTTTTTCTGTATATGCTATTTGATGAAGCTCGGGGTTAAAAGGTTCATTGAGAGGGTTCAAAATTTTAATCCCTTCATCTGAAAGGGCTTTTATCAATTTCTGTAGTATCATTGTAAAGCCCTTCGCAACCTCGTTTTCTTTGCCCAATAACTGATAAACCGCTTGTTCATAATAGAATAATTCATTAATGAAATCGGAAAGCCTTAAGATTAACTCAGCCTTACCTTCGTCCTTTGAACTTCTTATCTTGGATTCGGTTCTTTTCTTATAATTTTCAAAGTCGGCCAGCAAATACAGATAATCAGTTTTGAGCTTTGCGTTTTCATCTAATTCCTTTTTTAACCTTTCTTTTAACAGTTTTATGATTCTGTTTGCTCTTTCTGGATCGCTAATCATTTAATTTTTTTAACAAAGGTTAGCCTTTAAATTAAGCGCTTTTTTAAATCGCCCAACCGCAAATAGCTCAATTTTACAGCAAATCCTATGAAATCTTAAAAATTACATGCAGTTATGTTTTGGAGAAAATTTTTTATATTATAGTTTTAAATTTTATGCGTAACAACTACGGGGGTGTCTGAAAATGGCACTCCACGTAGTTGCAGATTTTTATGGCGTAAATCCTGAATTGCTGAAAAAAGTTGAAGACTTGAAACCAAAGGTAGATGAAATCATAGAAAAGTCAGGGCTTAACATGATAAAGGATGTATGGTATCAATTCGAACCGCACGGTGTTTCCTGCGTTTACTTGCTTAGAGAAAGCCACGTAAGCATACATACATGGCCTGAAGACGGATACGTAGCTATAGACGTTTACTATTGCGGGAAGGAACAGAAAAGGGCTCTGAAAGCTTATGAAATGCTCTATGAACTCTTTAAGCCAACAAAGGTGATCAAGAATGTCATTGACAGAAGAGTACCTTCTGAGGATGGAGAGGTTAATTGAACAGCACTCTCAGGAAGGAAAAAGCGTGTGGGAACTTTTAAAAACATTAGATCCTCACCTTAAATCATTTATTGATTCTGTGAACAAGCTTTATGATGAAGGTAAGATAAAGATTGAAAACGGTAAAATACGCTCTGTAGCGAAGCTCAAGGCAGCCGAATACAGGCTTGACGAATGCGAAGAATGCGACTACTATGGACTTAAGCTTTCTGGCAAGTGGCAAGACGTATTAAAAGAGTTCGAGGAGCTCTCAAAAGACAGGCCGCAGCCAGATTCAGCCTATTTCCAAGGATACATGATACCTAAAGACACAGTAAAAAGGGCTGCGTACATGAACAGCTGGGCAGACCTAGAAGGTAAAAGCGTTTTCATATTAGGCGACGATGATCTCCTTTCCTTGGCTTTGGCTCTGACAAATCTGCCCAGCTCCATCACAGTTTTAGATATAGATAAAAGGGTAGTTGATTATATAAACAATAAAGCTAAAAACATGTCAGTTAAGCTTGAAGCTTACGAATATAACGTCAAAGAACCTTTACCAGAGACTTTTATAGAGAAGTACGACGTATTTAGCTCAGAGCCATTGGAAACTTACAGCGGGCTTAGAGCGTTTTTGCTTAGAGGTACGCTAGCTTTGAAAAAAGGAGGGTCAGCATACGTGGGTCTAAGTAGGTCTGAAGCGAACCCAAAGAAATGGATTTACTTTCAGAAAACGATCTTGAAGTTTGGATATTACATAACTGATATAAGGCTTAAGTTCTCCAGATATAAAGTAGACTATCCCACCGCAAACTACGAAATGCTTTCCAATTACTTTAAATTCCCAGTTGAAGAGAATAATGGGATTATCTGGTATACCTCTGCGCTTTACAGGCTCGAACTAGTTAAAAAACAAAAGCTAAGTAACAAAAGAATTAACGTGAGGTTTGTGGATCCTTATGACGACGTTTCTTTTCCAAAAAAGCAGAACAATAAATAAATTATAAGAAAAAGAATTTAGTTAAATGGAAAGGTCTGTTTATTTTGTCGTATCAGAAGAAAGTAAGCATAAAGTTTTAAGAATACTCAAAAACGCTTCGATAAAATCAAAGGTTATAACTGTTATACGGCAAGTTCCATTAAGCTTTGACGTTAATAAAATTCTTTCTGAAAGGTTCGACTGGATCATTTTTACATCGCCTTTTGGAGCAAAATTATTCTTAAAGAAGGCTTTAGAAAAAGGGGCTTTTCAATACATGATAGATACTAAATTTGCTGCCGTGGGTTCCGAAACGGCCAAAGCCATGCAAAGGTTTGGGCTTCAACCAGATTTTTTGCCAAGAGAATATACCACTATTTCTCTCGCAAATACAATTCCTATAACTCATTTTAATAAAGTCTTAACTGTTAGAGCCCAAGAAGGAGATAATGAGCTTGAAGAAATTTTAAAGCAGAGAGGGGCTATAGTAACTAGGATAAACGTTTACAGGCAGGCGCAAAGAAGAAAGAAGATTCGCGGAATTAATGCTGGAGATATAGTAGTATTTGGCAGCAAAAATGAAGCTAAGATTTTTGTGAGCTTGTTGCATGGGGTTAAACCCACCGACCTTTACGCTTTGCCTTTAGGACCTAGGGTTCAAGAAGAATTAAAAAAGCTAAACTTTACGCTACTTCCGTTACCAAAGGTTTATACGTTTGAAGGGGCTCTCAGAGAATTAGAGGCGACTCTAAGTGGATTATGAAATATTTCCAAGAATAAGAGAAAGAAGACTTAGAAAAACTCAAAAGATAAGGGATCTCGTTGCCGAAGTTTCACTAAACAAAAGCAACCTTGTACAGCCCATTTTTATTCATTCTAGCGAGCAAGAATACGAAAAAGTCAGTAGCATGCCCGGAGTATTTAGGATGAGCGTCAGGAAAGCCGTAGAATTTGTAGGAAAAGGGCTTTCCAAGGGTATTAACGCTTACCTGCTTTTCGGAATACCTTCTCACAAAGATGAACTTGGCTCTGAAGCATATGACGAAGAAGGTATCATACCAAAGGCCATAAAAGAAATAAAAAAAGAATACCCGGATGCTGTGATTATAACTGATGTTTGTTTATGTGAATATACTTCGCACGGGCACTGCGGAATCGTAATAAACGGCAGGGTTGATAACGACACAACGCTTCCGTATTTAGCCAAGGCCGCGGTAGTTTACGCAAAGTCTGGGGCTGATGTGGTGGCTCCTAGCGCCATGATGGATGGGCAGGTTAAAGCAATAAGAGAAGCATTAGACAGGGAAGGCTTATACGACACGATAATCATGTCATATTCATCGAAATTTGCGTCGTCTCTTTACGGACCATTTAGAGAAGCCGCGGATTCTAGCCCTAAATTCGGGGACAGAAAGTCTTACCAAATGGATTACAGAAGCCTCAGGACAGCGCTAAGGGAAATTGAGCTTGATATTAAGGAAGGGGCGGACATTGTCATGGTTAAGCCAGCTATGTTTTACCTAGACGTGATAGCCAAAGCTAAGGAGAAATTTTTAGTGCCCATAGCCGCGTACAGCGTGAGCGGAGAGTACAGCATGATTAAGGCTGCTTCATCTAACGGCTGGTTAGACGAAGCACAAGTACTGCTTGAATATATGTACGCTCTAAAAAGGGCTGGAGCAGACATAATTATTACTTATTATGCTATTCAGCTCAGCGATCTAATTGGGTGAAGAAATTGAACAGAACAAAAACAGAGGAGCTTTTTGAAAGAGCAAGAAAGATCTTGGTAGGGGGAGTAAACAGCCCGGTGAGGGCTTTTAAAAACGTGGGAGGAATACCAATTATTGTACAAAAAGCTAAGGGCTCAAAGCTTTATGACGTAGACGGAAACGAATACATAGACTATGTTGCCTCTTGGGGGGCCATCATAACTGGACATGCAGACGAAGATATACTAAAAAGCGCATTTGAAGCGGCGTCCAAAGGTACATCTTACGGCTTCACTAACGTTTATGAAATTGAACTGGCAGAAGAAATATCAAAAAGGGTAAAAAGCGCAGAGATGGTCAGGCTCGTTAATTCTGGGACAGAAGCTGCTATGACAGCTTTGAGGCTTGCGAGAGGCTACACAAAAAAGAAAAAAATAATTAAATTTGAAGGAAACTATCACGGGCACTTTGACCCTTTTTTGGTCAAATCTGGATCGGGCCTCGCCACTTACTCTATATCAATATCTTTAGGAACTACAGAAGGGTGCACAGCCGATACGCTTGTAGCTGAGTACAACGACATAGAAGGTGTTGAAAGGTTGTCAAAAGAAAATAAAGATGACCTTGCTGCCATAATTGTAGAGCCTGTAGCAGGAAACATGGGCGTTGTTAAACCAAAAATCGATTTCTTAAAATCACTAAGGGAAATATGCGACAAGCTTTCTTGCGTTCTCATATTTGATGAAGTCATAACCGGATTCAGGGTATCTTATGGGGGAGCGCAGGAGCTGTATAACATAAAACCAGACCTGAGCATGTTTGGGAAAATAATAGGCGGCGGCTTTCCTCTGGCCGCTGTTGCGGGATCTAAAGATATTATGAAAAACCTTAGTCCAGAAGGTAACGTGTACCAAGCGGGTACATTAGCCGGAAACCCCGTGGCTTCGGCTGCTGGACTTGCAGCTTTGAAAAAGCTCACTAGAGGAAGCTATGATGTTCTTGAAAATTACGGCAAAGAACTAGAAAGAAAATTTTATGAAGCGCTAGAAGAATCAAACGTCGAGGCTGCGATAAATAGAGTAGGGTCTATGTTTTCTGTTTTCTTTAACCTAAATAAAGTGGAAAGTTACAAAGACATCGTTCCATATGAAAAATTCCCCAAGTTCTTTTGGTGTATGCTTGAAAATGGCGTTCTTGTTCCGCCTTCCCAGTTTGAAAGCTATTTCTTTACACTTTCACATGACAGAAAAGACTTAGAAAAAACTGTTGAAGCTTTCAAAAAAGCTTTGTCTTGTGTAGAAAAAAATGCCTGAGAACTTATACGACATCTTTAGCAAGGATGGCAAAATACCAGTCTGGTTTATGAGACAAGCAGGGCGACACATGCCAAAATTTCAAAGACTCGTAGGAAGCAGATGGATCACTGACATTGTAATGCAACCTGAAAAGGCTGCGGAAATAGCCTTAGAGCCTGTAGAGGTGCTCGGAGTAGATGCTTCTATAGTTTTTATGGATATTTCAACACCTTTGGAGCTTTTAGGAATTAAGTTTTCATTTAAACCTGGAATGGGCCCTGTTTTTGAAGATGATATTCATAAGCTTTTAGATGCTATAGACAACGTTGACCAAAATAAATGGTATTTGATAAAAGAGCAGATCGGGATCTTAAAAAGATCAAAAGCTAAAGTTATCGGTTTTGGGGCGGGACCTTTTACTCTATTAAGCTATATAATTAAAGATGACAGCAAAGATAAAGTAAAAACTAAAGAGTTCATAGTAAGGAACGGGTTCTTTCTTTTGGATAAGCTTAAAGATCTTTTGGTTTTAGAAATCAAACATCAAATGGATAGCGGTGCTGACGCTTTTCAGATATTTGATTCTTGGGCCGGAAGTCTAGCTGGATCCTTGATGGAAAATTATGTAGGGTTGTTAAAGGAAGCATTTGAAGCGATTTCTCAACAAATGAACAGAACTATTTACTTCTGCAGGAATTGCAACGTTTTGCTAAAAGAAATTAAAAAGACCGGTTTCTCTGGATACTTGAGCGTTGACTGGAACTGCGACTTAAGCGAACTATACAACTTTTATGGCGGAAAGATAGGTCTACAGGGAAATTTGGACCCGTTTTATGCTTATTTGGGCGGTGATGTAATGCTTAAAGAAGCAAAAAAGGTGTTAGACAACGTCCCAAATAAGAGAAGGTATATATTTAACCTGGGCCACGGAGTTTTGCCGGGCACAGATTTTCGAAACTTAAGGCAGCTTGCATCTTTTGTTAAGAGCTTGGAATAAAATGACCGTTTGTGCTTTTGATTTTGGTTACCCCAAAAATTTTTCTGAAGTAGAGGTTTTGCTAGAAAACTTGAAGGTAAAAGAAAAGGAGAAAGCTTTCGAGCTTTATAAAAAGGTTGGGTTTTTTGACGTCCCTTCTTTGTATGAATCTATTTTCAATGAAACAATAAAGAGAAACATATTAAAAATAGGATATCTTTACCTTCCGCCTTACTTGGATGAATTAAACGGTTGTGATCATTATTTATCTCTTATACCTTTTGTTACTTCATCCACAGAGAGCTATTTAAACAAAAAAGGTATTTACAAATTTTTTGAAATAGGCAGCAGCAAAAACTTTGAAAGGGTTTGGGTAAATAAGATAAGATCTAGCAACCTAATATTTGGTGCCGTTTTCCACAGCGCTCCGATCGTAGATACAAGGTATTTGCAAAAGATTTACAGCTTTTTGACAAATCTAAGAAAATATTCAGGAAAACAAGTAGAAATCTGTTTTATAAGCTCTAGAAAAGGCTGGGCTGGGCCTTCTGTGCAAGATTGTGATAAAAGGCTAACCTACGCGGTGATAGGTTTTTTAACCAAAAACGCGGAGACGTCCTTTGAGCTTGCTGGAAAGGACGCGATTTATTTAAGCGAAATGGAAATCAAAGAGATAGTTGAAGGGGCTTTAGCGGAAATCATTAAATGAGCTTTTCCCATTCAGCTTTCTTCTTTTCATATGTGCTCCTGTCGTAGATCACCCTTGCCGGAACTCCAACTACAACGACTTCGTCAGGGACATCTTTAGTGACTACTGCCCCCATGCCTACAACTGCTCTTTTGCCAATTTTTACCCCAGCCTTTATTACTGCCCTTCCGCCTATAACCGCTCCGTCCATTATCTTGACACCAGTAAGCCTTTTGCTTGGTGGATATGGATCATTTGTTATGACGGCAGCGGGCCCTATGAAGACGTCGTTACCTATTTCAGTTAAGGGTGCAATGTAAGAAAGGCCTTCTATCTTTACGTTGTTTCCTATCTTTACGTTGTAATCGACGTGGGCTAACGATCCTATGGTAACGTTATCCCCTATCGTCGTGTTGTCGCCTATATACGCAAAGTGCCAAATTTTGACGTTTTTTCCCATCTTTACATTTTTCCCGATATAGTTTATTATTTCCATGCTAAAATAATCGCAACTATCGCTTAAAAATTTTAGATTGATTAGAAACGTTTAAAATTCCAAGGAATTTTTCCAAAAATAATGCCTAGCTTTATCATAAAAGAAGGCGTTGAGAGGGCCCCTCATAGAAGCTTACTCAGGGCTGTAGGGGTTAAAGATGAAGATTTTAAAAAGCCGTTTATAGGCATAGCTAACAGTTACAGCGAAATCGTTCCTGGGCATTATCACTTAAGAGAGCTAGTTGAGTACGTTAAAAAAGGTGTAAGAGAAGCGGGGGGTGTACCTTTTGAATTCAACACCATAGCTCTGGACGACGGGATAGCTATGGGCCACGTAGGTATGAAATATTCTTTGCCCTCTAGGGAAGTCATAGCTGATTCTGTTGAGATAATGGCTATTGGGCATCAGTTTGATGGTCTTATAACCGTTAGCAGTTGCGACAAAATAACCCCCGGCATGCTCATGGCCGTTGCGCGGCTCAATCTTCCTGCCATAATGCTAACAGGAGGACCTATGAGGGCTGGAAACTATAAAAACAAGAAAGTGGGCTTAATAGATGTTTTTGAGGCTGTAGGATCTTATAAAGCAGGAAAAATTCCGCTTCAAGAGCTTCTTGAGATAGAAGAAGTGGCTTGCCCTGGACCCGGTTCTTGCAGTGGTCTGTTCACGGCAAACTCTATGTCGATTCTTGTTGAAACCCTTGGGCTTACTTTACCTTATGGCGGAACAGCCTTAGCAGAAAGCGAAGAAAGGAAAAGGATAGCTTACGAGGTGGGTAAAAAGGCTGTTGAGCTTGTTAAAAAAGGGATAAAAGCGCGGACTTTTCTAACGAGAGAATCGTTTTTAAACGCCATAGCCGTTGATATGGCTCTGGGAGGTTCAACCAACACTATCCTTCACCTTTTAGCAGCTGCAAAAGAGGCTGGCGTTGAACTGTCATTAGATGACTTTGACGAAATGGGAAGAAAAGTTCCTCATATAGCTCCGATATATCCCGGAGGCCCTTTTATGCTTGAAGACTTACACGAAGCAGGGGGTGTTCCAGCAATATTAAAGGCTATTAAAGATAAAATAAATCTAAATTTACCGACCGTTTCAGGCCTAAAGATAAAAGACATAGTTGAAATGGCCTCGATTAAAAACAGAGAAGTAATAAGAAGCGTTGAAAATCCAGTCCATAAAACCGGAGGCATAGCTATTCTGAAGGGAAGCCTAGCCCCTAACGGCGCAGTAATAAAAACCGCAGCGATAGGAGAAAATTACTACTTTAAGGGCAAGGCTGTTCCTTTTAACTCAGAAGAAGAGGCCTTTGGCGCTGTAATAAGGAATAAGATAGAACCCGGAAGCGTCATAGTTGTAAGGTACGAGGGGCCAAAAGGCGGTCCAGGCATGAGGGAAATGTTGGACATCACTAGCGCGGTTGTGGGAATGGGGATCGACGATAAAGTAGCTTTGGTAACAGACGGTAGGTTTTCTGGAGGCACAAGGGGACCAGCGGTAGGGCACGTAAGCCCAGAAGCTTATGATATGGGCCCTATAGCTTTAGTCGAAGAAGGAGATGTAATAGAAATAGACGTTAAAAACAGGAGAATAGATTTGCTGGTGGACGAAAATGAACTAAAGCGTAGGGCTTCAAAGTGGGAAAGACCTTCGCCTAAAACGAGCTCAAGCTTCTTGTTAAGGTACGCTTCTTTAGTTACTTCTTCTGACCAAGGTTGTATATTAAGGCGACCTTTATGAAGGACAGGATTGAGATATTAGACACAACGCTAAGAGATGGATCGCAAACGGCAGGGGTTAACTTTACGCTAAGCGAAAAAATAGAGATAGCAAAAAAATTAGACGACCTCGGAATAGATATAATAGAAGGGGGTTATCCTTCTTCAAATCCAAAAGATCTAGAATTTTTTAAAGAAATTAAAAAAGTAGGGCTAGCCCGTTCAAAAGTAGCCGCTTTCGGTTCAACAAAAAGGAAGCCTGGTTTGAGCGATAAAAGCTTAGATAGCATAATCGATGCGGATACAGATGTAGCTGTTATATTTGGAAAATCTTGGCTCCTGCACGTAAGGGAGGTTTTAAGGGTTACGCCTGAGGATAACCTTAGATTGATATATGAAAGCGTAGATTACCTAAGATCCCATGGAATAGAAGTGATCTATGACGCAGAACACTTTTTCGATGGATATAAAGATGATCCAGAATACGCTTTAAAAACAATACAAGCTGCTCAAGATGCAGGGGCAAGAGTAATAGCTTTAGCTGACACAAACGGCGGAACGATGCCGTTTGAAATAGAAAAAATAGTTAAAGAAGTTAAAGAAAAAGTTAAAGCTGAAATAGGAATTCATGCCCACAACGACACAGGCAACGCGGTTGCTAACACGTTAATGGCTGTTAACGCCGGAGCTACGCACGTTCAAGGGACGATAAACGGATTGGGAGAAAGGTGCGGAAACGCTGACTTAATTCAAGTAATTCCGTCTTTAGCTTTAAAGATGAACAAACAGGTTCTTAATAGCCTTGAAGATTTAAAGAAGCTGAAGAACGTTTCCCTTTATGTTTATAGCATATTAAATATGCAGCCAAACCCATATCAGCCATATGTAGGAAAGCACGCGTTCACCCACAAGGGAGGCGTTCACATAGATGCCATGATGAAGAATCCAAAAAGCTATGAGCACATAAACCCAGAGCTTGTGGGTAACGAAAGAAGCTTTGTTGTTTCTGAACAATCCGGAAGATCCACGATCTTGAACTATGCGATGGAGCTTAAGTTGAACATACCAAAAGATCACCCGGCAATCATAACCACGCTCAACAAGGTTAAGGAGATAGAAAAATATGGGAGCATAGAAGGCGCAGATGCTACTGTTAAACTTTGGCTCCTAAAAAACTTAGGGATCTACAAAGAAAAATTTAACATATTATATTGGATGGCAAACTCGAGGGAGGTCAACGGAAAAATTGAAGCAGAAGGTGAAATAATAGTCAGAGTAAACAATCAGATTTACTATGAGAGAGAATCGGGCGTTGGACCTGTTCACGCTTTAGATAAAGCTCTAAGGAAAGCGCTTCTAAACGTTTTCCCAGAACTTTCACCAGTAAGTTTAGAAAATTATAAAGTGACGGTAACAGAAAGCGAAAAAAAGGGAACGGCATCATATGTCAGGGTTTTAATACAATTTTCTGACAAAAATACAACTTGGACTACTGCTTCTGTTTCTGATAATATAATAGTCGCATCTTTAAACGCTTTGAGCGACGGGTACAACTATAAGCTAGCGTTGATGGAGCTGCGCAACTTAGAATGAACTTCTAAAAGCTCAAGCCCGTTCTTAATGCCCATTTCTGCTTCTTCAATCTTGTTTCTGTTAAAGTATTCTACTACCTCATCGCGTTTTTCTAGGCCCAAATAAGGTATGATTGCAAAGAAGAGCCTCGGTAGAACCCCAGACTTAGCGAAGACCTTCCTTATATAATCTAAGTTGTTTAGTAACCAGGACCAGATTGTTTCATAGTTATCAACGTTTGTTACAGCAGATGTTATGTACCTTAAGTCTTGTTTCTTTACTTCCTCAGACCTTAAGAGGTCCAAAGCTCTTAAGAGGTCATGCTTTAAACGTATGTTAAGCATAGCGTTTAAGGTGTTCACCCTGTCCTCGTCGTTCTGAGCCTTCTTATATATTTCATAAAGCGTATCAAAAGGCTCCGCAGAGGCTACTGCCTTAGCTATCGCAACTGCCGGCCTGATGTTTGGGTCAGCTCCAAAGTAGTCTTGAGATGCAAGGTTCTTGGCAAATTCATCGTTAACTAAGCTAATCCTCCTGTATAAATAACCCACAAAGATTTTTGCTTTATAATCTGTCCTTTTTTCCCAGCTTTCTTTCATCGCGTTTAGATGCTTAACATAGTTTTCAAGAACCTTTCTCCCAGCTATTAAGTACAGATTGTTTAGCTGCGAAATCAAAGTTAAAGCAACCAAATAGGATGAGTCGCCCATAAGTTTGTCTGCAACGCTGAAATATTGCTTAGGGGTTATTAATCCAGCCAACAGCAAAGCGTATGCATCTGAAAGCACGTTCCATCTGTCGTATCCTGATTTTGAAGCTTTTAATGGAATTTCCCAATCATGATAAAGGGTTCTGTAAAATCCACTACCTTCAACGTTAGCCTTTAAGAATTTATCCACCTCTATACTTTCTTTATCAAAAACAGTAGAAACTGTTTTTCCATTTAAATAATAAGTTAAGGGAATAGGCCAAGTTTCTCTCGCTAAACCCAAGAAGTTAAACTTCTTCTGTTCTAACACAAACTTTTCTCCTTTTTCTCTTACGGTAATTAGCGGATGTCCGCTTTTTGTCACCCAAGCGTTCATGATATCTTGAACGGGCATGCCAGAGGCTTTCTCCAAGCTCTTCCAGAGATCTTCCATCGTTGCGTTTGAAAAGCTGTTTTCCCTTAAGTAGCTTCTAACGCCGTCAGCAAACTTGTCTTCTCCTATGAACTTTTCTAACATCCTCAAGACGCTCGCTCCTTTCCCATAGCTTATGTCATCAAATATTTGTTCGATCTCTTCGGGTTTTTCTACAGGCACATGAATAGGGTGCGCGTTGGACAAAGAGTCTAGCAAGAAAGCTGGTTCAGTTTCGCTCATTATGAAGTCTTCCCAGTGTTCCCATTCGGGGAAGATGTTGCCTATAGCCTTATAGCTCATGAACGTAGCAAAGCTTTCGTTAAGCCAAAGGTCATCCCACCATTTCATGGTAACCAAATCCCCAAACCATTGATGAGCTATTTCATGAGCAATTACAGTTGCAACGTTTCTTCTAATAGCTTCAGAGCTCTTTTCATCAGCCAAAAGAGCTATCTCTCTGAATGTTATAGCACCCCAGTTTTCCATAGCTCCTACAGCGAACTCAGGCACAGCTATTAAGTGAAGCTTAGGCAAAGGATACTTGATGTTAAAGTAGCTTTCATAAAAATTAACAACTTTTTCAGCGACATCAAGCGCAAACTTCCCCCTAGAAGATTTTCCGCCATATGCCGCTACAAAAAACTTTCTTCCGTCACGCGTGTCTTCTATTTCATCAAAATTTCCAACGCCCAAATAAAGCAAATACGTTGACATCGGTAACGTTTCTGGGAAATAGTAAATTACGGAGCTTCCTTGGCTCTCAACTTTACTAGGAGGCATGTTAGAGATTACTTTTACATTTTCGTTAACTTTAACGGTAAGCTTAAACCTTGCTTTTATGTCCGGCCTATCAAAGCAGGGGATAAAAGTCCTGGCTCCGTTTGGCTCAAACTGTGTAGAATAAAAGGTTTCTTTTCCGTACTTTGCCCTATAAAAGCCCATTAATGTATCAGACGCTTTCCCGCTAAACTTAATGTTCAAGCTCTCAGTAACGAAGCCTTTAACCTTAAACCCTTCATCTTTAAGCTCGTATTCAGCGTCTTTTCCATCAACCTTAACAGATTCTATTTTTATTCCTTCAGAATCAACCCAAGGATCGATGCCTGCCATGTATATCGTTTCTTCGCCGCTGTATTCGCCGGTTTTAAAATCAAGGTTTATGTATATGTCATAAAGATAAACCTTCATGGTAAAAATTTAATATCGCTAAATATATATCCTTTTACCAATGAAGGCGAAAAAAGTTTTTTTGGTTTTTGCGTCTGCGTTGTTAGCGCTTTATCTTGTTCTTTTAGCTCTTAATTATTTTGGAATAGTCTATCCAGTTGAAGGGGTCAGCATGGAGCCTCTGCTTTGGAACGGCTATTTAGCTTTTGTAGGACCAGCTAAAATTTCTCAGCTAATTCCCAACTCAAGCATTATAGTATATTATAATCCTTTTTACAACGAGCTGGTCATACATATGGTTATCAAAAAGATAGATAATTATGCGGTCATAGTTAAGGGGGTAAATAGAATCACAAACCCATATCCAGACTTGAACTATACGTCTGGCACTCCTTTGCTTGTGACGCAAAATATGATAAAGGGAGTTGTACTTTTTTGGATACCATACCTTGGTTATGTTTTGCTTCCGCCTTACAGCTATCTAGTTTTTCTTATATTTGTGGCCGCTGTTTTATTGAACGCATTTTAAGGTATAGTCTTCATTGCTTTCCCTATTATTAAGTTTGTGAACAGAGAAGTTATCACGTACCAAGTTACAAAGTTCATTCCCCAAGCTCCATGATACTCAACCTTTGCTACAAAGTACCAAATAGAGAACTTAAACGGCGAGAGCGCTACAACTGAACCGCCAAAATAATAAGCCAAAACGTAAAACAGAACCAAAAAAGGTATGAGCAGATAAAGGGAGACCTTTAACCTGTCCATTTGAACCTTCATAACCATATCCTGAAGCTGTTTGTACTTCTTTTCAAGCTTATCTAACCTCTCCTTATCCCCTTCAGCCAAAGCCTGTCTGTATTCCTTTAAAAATTCGTTGTAAGTTTTCATGACCTCGTTGCTTACCTGCAGGTCGACCTTTTTGCTTATCAGAAAATTAGAAGCTAAAGAAGATGCTGTAGAGATTGAAAAAATCAATAGCGCAGAGCTTAAAACGTTCACGCTTGATTATACTTCAATCTTGGTTATAAGCTCTTCTGCAGCAGCTTCTGGCTTTCCTTCCTTGTTTTCTACTTCAACCGCTAAAGCCCCTGTCAGCTCGGAAACGGTTATCATGTAAATTCTAGCGTAGTTTAGCTCTTCTTGTATCTTTTCTATGGGCACAATTTCCCTTTTGCGCGTCGGGTCATTTGCCCTTCTTTTTAGTATTATTTCTGGAGGCGCGGTAATAAGCACCAAATGGGTAGGCCTTAAAACTTCTGCAATTTTTAGCGGGATGCCAGGCAAGTATCCGTAAGGTGTTGGGATTTGAAAGTGTGTGTCTATGATCTTCAGCTCAGACTTTGAGCTTGCTATTCTTTGTGCCGCGCTTATCTGAAGCTCCACCTGCTTTTCATAAGGTAGCTTTCTTATTGCGTCTCTGTCCTCAACGCCTATTTTTCTCGCCTCTTCAAGCATAACTGTTCCGTAAACAAAAGACTCAAAGCTCACATTTCTTTCCTTTAACTTTTGATATACAATCTCGAGAACAGTGCTCTTGCCTACTCCAGCTAAACCTCCGACTATGACCGTCTTACTCAAAGAGACCACCCAAGCCTGGCACTGTAGATATAAGCTGTTCTTGAGCTAGCATCTGATAGTAGCTAATAGATATGTCGATAACTAAAAGGAGCCCAATCCCAGTACCGTAAACGTTAAGCAAAGTGCTTGCGGCAGCAATAACTCCTATTATTAGCCCGCTGAACAATGTTACAGTTGGTATGTATCTGTTTAGCAAGGAGCTGACTGAAGTTCTGGTAGTCCTGAATCCAGGTATTTGCAGATCTGAAGAAATTATTGTTTCTGCGGCTTTCTCTGCAGACATCCCGCTTACGTCAACCCAAAGCTTAGCGAACAGCACGCTTAAGACTATAACAAAGATCGAATACGTAACTACCTGAACCGGATGATGGAAAGCCAGCGGAATTGGAGGGGGAGTGCTAATATAATAAAGGAGGCCTCCTGTGAAAGTCCCGTTTTGAACCGTCCCCAACCAAGTTATGTGATTGTACAAAGCTGGGTTTCTAGCTAAGATAGAAAAGAAAAACTCAAAGTCTGCTATCAAAGCAGCCACAAGAATAACAGGTATGTTAGACACATAGAGAAGCTTAATTGGGTATGTTGCTGTAAAGCCTTTGAACCTAGCTGATGAAATAGGAACTTCAATCCTTACGCCTTCAAGGTACAAGATCAAAAGCGCAAATATCAAAGTGCTGATAAGTCCAATCAAGTTTGGGTAATTTGCCGGCCTGTATAAAACGTTAAAGAAATGTCCATGGACGCTTTCGTTAATCGCGTAGGGAATGAACCCAAAATATTGCCTGTTAACAGGTATAGGGCTAAATAAATCTAAAATTATTTGCAAAGAGATCCCAGCTAAAATAAAAAGGCTTATGCCGCTGCCTATCCCCCAGCCCTTTTGGAGCATCTGATCTAAGAGGAAAACAATTGTAGTTGCCACTATGAGCTGCAAAATTATGATAATATAAGCGTATGGAGACGTTATTGTTCCAATAGCTCCGCTTAAAACGTAAAATATACTCTCTACTAATATGAAAATAAAGGTTAAAACCTTAGTTAACGCGGCAAAAAACCTTTGGTCTTCAGGGTTAGTTAGGTCTAAGTGAATAAGGTCAGAGCCGATAAGAACTTGAGCTATAAGCCCAGCAGTAACTATGGGACCAATGCCTAAAGTCATCAGAGTCCCGATGTTAGCTGCAAATATAATTTGATAAAAGAAGAGCAAAGATGTAGGAGAAGGAACGACGCCGTAGAGAGGAACCTGGGCCATTAAAAGGTATAAGGCAACGGCAAGGAAGGTCCAGATTAACCTTTCGTTAAGCGAAGGTCTTTGCTTCGGCTTAGGTACTTCAGGTAAAAATGACGCGATTCGGAAAATCGCATCTTTAGCGCTCATTTTAATTTGAAGCTATCTTTCCTCCAACAGCCTTAACCGCTTCTTCTGCTTTCTTTGTCCATTTATCGACTATTATGAAAAGAGGCTTACTTAGCTTTCCTCTCCCCAACAGCTTCTCTATCCCGAGCTCTCTTAGATCAAGAACAGGAAGATTTTCTCTGAGCTCCTTTGGCTGATACTTCTCCAAGATCTGCTCAATGTCCTCTACGTTGGCCCATCTTTTAACTTCTTCTGAGCCTGGCCTATGAAATCCATGCTTTCCGAAGTGATCAGGATCGTAGACAAGTACCCAGCTCCACTTATGCTTATGCAATCCAGCGTTACCTACCCCTCCGTGTCCTCCAGATTTCCTGTGCTGGCCTACCTGTCCCCAGCCCATTGTTCTTGATCCTCTTAGCTTTCTAACTTTTCTTTTTCTAGTTGCCATTTTGCATCATCCTATCCAAAAGCTCTAGAGCCGTATACTTTCTCCTTGGAATGCCCTTTTTAGGAGGAGGAAGCCCAAAGTAGGGCTTTATTCCTAAGTTCTTTAACGCTATTTTTCCTTCATCCAACATCTTTACCAACTCTTTAAAGTCGTTTATTCCCTTTGATTTTAAGTACTCTAACGTCAAGGGCTTCCAGCCCGTTGTTCTCCCCCTTTTCTCAAAAAGCTCAGCTGCTTTATCCAAATTTATTTCTTGCCATATTATGTAATCTTTAGCTTTCTGCAACATTCCCCTAATATTTGGGTTATCCCTTAATAAAGTTGCGTTGAACTTTCTCTTTAAGTGTAACAGCTCTAAAGTTTTCTTTACGTCGTTCCTCACGTTAATGGTTCCTTTTATTCTTATAACCAACAATAGGCTCACTTTAGTATCACCTTTGACGCGTTCTTAAAAGCATCATATATAGCAAAAGCCATAGAAATGTCTGTTGATGTCATGCCAAATGTTTTTGTCCATGCGTCCTTGATTCCTGACAAAGCTATAATATTCTTTATGTGAGGCGCAGCCACTATACCTAAACCTCTCGGTGCAGGATATATGATGATCCTCACGCTTCCGGTTTTGCCTTTCATCACAAAAGGCACTGAATGAGGCTGACCGCACCTGCACTCCCAGCTTCCACAGCCTAAAGGTACTGGTATGATGTTTAAAAGAGCGTTTCTTATAGCTTTGTCGATAGCGGTCCTTGTGTTAGATGATTTCGCGTGGCCGACCGCGAACCAGCCAACATCCCCAACAGCAACAAGCGCTCTAAACCTAGTTTTTTCGCCCGCATCTGTCTGCTTCTGAACGACCCTAACTCCTACAAGCAAAGTCTTTAAGTTTGGAAGTAAGGTTTGAACGATTTCAGGCTCCTTTATTTTGTATCCTAATTCAAATATTTCCTTTAAGCTAGTTATTTTCCCTTCTTTTACAAGTTGCCCTAAAGCTGTTTTAGGAACCCACTCTTTTGCCTGTTGAGCCGCCGGTGCTTCTTGTTCGCTCATTCTATTTCACCCTTCAATATCTTCTCTTTTAAATCTTCAAAAACCTCAGGCATCTTTTCAATTTCCTCCAAAAGCTTGGAGAACTGAGGGCCGTTATAGCCTGCTTCCTTAAGCTTTTTAGCATAATCAACGATCTGTTCGCCCCTTATTATTTTTTCCTCAGGAAACACGGATTCGTCCACATGAACGTTAAC
>CAYFJA010000010.1:22657-31136 GCA_964343315.1 uncultured Nitrososphaerales archaeon
CTGTCCCCATATGTTTTTGTTTGACTTAAAAACATAAAGTAACGGTAACCTTGAAATTAATGCTTTTTTCCTCTTTTTGTAATTTGTTTTAAACTCCCTTCTTCTTCTGAACATCATGCCGCACCACTTAGAAACTCCTTAAGCCTGTTAACCGTTTTGATTTCTCCGCCTTTAATCTTTCTGTAAGCTTGCCAATAAAGTTGCTTCGGAATTTGGGACTTTACGCTTTTTAAGTACCTTCTTAAAGCCCTAACCTGCTTTACCCATCTTTCCTTTTTACCCATCCTAGCAGTTTTCTTACCTTTCCTGCTTCCAGGGCCTTTCCTTTTTTCTTTTTCTTTTTTGGTCTTCTGGCCTTTTACCTGCTCTATCTTTATAGCCCCTTCCTTTATGAGGGCCCTTAGTTCTTGCTTTGTTACAGCGTCCTCGATATCTTGCAACCTCTCAGAGTCAAATTTAATCCTGCCCTTTCCTACCCCAAGCATCCTTGCAACAATTTCCTTCTTTTTTTCTAAATTCATCTTATGGTTTCACCTCAGAAGGCGCGTTAAGAACCCTCAGGCCTCTTTTTCTAGCTTCTTGCAATATTTCTAATTTTTTCTTTAACCCAAGTCTAGCTGAAAGCCTAACAGCATGTTTATTCGGATCAAGACCCTCAAGCTGCGTTATGCTAGTAACTAATACTTCCATCAAACCTGAAGGGTGAAGCCCCCTGTACTTTTTGCTGGTTCTGTATCCCACTTTAACGATTGGCGGCCAGCCCCTTAGCTGAAGCCTCATCTTATTGTCTATTCCCTTCGGCTTTCTCCAGTTTGGCTTTATTCTCTTGTACCTCCAGCTTTCCCCTCTTTTAAATTCTGGGATCTTCTTTTCAGGATCTTTCATATATATACACCCCATCTAAGAAGACCCTAGGATCTTTATATTTTATCTTAGTGGCTTGTTCGATGTTTCCTGCTGTCTGCCCCACAGCTTCTTTGCAAGGTCCTTCTACTATAACGTCATCGCCTTCTACCCTTACTTTTGTGTTTGACCCAACTATCTTAGCAAACCTTGGGAACCTTTCCCCAATAAAGTTCTCTATTCTAACTTGATCTTTTTCAATTTTAATTTGAATAGGAAAGTGAGAATAAACAATCTTAAGCTTGTAAACGTATCCCTTTTGAACACCTTGAATCAAGTTCTTTATGTGCTTCACGACAGCTCTGGCTACAGCATAATTATCCCTGCGCTTTTTGACGCTTGATACTATTACTTTGTTTCCTTCTACCTTAATGTCCACTTTCATCTTTGTGAAATCTTTTTCGCATTCCCCTTTTGGACCTTTAACTTTAACCTTTTTTCCTTCAAGAGTTAAAGTTACTCCATTAGGGATTTCAATTTCTTCCGAGTACAATTTTTGGCTTTGAGCTTCAATAGACATATCCCAACAACCTTCCTCCTATCCTTTTTTGTTGAGCCTCAATGTGGCTCATTATCCCCTCATTTGTGGACAAAATCAACAAACCAAACCCAACTGCAGGAAGATATTTCCTTTCCCACTTATCGATTTCATCCCATTTAACAGGAAACCTTGGCTTGATAGCCCCGCATTTGTTTATTCTTCCTAAAAGCTGAACCTTTAGCTTAGGCATTATCCTATCGTCTATGAGCTCAAACTCTCCGATATAGCCATATTTTTGCAGAACTTTAAGCGTGTTCATTAAAAGTTTGCTAGCAGGCATGATGTAACATTCCTTTTTATTTCTTTTTTCGTTTTCATATATCGTGTTGAAAAGGTTTGCGATTAAGTCTTTTGCTGGCATTTTGCTCACCTAATTATACTTTTTAAAGCCGAGCTGCGGGGCCACTTCTCTGAAACACTGTCTGCAAAGCATGAGCCCATATTTCTGTATGACGGGACCGTATTGACCACACCTAATGCAAGCTCTTGATCCCTTTCCGAATCTCCTCGGTTTTCCGCTTCTCATCTTCCCCCAAATATACTTGCCCATTACACCAAATTCACCCCAATGCTCTTATAAAACTCTATTGCTTCTTCCCTCGTAATCCTATGCTCTTTCCCTATTTTAGCTTTACACCTTTTTCTTCTTTCAACTCTATATCCAGGCCTCGCTAAGTTAATTATTACATCCATTCCAAAAATTCCTATTTCTGGGTTGTATTTTATGCCTGGTATATCTATATGCTCTTTTATCCCAAAAGCCAAATTCCCAAATTTATCCACTGAAGAAAGAGGAATCGCGTTGCCCTTAGCGGCCAGAACTCTCTGCAAAGTTTCTAACGCTTTCTTCTTCCTTAAAGTAACCATTACAGATATTTTTTCTCCCCTGTGTATGCCAAAATCTCTGATAGTCTTTTTAGCTCTTCTTTCTGTAGGTTCTTGGCCAGTAATTTCTTTTAAAACAGCCTTAGCCTTTTCTAATTTTTCCCCCGCTTGACCGACACCTATGTGAAGAATTACTTTATCTATGTAGATTCTTTTCATAGGATTGACTTCTTTCTGCTGCTCCATCATAATGCTCCACCCACCGTGATCGCCGGCTTATCTTTACCTACTACTATAACATAGTCTTTAACGACTGTTACGCTTTCGTTCCCAACTACTAACTTGGCCATCCCGACCCTGCTAAACGTGCTTGGAATTATTTCCTCGATTTTTCCCAAAACTCCAACCCTCCTACCTCTATACACTAAAGCGTAGTTGCCTTTTTCTAGCTTAAACACGTCCATAAGTTTGCCTTCGCTTGTGTTAACCAAAAGCGAGTCTCCGATGTTTATGTCGCTCCTATCTAAAACGTAGTTGGTTGAGTCATGGCCTGTATACTGAAATTTTCCTCCTTTTAAAGCGGTCTTTCTTATAACTTTGACTATTTTTAGATCTTTTTCTTTTTCATCCACCTGAATTGGGTAAAGCTCTTTGCCTTTTAGCGGTACTAACCTGTAATAAATCTTTGTGTCTTTTATGTTTATTACATCAAACAGACCTATCGGATATTGATGATCCTTAACCGTTTTTCCGTTAACCAAAAGCATTCCCATCTTCAGGGCCTTTTTAACTTCCCAGGCGTTCCTTGCATAATGCAAAACATCCCTCATCAAAGTGACGGGATCATAGGATAACCACTTTGGGTTTGGTCCCGGCTTCACGTTTGTAACAAAGACGTATCTTTTTCTAGGAGCCATGTAATACGCTGGCATTACTTCTCTCTTTCTTACTTTTGAACCTCCCATTTTAGCCAACCTGGCTCACCTCTTTTTTAGCTCTACTCTCAAGGTAATCCTTCCTTAACTTATCATCCAAATTAAGTTCAACGACCATTACTTTTGAAGGATGTATTTTCAACGGAACCTCCTGTCCATTTACTTTTTTCCTTACAAGACCTTCTATAGCTATTCTTCCAAGGGAGGGGTAAACTTCTAACACTTTTCCCTGCACGCCCTTATAGTCTCCTCTCATAACCTTAACAACATCGCCCTTCCTAACTCTTATGGTCTTTATACCGTATTTTTGCTGGAGTTCCTCAGAAAGCATTGCCCTCAAGGTTTTATTCTTCTCACGCCAATCCGCTTTTTTTAATATATCTTTCAGCTTCATCTTACATCACACTATCATATAAGCTATGTTTGCTATCCTAGGCCACCTCTCAGCAGCTTCCATGGCTACAGGTCCCCTTATTTCTGTTCCTTTAAGTTCACCTTCTGGCGTAATAAGAACGGCCGCGTTGTCCTCAAAAGCAATCCTTTCGCCGTTAAGCCTTCTTACTGGATATTTTTGTCTTACTATTACTGCATGAAATATTTGCTTTCTTACTTCTGGAGTTCCAACTTTAACGACTACCACCACTTCATCTCCAACTGATGCCGCAGGAAGCCTTCTAAGCCTCCCTTTATAACCAATCACCTGGATAACCTTTAGCTTCTTAGCTCCAGTGTTGTCCGCGCAGTTTATGACTGCAGGAACAGGTATGGACCTTGTTATATGCGGCTTGTATTCTTCTACACCCTTAGCAGAAACTGCTCTTGTCTTTTCAGGCACCTTTCTTCACCTCTCCGAGTACTACGTGCGCCACATTTTTACCGAGGGGTCTAGTTTCAGCAATTGCCACCGTGCTTCCTTCCTTTATCTCAACGCAAGGAGGCACCCTGGCGTGAATCTTTGACCTCCTTCTTTCGTATCTCATATATTTGGGCACATAAAAGAAGTATTCGATCTCAATAACGGCCATCTTTTTAGCTTTATAGCTTACGACCTTTCCCACCCTAACCTTTCCCCTTATCTTTAAGTGTCCATGGTAAGGGCACAACGGGTCCTGGCACTTTGAAGCCGGTGGATTTATCTTGATGTTTATTCCTTGCAACATCAGGGATCCAACCTCTCCCAAATTCTTCCTATCAAATTATCCCCACTGTATTTTTCTTTATCCTTTATAAACAAATTTCCTTTTTTAGGTATGACCTTGTAGCTTCCATTTGTTTCAATAACAAACGTATTTTTAGTCTCATAAACTATTTTCCCATATATCCCTCTTACCTTCACTTTATCTCCCACCTTTGGACCTCTCAATTTCCCTCCTTCTAATTTCTGTAAGTACCCTTGCTATGTTTCTCCTTACAGATTTAATGCTTCCAGATTCTTTTCCTAAGTTCCTCATAGCTCTTAAGTTGTTTAGACGCATCAGCTCCTTTCTAAGATCAAGGAGCGTTTTCTTGAGCTCCTCATCACTGAGCTTGCTGGCCTTTATTTTCTTCATTTGCTGATTCACCCTTTAGAACAAAATCCTCAAGAAGCGGGCTTTTATAAGCGACCGTTACCTTTATACCATACTTGCCCAATTTTAAGAGAACATGTTCAACGGCGCTTCTAGTCAAAGCCTCTCTAAGATAGCCGCTTTTCGGCACTATTCCCATGGTAAACTTTTGGAAAGAAGCTCTTTCGCTTCTTATCTTTCCCTGAAGCTTAATTTCTATTCCTAAAGCTCCTGCCGCCATAGCTTCGTTCATTGCAATAGTAGCAGCTCTCCTGAAGTTTACTCCCTTTTGAAATGCGTTTGCCAACCTCAAGGCGATCGCCTTTGGGTCCAGAGCAGGGTTAGAAACTTCTGCGGCGTTTATCGAAACTTCCTTAAGGCCTATCTCTTTTGAGATATCCTCCATTATGTTTTTGACGTTAGATCCATGAAGACCTATAACTAAGCCTGGTCTCAAGGCTAATATACTTAACCTTGTTCCTAAAGGAGTCGTTTCTACGTTGACGTCAACAAATCCAGCTTGCTTAAGCTTTTTGTCCAGGTACTCCTTAAGCATCATGTTCTGCTTCAAGTTTTGAAGAATTACTTTATAATGAACCATTTTATATCACCCTCGCAACGGCCTCCAAATGAACATAAACTCTTGTCTTTGGGGATCTCCTGCCAAATGCTCTTGGAACATATCTAACTAGCTTCCTTCCAGGATAAGCCGCAGCATGAATAATAACTAGCCTACTAACGTCGAAGCCCTTATAAAGAGCGTTAGCCTCTAAGTTTTCCAAAAGTTTAAGAAAAAGCTTCGCGGCTTTTACCGGATACCTGCCAGCGTAGAACCCATCAATCTTATGATGGGCAACTTTCTTATGGTACCTTCTAAAAGGAACTAACCTTTTCATTTCAATTACTTCTTGAAGAACAGATTTAGCCTTATCTAGACTCATACCTTTTATAAACTCAGCAACTTCCCTAGCCTCTTTGGGGCTAACGTCTACTTCTCTAAGGCTTCCTCTAACGTCAGATACCTCATTATACTGAGTGAACGAATACCCAAACTCGGGCATGCCTTCCATGAATTTATAACATTAATTTAAAAACTTTCCCCTATAACTAACGAAAAGCTGTGTAGCTAATATGTTGGAAAGGTTTAATTTTTGCGCGTAAAAACTATTAAGAGGGCCGGTAGTTCAGGGGTAGAACGCCCGCCTCGCACGCGGGAGGTCGGGGGTTCAAGTCCCCCCCGGTCCATAATTTGACAACACTTATATGACTTGGCTTTTATAAATATGGTGAGTTGGAAAATGATGAAATCTATAAGATAGTTGGCAGGATAGTCCTTTCAGAAAAGCCAGGCATCTTGCTGAAAACTATGAGAGAAAACCTTAACGTTTCTCAAAAAGAGCTCGCTAAGATGATAGGCGTTAAGCCTCCAGTAATATCGGATTATGAGAAAGGATCGAGAAGGAGGGCCGGAGCCAAATTCATTAAAAAATATATAGATGGCTTGATTAAGCTAAGAGGAGTAAGTTCGGTTATCTTGTCTCTATACCAAGACCAGCAAAACCTTAATGAAAAGGGGATTTTGGATTTGAAGGACTACAAGAAGCCTATAAAGGTTTACTCTTTTGTAGATGCTTTAGACGGTAAAATAATAGTTGGAGAAGATTTAGCAGAACAGTACATTTTTGGCCATACAGTTTTAGACAGCATAAAAGCAATAATTACTCTGAAAGGGGAGCAGTTTTATAAGATATTCGGAAGGTCTTCCGAAAGAGCTTTAATATTCACAAAAGTGGGGTTAGGCAGAAGCCCTTTGGTTGCGGTAAGAATTTCGCCCCTAAAACCTAGGATAGTTGCAATACACGGGACAGATAAGCCAGAAGAGTTGGCTGTAGAAATGGCCAAGGTTGAAAATATTGTTCTCGCCCTTCTCCCAAACTATGATTTATCGCTCATGCTAAAAAAGCTGAATGAGGCGGTGAGAGAATACGTTTGAAGAGTACGCTAAAGCTGGAAAGATAGCAAGCGATGCATTGAAGAAATCTATTGACTTAGTTCAAGAAGGCAGGCTCATATTGGATATTTGTGAAGAGCTTGAAGATTTTATAGAAAAGCAGGGCGGAAAACCTGCGTTTCCGGTTAATATTTCTCAAAACGAAGAGGCAGCCCACTATACAGCTAAGCCTGAAGATGATAAAAGGATCAAAACCGGGTCATTAGTTAAGGTAGATTTAGGCGTACATGTAGATGGCTACATAGCGGACGCCGCAATAACAGTTTCTTTTTCGAGTTTAAATTCCTCAATGGTTAAAGCTAACTTTGAAACTTTAGACAAAGCGCTGAAACTCATTAAGCCAGGCCTCGAGTTTTATGAATTTGGTTCTTTTGTTGAAAAAACAGCTAAAAGCTTTGGGTTCAAACCTATTGAAAACTTAATGGGCCATAAGCTTGAAAGGTTTATTCTTCACTCAGGAGTTTCCGTTCCCATGATCGGATCTCCAATAAAAGGAAGATTTGATAAAAACGCTGCTTATGCAATTGAACCTTTTCTTGTAGAAAGCAGGGCTCTAGGTTTTGTAATAGATGGAGAACACAGCAACATTTACAGACTTATCGTGCCTAAAAAGATAAAAGGGGACGAAGAAGCGCAACAGGTTGTTTCTTTTATTTGGCAGAATTTCAAGACGCTTCCGTTTGCATCAAGATGGGTAGCAAAAGAATTTGGACCTAAGAGCGTAAATATTTTGAATAAGTTGGTTAAAGACAAAGTATTAGAGGATTATCGTGTTCTAGTGGAAGCTAGCGGATCTTATGTAAGCCAGTTTGAGCACACTGTGTTTGTTTCTGAAAACGAAACTTACATAACTACTAAATAGACCGCTACAAACACAAAAACGCTTAAATTCCTTCGTTATATACTAAATTTTGCGGGGGTCGCCTAGCCTGGTCAATGGCGCTGCCCTGAGGCGGCAGTCCCGTTGGGGTGCGTGGGTTCAAATCCCACCCCCCGCATCCTCAAAGAGGGAGCTTTTCTTTATCTCTAAGATTATCACCAACACTTCGTTAGTTGAAAGCTCTTTCTTTTCTCCTCTTGGCTTTATTTTTTCCGTAAGAACGTCAAATATGTAAGTCCCGGCTGGAAATTTTTCTTCTTCGTCTTTATAATAATGTATACCTATCCCTTCATAGAAAGGATGCATCATATGAAGTATATTTTTGTACCTGTAAACAACTATGGCTGGGGTTCTGCCCAAAAAGCTTGATAAAGCTAAAAAGTCTCTTATTAAATCCTCGAAGGAGAAGAACTCAATTCTGTATGTCTGCATATTTAAAATATTCAGCTTTTGATTTATAAAATTTTCATCTTATAAGTAAAGCATCTTATAAAAACCTAAATTCTTGCTTTAAGAAGCTTTAGAGGCGGGATTTTCAAGAATGATAACATTTTTGAATGAAAAGCTGGCAAGCTCTTAGCTCGATGCTTATAGTGCGACGCAAAATGAATGATACGATAACCTATGCTCTTTTTAATATTAGGTATAAGGTATAATGACTTAAAATAGCCGGTAAAGCTTCAGCAATTTAACAAAAATATAATTCAGCTGTTTACGTTTCGATTATCTTTTGAAGCTGGGACTTCGAAGTCTTGAGCTTAACTAAGCTTAGATAATCGCCTTTAAAGATCGTTATTTCTTCATTTGGCAAAATTTCGTACCTGAGCTGACCGTCTG
>CAYFJA010000010.1:31236-33210 GCA_964343315.1 uncultured Nitrososphaerales archaeon
TTAAAGATCGTTATTTCTTCATTTGGCAAAATTTCGTACCTGAGCTGACCGTCTGCTATCATATAAGCGTGATATGAACTTTCTATGTGAAGCTCTTTTGGTTTTATGACAAACGAAGGGAGAGGTTTCAGGGGCATGACTGGATTAATTATATAAGCTTCCAAATCCTGCTCAACAACCGGGCCTTTGTTTGAGTAGTTATAGCCTGTGGAACCTGAAGGAGTTGACACTATAACTCCGTCCATTCTTTCCCTGAACTCAAACAAACCTTGAACATAAACTTTAAAGTATGGGGTTTGATTAAAGTTGGCCCTTTGTATGTAAAATTCGTTGAGGACGTTCACGGTTTCAACCCCAGAGATCTTGGCTCTAAGCCTCATTCTTTTTTCTATAATATAATCCTTTGAGAGGTAAGACTCTACCAGCTCGCTAACTTTAGATTTGTCTATTTGAGCTAAAATCCCTCTGCCCCCCATGTTTATTCCGATGACTTCAACGTGTTCAGGCAAGTACCTTGACAGACCTAAAAGCGTCCCGTCCCCGCCTATCGTGATAGCAACGCTCACTCCTTCGTTCTCAATTATCCTGTATGAATCAACCTTGTTAACATAAGGAAGATCCTGAACGCTATATAACTCAAAGTAATCTTTAAAGTAACTCAATATTCCGCCAACATCTTGCTGCGATAGGCTGTCCTTAACCGCAACGACCGCTTTAATCTTCACGACCTATAATTAATCTGTTATTAATTATTAGGCTTTTGCTCAAAGAGGACGAGATGGCTTAATAAAGAAAATTTACGCTTAAGCTAGCTTAAATTCTTTTATTGGTGTATAAACTGGCCCGCTTGGATACAGTTTGCTTTCCATCAAATAAAATTTTTCAACCTTATACTTTCCAAAGTCTACCCTTGCAAAGTTCTGAATTCTCTTGATCAGTTCTGCTTTGTTTCTTACGTACTTAACCCTTGCTATAGTTAAGTGAGGGACAAAAGATTCCTCGGATTTTATAAAGCTAGATCTTTCGTCAACAACCTTTGCGAGCTCTGCAATTTCGTTTGACTTAGCGCCTATCCAAATTATTCTTATGTTTGATAAATTTGGAAATACGCCAACGTCTTTAATATCTATGGAAAAAGCAGGAAAGCTTATTTCGCTCATGTTTTTGATCAAAACTTTTAACTGCTCTTCGTTTATTTCGCCCAAGAACTTTAAAGTAAAGTGAAGGTTTTCTTCTTTTGTTACATTTATACCGTCTTCCTCATCCTTTATTTTGAACGCTAGCTCCCTAATTCTTCTGATCAAATCTTGATCTTCTATGTTAATGCTAACGAACGTCCTCATCTGAACTCACTAAACTTAGGAAAAATAAAGCGTTTTCCAACATTCCTGTGTCGTTGTTAAAATAAACATAGGCTTCATTTGCTCCGCTGTCTTTCATAGCTTTGTAATAGTTCATAAGCTCAGCCTCGCTGTAAACGTAAGAATACCATTCGGTTTCTCCGTGAAACCTGAAATAAATTAAGCCGTTGCTGTTAACAACTTGATTTGGCAGGCCTGGCGCGCTCACAGAGCAAAAAACATAGCCGATGTTACTTATTTTCTCTGCAAGATCCCACCAGCATGGATCCCTAAACTCTATGACCAGCTTTCCTTTAACAGAAATGCTTTCGTAGAAGCTTTTGATCCTTTCAAAGTTCTTTTCTGTGCATCCGAATGAAGGCGGCATTTGAAAGAGCCAAAGCTTTACCTTATCTAACATAGGTTCGAACAAGTTATAAAACTTAAGAAACGGCTCTGATTTAGAGAGCTTGAGGTAATGAGTTATAAGCCTGTTAACTTTTACGGAATAAAAGAAGTCGCTGACTTTTGACCATCGCTTTATAGCTGCTTTTGAGGGAAAGGAGTAAAAAGTAGAGTTTATCTCTACGGTTTTGAAGCCTTTAGAAATGTACCAGCCAAGCTGATCTTTTTT
>CAYFJA010000011.1:0-3409 GCA_964343315.1 uncultured Nitrososphaerales archaeon
GTTTTTAGCGGGATTTTTATGTTCTCGAACTCGCATGGGACTTCAGGCTTTACTTTTGGTTTTTCTATCAGTTCTCCCGTCTTTACGTCATATTTAGCTCCATGGGCAGGACAAACAGCGACTGTGCCTTCTACCTCTGACAAGAGGGCGCATCCCATGTGAGCGCAGACCGCATCCATGGCATAATAATTGTTTGCTTCTTTAACTATCAGAATCGGCCTTGAGTTGTACCAAACCAACAAGCTGTTTCTTTTTTCAAAAACCTGCGAGTGAATCCTTATTTTCATAAAAAAGATATGTTTAGTTCATTATTTAAGCCCTCCTAACGATTTTATAAAAGCAAAATTTGGCAGCTATTAGTCTTTTGACTAACTGCTTAATATAAAATCGATCTTTAAATAATAGAGAAACCGTATTTTTAGCTTATGGATCCTGTAGAGTACTCTAAAAAGTATGAAGGTAAAGTTCAGGTTATACCTAAGGTTCCGTTGAAAAGCTACGATGATTTTGCGGTGATCTATACCCCTGGGGTTGCGGAGGTCTCGAAAGCAATATTTTCAAACAAAGAAAAGAGCTATGAACTTACGAGCAGAGGAAACACAATAGCGGTGCTAACAAACGGAACAAGGGTTTTAGGCTTAGGACCGATAGGACCTGAAGCCGGTCTTCCTGTTATGGAAGGAAAGGCTCTCCTTTACAAGTTTCTTGGAGGCGTGGACGCTGTTCCGCTGGCTGTTAACGCAAAAACTGCTGATGATTTGGTTTACGTGGCTAAGGCCATACAGCCCAGCTTCGGAGGGATAAACTTAGAAGACATTGAAAGCCCCATGTGCTTTGACGTTTGGGAGAGGCTTTTAAAGGAGATTGATATACCTGTTTGGCACGACGACCAGCACGGAACCGCTGGCGCAATACTAGCTGGTTTGATAAACGCCCTAAAGCTGGTCGGAAAGAAAAAAGACGAAGTTAAGGTTGTTCTATTTGGGGCAGGAGCGGCAAACATAAGGGCCGCATATGTCTTTATTGAATATGGATTTGATCCAAAAAAGATTATATTAATAGACACTAAAGGGCCTCTTTATTCAAACAGGGAAGACGTAGACAAGCTTATGTTTTCTCACAAGTGGAAGTACGATTTGGCTATAAAAACCAACGGGGAGGAAGCCGTAACAATAGAAGATGCCTTCAGGGGCGCCGACGTCCTTGTTGCCGCCAGCAGGCCAGGTCCAGGAGTAATAAAGAAAGAGTGGATAAGGCTAATGAGCGACAAGCCTATAACTTTTCTTTTAGCAAACCCAGTTCCCGAGATGATGCCTGATGAAGCAAAAGAAGCTGGCGCTTACATAGTAGCAACAGGAAGAAGCGACTTTCCAAACCAGGTTAACAACTCGTTGGTTTTTCCTGCTGTTTTCAGGGGGATATTAGATAGCAAAAGCTCTAAAGTTGACGATAAAATAGTCATAGCGGCCGCTGAAGAGCTTGCGAATTATGCTGAGAAAAAGGGTTTAAGCGAAAACTACATAATACCTAGGATGGATGAATGGGAAGTGTTTGTAGAGGAAGCGGCAGCAGTAGCAGAGGCCGCTGTGAGCTTAGGGTATGCAAGGGTAAAGCTTTCTAAAGAGGAATTTAAAGAAACAGCGAGAAGGAAGATAGAAAAGAGCAGGAAAATTCTAGAAAGCATAGCCCCTATTTTAGAAGAGATTTTCTAAAAACATAATAATTATTTTATTTTAGCAAATATATTGTTGTAAAATATTTAAATTTTTAATTTATTCACTAAAATAAAACATTATAAACTATTTTTAAAAAGACTTTTGCAATATAATTGCAGATAAATTTTATATTTCAATAAACGCTTTATAAATATTGAATAAAATGTAAATGAGAATGGAAGAGGAGCTCTCACTTGCTGAGCTAAATAAGATTATGTCTTCTATCTATTCGTATGAGCTTTTGAACGAGCTATCTAAAGGTTTAAGGGTAAACGAAGAATCATTAAAGCGCTTAAACATAAAGAAGAGGACGCTTTATCAAGTTCTAAAAAAGATGAGGGATTTTGGTATAGTTAATAAAAAGGGCTCGGTCTATTATCTAACTATTTTTGGGTTATTTTTGCTGAGCGTTGAGAGGGAGCTTTTAAATTGGTTATCGCACAGGGACGAGATTAGGCAGCTCTCTGTTTACCTTTCAGAATCATATTCCTTTAAGTTAACTAACGAGCTGCTGAAGAACATAGAAAACATAGTTGGCGTCTCCAACTTCGAGCCTGTGAAGATATACACTGAATGGGAATCCTTAGTAAGTTCGTTGGCAGACAGGATATCAGGGGCTGAATACGAAGTAAAGCTGATGAGCAGGTATATTGACGTTAGAGTCTTATCAGCCATGTATGAAACTGCTAAGAGAGGGGTTCCAGTGTACCTTATAACTAATAAAACAAGCGTTAGGGAAAGGATAAAGCAGTACTTAAGCTTAATCTCAAACGAAAACCTAAAAGCATTAGCTTTAAAGCTATTCTCTTTGCCTAACGTCTTTGTTAGATCAAGTGAGGTGCCTTACAGCGCAGTGATCATAGATTCTGAGGACGTGGGCTTAGAGGTCCCCAATTCTAAGGACGGAACATTTATGCTGGGTCTTCAGTTTAAGAGCCCAACCCTAGCTTCAAAGCTGGCAAGCTTTTTCAACGGAATATTTGATTCAGCTGAATCAGATAAGGTGATATTTAGTCTCTTGCAGGAGGTGAAGAAGGAATGGGCTTAAGGGGAATTTTTGAGTTAATTAAGAGCAGATACGTTGCGATATTATTGTACACGAGCGGTTTAACCAATAATTTGATAGTTCTGTCCAGATTAAACATTAGCCCAATAACTTTTGCTCTAGCTGAGGCTGGAGCGTTCTTCGCTACTGTTGCCGCTTATATATTAAGCGATCTCCTAGACTTAAAAGAAGATATAATTAACAGCCCAAACAGGCCTCTTCCTTCTGGACGAGCAACGCCAAGGGACGCAAAGATTCTGATAGGGGCAAGCCTAATAATTGCAATAATATCAGGTTCTCTTATAAACACGCTAACAGCACTGTTAATATTCCTTTCATTTATCTTAAGCAGCTTGTATTCAATGCCTTTTGTTAGAGGCAAAGAGAAGTATTACGCAAAAAGCTCTCTGAGCTGGCTTGGGGGTTTTGTTGGGACTTTTACCGCGATGGCTGTTCTAAAGTCATTCAGCATAGTCGGTCTTATGATTTCTGCTATGAACGGCACTTTGATTATGTTATTGGTTATGATAGGAGATATAATTGATTACGATGGTGATAAGGCTTCAGGCGTTAATTCGTTAGCTGTAAAGTTTGGTAGGGAAACCGCTCTTAAGTTTATGACATTTTTCCTCTTTATTTTGATCCTCCT
>CAYFJA010000011.1:3509-10275 GCA_964343315.1 uncultured Nitrososphaerales archaeon
TATTAAAATTAAAAATTTAGGAAGCAACCTTTAAATAGAAATTATGAATACTTAATATTTACTACATATGAAAGAAAAAATTGTAGGGCAAAAGGTTCCTCAGCTCGATTCTTGGCTTAAAGTTACAGGGACGCTCAGGTACTCTTTTGATATCTCGCTTCCAGGTATGCTTTACGCTAAGCTTGTTACAAGCAAATATCCTCACGCTAGGATAAAATCAATAGATTATTCTGATGCCCTCAAGGTTCCTGGAGTTGTCGCGGTGGCAACGGGCAAGGATTTTCCCTACAGGCTTGGGATATACGTTTCTGATAGGGACGTGCTTGCTATAGACAAAGTTCGTTGGGTTGGACATCCTGTGGCAGCGGTTGTAGCCGCTGACTTGAGCGCCGCTGAGGAAGCTGCTGAAAAAGTAAGCGTAGACTACGAACCTTTAGAACCTGTTTTAGACGTTGAAAAGGCGTTAGAAAAAGATGCGCCCCTAGTGCATGAAAAATTAGGCGAGTACAGCGTATTTCCTGGTTTTAAGCCAATCCCGGGAACTAACATAGCTAACGAATTTCTCTTGATTAAGGGGGACGTTGAAAAAGGCTTTAAAGAATCTCACATTGTCCTAGAAGAGACGTTTAAGCTCCCTCAGATAAGTCACGTCACCATGGAAGTTCAAAACGTGTTAGGCTACTGGAGACCCGACGATATAATAGAGGTTTGGTCGAGCGTTCAGTCTCCCTTTGCAACAAGGTTTTTGCTTTCCAAATCTCTGGGTATACCTCTTAACAGGATTTTGGTTCATGCTCCGCCTATAGGAGGAGGGTTTGGGCTAAAAGCGGGCTTAGGCTGGGAAGCCCTGCCAATCTTGCTGTCAAAGAAGGTTGGATACAGGCCGGTTAAGCTTGTCTTAAGCAGATCAGAGCAGATGACTTCAGCTCCAAGCAGGGACGGCTTGGTAGCCAAAGTAAAAGCCGGTTTCTCAAAAGAAGGCAAGTTTCTAGCCTACAAAGCAGAGTTTTTGATGGACGCGGGAGCCTATGCCGATTACACTGTTAACGTGGCTAGGACAGCGGGGTATGCCGCTGACGGTTCTTATGACATAGAAAACGTCTTCGTAAGGTCGCTAGCAATTTATACCAATAAAATACCCACAACCGCCATGAGAGGCTTTGGACACCCAGAAAATCATTGGCCTTTAGAGCAGATCTTAGACAGAGCGGCTAAAGAGCTTGGCATAGATCCAGTTAAAATAAGAGAAATCAACTTGCTCAGGCCTGGCGAGTCTTATAGAGCTACCGGGGAAAGGGTGAGGGAAGATGAAGGTAACCCTCTTGAGGTTTTAAGGAGAGCGGCCGCGCTTATTGAGCTGGACAAAAAGGAGGCTTCTGGAGCTCCCTGGCTGGTCAGAGGGAAAGGTTTGGCCATGTTAGTTAAGGCCCCGTCTCAGCCCCCGAACGCAGGGGCATCCGCTATCGTTAAGCTCAACGAGGACGGAACTATAGATGTGATAACCGGTACCGGGAGCATGGGTCAGGGAACTCCTACTGGTTTAGCCATGATAGCTTCTGAAGAGTTTGGCGTTCCTTTAGAAAAGATCAAGGTCACTCAGCTAGAAGGGGTGGACACAGACAGGAACTCTTATACTTGGCAGACAGTGGGAAGCAGGGGTCTTTTTTCAGATGGGATAGCTTTGATAAGGGCTATTGAGGACGCGAAAGAGCAAATAAGGGAAATTGCCTCAGCGGTCTTTAAAGTTCCAAAGGATGATGTAGAAATATCTGACGGATATGTCTTCTCTAAGACTCATCCATGGCTTAGAAAGGAGCTTAAAGAGTTCGCCGTTGGATATACTTTCCCAGACGGAACAACCATAGGAGGACCAGTAATTGGCAGAGGCTCTTACGCCCCAGTTTTAAACACATTCTTAGATGAAAAAGGACACGGTTCAAACACGGTCTTTCATACTTTCGGTGCTACTGCGGTTGAGGTAGAAGTAAACCTACTAACTGGCGAAATTAAGGTATTAAAGGCCGTTCAAGTGTTTGACGTGGGCAAAATAATAAACTTGCTTACCTTGATCCAGCAGGCTGACGGAGGGTTCATAATGGGAATGGGTTCTGCCCTATACGAAGAGATAAAGTTTGACAGCTCAGGTTGGGTCCTCAACCCTAACCTAACTCACTATTATGTACCTAGGATCTCTGACGTTAATTTTGAAATTAAAGAAGAATTTATAGAAACTCCTCAGAAAGATGGGCCTCTTGGTGCAAGAGGAATCGGAGAACACACGATGATAGCTGTGGCTCCGGCTATAGCAAACGCTGTGTTCAACGCTATAGGTGTTAAGCTCAATGAGCTGCCGATGAGCGCAGAAAAGGTATGGAAAGAGATACTGAGGCAGAGGCCAGATCTTATAGAAAAGGCGTTCGAGAGCTATGAGGAAAGCCTCAAGGAGGTTGAAGCAAGATGAGCTTTGGGAGCCCATACTTTACGTTGCCTAAGTTTAAGCTGTTAAAGGCAAATAGTCTGGAAGAGGCCCTTGAGCTCCTTCATAATTATTCCTCAGAAGCTAGAATTAAAGCAGGAGGGGTAGGCCTTTTAGCTTTCATGAAGGAGAGGCTTATCTCTCCGCAATACGTTATATCGATATCTTCAGTTAAGGAGCTAGGGACTTTTGGTTTTAATAAAGATAGATTTGAAATAGGCGCTAGCGTACACCTTAGCGCCTTAGAAAACGATCAGATAAAGAGCTCTTTTCCAACGCTTTACAAAGCAGTTAAAAGCATAGCTGATCCGCAAATTAGAAACATGGGAACGTTGGTTGGCGATGTGGCTGAGGCAATACCTTGGGCAGATGCTCCGACAGCTTTGGCTTCCCTCGAAGCTTACGCTGTGGTTAGCAGAAAGGGGTCAGAAAGAACAATAAGCATAAAGGACCTCATAGTTGGCTTAGGTCAAATAAGCATCGATGAGGATGAGATGATAACTAAAATAGTTATACCTAGCAAGAGGACAAAAGGCACATACCTAAAATTTTCTAACGGGAGCGAGTACGGCTTAGCAACTGTAGCGCTTACTTATTTCCCAGATGAAAGGAGGTTTAACCTAGCTTTTGGTTCGATAGCAGAAAAACCGATCATAGTTAACAACAAGGAAGTTGAGTGGGAATTTGAGCAGGAAAATGCAATAAACGTTAAGAGGCTAAAACAGTACATAGACGAGCAAATAAACCCGATGAGCGACCTTTTGGCTTCCTCTGAATTTAGAAAGAATATAATAAAGGTACTAGCGCTGCAGGCCGTAAAGGAGGTGTTAGGCTGATGAGGGAAATTACGCTTAAAGTTAACGGTACAGTTAGAAGCGTTCAGGTAGAAGACAACGAGATTTTGTTAGATACGCTCAGAAACAAGCTTGGAGTTACTAGCGTTAAGGCAGCCTGCTGGAGGGGCGAATGTGGGCTTTGCACAGTGCTTCTTGACGGTGTACCCGTGAAGAGCTGCATGGTATTATCAGCAGAAGCTGATGGATCAGAAATCATAACCGCAGAAGGGCTTCTTCAGGACGAAAGGGCTAAAGGTCTGATGAGCAGCTTTGTAGAAAAAGGGGCTATGCAGTGCGGTTTCTGTACGCCCGCTTTCGTTGTAGCTTCCCATCACTTGTTGCTTAAGAATCCAGACTTAACGGATGAAGAAATAAACGAAGGATTGAAAGGAATAATATGCAGGTGCGGAACTTACTTCCAGATCAGGTCAGCTGTGAAAGAGGCACGGAAGTTTTACAAATTATCTAAAGCCTCGACTTAAAGGCGGGAGCACGTCAGTCAGACTGAAAAAAGAATTTTTTCTTAAGATAAATTTATTAGCTAACTTTCTTAATTTACTTCTACGTGATGAGTTCAGCCTTGTCGGATCCGTGAAGACTGATCAACCGGCTGACCGCAAATATTTATATTTTTGGCCCGTTAATTTTTGTTAAATTGAAGCTTGAAGGTTGCGAAGAAATAAACAAAGATATAAACGCTCTCTGGCAGTTCTTATCTGCGCCTGATGAAATCATGCCTTGTTTTCCCGGCGTTGTTAGCTATTCATTTGAAGGTAACATAATCAAGGCAAAAGTTAAGCAGGGTATAGGCTTTATAAAAGGAACCTTTGACGTATCCATAAAGATTATTGAAAACGATGTGGTAAACAAAAAGGCCATTTTAAACATAGAAGGCACAGGGAGCCTCGGAAATTTTACTTCTAACGTGCAGATCTACGTTGCAAACGAAGGTTCAAGGAAGCTCTGCTATTCGGCAGATTATCAGATAGGAGGCATGCTAGGAACAGTTTCGTCAGCAGTTATAAATAACACAGTTAAAAAGATTATAAAGGATTTTCTAGATTGTGCTATAAATAAGCTCAGTACTTGACGAGCTCGTATTCGAGGGGATAACCGCAGTTTCTGCAATTCTTTAAAGATATTGGGTTTGTCCAGCCGCACTTCTTGCAAACAACCTCTTTTTCTTTATAAAGGTAGGTAAATCTTTCGTTCAAAACGGCGTTTGAGACCACCTTCAAGCCTCCTTTCAGCCGCTTGTTGAGCTCCCTAGCTTCAGCGATCTTTTCTTGTTCAGGGCCACTTATTTCAATGCCTAATGAGTAAGGCGTAGCGTTCTTTCTTTTTCCTGCTTTTTGCCCGATGTTAGCGAGCCTTTCGCCTGAATCGTCCTCAATCCAGGCTAACGGATACCCGAACTTTTCGTTTAACAAGTCAATTATTTCGGATTCTTTTTTGATAACTTCTTCGCTGTTCACGTTTAATATTATCATGCTTTCCTTCAGACCAGTTAGATTTATAACTGGCGTAATGTACTCAGAGGGGTGCTTGAACGAAAGCTTCTTTAAGTTTGGCAGAAGTCCGGTTAGTAAATTATTTGTTATGAGTTTAATTCTTTCAGCTATAGCTTCTTGAATTATGTCCTTCAGCAGAAGCACCTTTACCTTAAAATAACTTTCTTCTCCCTGAGCTTCGTTAGCAAAGTAGGGCAGGTTGATTGACAAAGATATTAAGCCTATCTCAAGGTACTTGTCTTCGGAAAGTTTGAAACCATTTGATGTTTTTAAGTCTTTGTTTATCAAAAGTCTAGGCACGCTTTTAGCGAAATCTTCTCTATCTAAGCTTAGCAATACCTTAGGCTCTTTTACTTTGATAACATAGTCCCTGTACCTCTCTAACAGGTCTTGCGTTGGGTCTTTGATGTGCAAAGTTACCCTAGGCGACCTTTCCGCAGAAGGCAGGACGTTGTGAAGAACAAAGAAGGGATTTTTCCCAAACTCGTCGATAACGCTTTTGTTGATTTTAATAAACACTTCTGAATTAGCTTCCCTAGCTAACCCGTGTACCAGGTTGAGAAAAGTTTCGCTTATTCCGTTGGACATATTGGATTGCTCTAGGAGCTCAAAGTCAAAGGAAACAACATCAGGCCTAAACACCCAGTATTCAACAAACGGCATGTGTATTTCCCCATTAAAGTGCGCGTCAACAAGATCGGCCGGTATATCTGTCCGCGTAAGGTAGTCAGAAAATATCCTTTGGGCAGCTTTGTAAATAGCCTCCTCAAAACCCAGCTCCTTTTTGCTTGTTTCATCTATCAAAAGCTCTAAATCATAGACTGGCATTCCGAGTCTGCTGAGCCTCTTCCAGTATTGTTCAAGGCCTTGCTCCAGCAGTATAGAGTTCACAATCTCCCTAATTAAAGGGGAGGTGAGGTACGTTAGCTGAAACTTGAGGATCCTAGACTCCGCTTCGCTGGCTATGTTTTGTGCGAGCTCAAGAGGGACGTTCGCTTCTTTTATCAAGCTCTGAATTATCTTAGAAGTATCAAACTCCTCTATTCTTTGAGAAGACTCCCTAACGTAAAGCCTTCCAGATGAAACAAGAGATTCTTCTTCTATCTGTTTTGCAAGGGATAGAACTAACCTTCCTAGAGGAGCTATCTGATATTTTCTTTCTTGTTTATTTTGAATTACGAGGTTCTGCTGAACTAGCTTTTTTAAATGGTAAGCAAATTTTCCTGACTCCCTTTTTGGCGTAAATCCAGAAGCTTCTTTAAGCTCTGTGTAACTCATGTCGCCCTTTGCGGCTAATATTTTGAGAATTTCTAACCTACTTTTGGAAGCTAATACAGAAAATATTACTTTCAACCTTTTTGTCATTAAGCTAGAGCTCAATTCCTTTTGACTTATTGTTAAAAGGATTATATAAAGATAGATGGGTAAAAAAATTTTAACTGTTTGTAAAATTATGCTCTCCAGGATCCATAATAAGCCATAAGCCAAGAATTAGCTTCTCGCAGCAGGTTCCTCGAGTTTTTATGTGTTAAGACTTCTAAGGCTTTTTCATAGGTAAGCCACATATATCCTATGTGTTCATCGCTGACCTTTACGCTGTTTGAGTTGGTTTTCATCAAATAATAGATCACATCTTTCTTTACCTTAACCCCGTTCTTTAAAAATTCGTAGTTTACGCTAAAAGTAAAGCCGTCTAAAACCTCTAGCTCTTCCAGACCAGTTTCTTCTTTAACTTCTCTTATAGCAGCGGTTTTGCTGTCTTCTCCCGGTTCGATGTGCCCTTTCGGGAACTCCCAAATTCTTCTTTTACTAATTAGCACCAAATAAAGGGGGCTACCTTTATTAACTTTAAAAACAACGCCCCCAGCTGAATGTTCAATTTCATATTCGCTCATATTTTAACGTTTCTAACTTTAGCCTTTAAACTCTACTATCAAATCAGC
>CAYFJA010000011.1:10375-19180 GCA_964343315.1 uncultured Nitrososphaerales archaeon
TTTACCATTAACAGATCTTCAAAAGAATCACCTACATATATGCAGCTCTTAACGTTCATCGATTCCATAGACTTAATCAGTAAATAGGGGTTAGGTTTACCCAGCCAAACATCCTTGGAATCTTTATAAGCATCGTCAACGAAAAATGAAGCATTTTCGTTAAAAAAGTTGCCCATTAAGTCAGCTAAAGACTTTAAAGCAGCCTTTTTTGGTCTTCCGCTAGCTATCCCTATTTTATCGCTAAACTTCTTTTTTAAGAATACCTTAACGTCATTATCTAGGTTCACCCTTTCATTCTCTATCAAACCCCTCTTAATCTTAAAGATGGGCTCGATGTTCCAAATTTCTTTAAATAAATCCGTCCCTAGGTAAATTTCTTCAAAAACTTTTGAAAGCAAGCTTTTGGTTGGAAGATTTGGATAGTTCAGCTTTAACTTAATCTTTTGAAGATAATCAAGCTTATCTTTTTTGTTGTACAACTTTTGAAGACCCGCTTCTATGCTGTTTAAACCGTTAGAATCCGCGAACATCAAAAGGTAGTTTAAAGCTTTGTACGAACTTTCAGCGATGCTCTCTTTGTTTAACTTTAGCTTTATAGTGCTCCTAAAGAACTTGTAATCGTTAGAAGAAACTAATTTTAAGACTTCGTCAGGAAGACCTGAATACAAACCTATCAATATAGCGTAGGTTGAATCCCAATCATTGTTAAATCCGCCGGTCAGCCTGAGTTTTATTATTGCTTCGTTAATCTGTTCCCTTTCGGGCTTAAACCCGGTTATGCTTTGGTAAAATATTGAGACAGTATCATATATGGTTTCGTTATACGATAACCTAGAATCAATTAAGGTTCCATCTATATCAAATATCAATGCTTTATAATTGTTAAAATTTAACCCATCCTTAACAAAATTTAATCCGTTATAAGTAGCGAATTCTTTATAGATTACGCTCAAATTAAGCCCAACGCTTTTGCTTCCCTTTGAAAGCTTTCCTGAGAATCGCTGGCATGTATGCTGTTATCGGTCAAACCCAAAGAGAAGTCCCCCCTTATAGAGCCTGGCGGTGCTTTGGAAGCATCAGTGCTTCCTATCATTATCCTTACAGCTTCTATTGCGTTTCTTCCTTCAAGTATAGCAGCTACAACAGGTCCCGAGGTGATAAAATTGACTAGATCTTCAAAGAAAGGCTTTCCTTTGTGCACTGAGTAGAAATTTTCTGCCATCTCCCTTGTAAGCGTTAACATTCTTAAGTCCCTTATTATAAATCCCTTTGCTTCAAACCTGCTTAAAATCTGTCCTATAAGCCCTCTTCTTACTGCGTCGGGCTTAATAACTATCAAAGTTCTTTCGGTCATACTGAAGACCTATGCTTAGCGGTCCATTTAAGCTTTCTCGGATCTTTTCTTCTCTCAAGCATGTAAACTTTGCACCTGTTGCTGCAGAACCTGTATATAGTTCCGTCGTTCATTATCACGGTTATTCCGTGCCCAACCTTAATCGGTCTTCCGCAAAAGGAGCAGACTTTCTGAGCTATCATGAGCTATCACTTTATCTTTCTTGCTTCCCTTTCAGTTTCCCTTAACATAATTATATCCCCAATCTTAACGGGCCCTTTTACGTCTCTTGTAAGCACCCTACCCTTTTCTGGTCCTTCAAGAATCTTTAGCCTAACCTGTGTTATTTCACCAGCTACCCCAGTTCTTCCAACTATCTGCACTACCTGAGCAGGTGTTAGGTGCTCCTCTTCGCTCATTAGCTTACACTCCTAAGATCTTGGACAGCTGTGAAGTTATCTGATCAACTATTTGTTTTGCTTGGCCGGGGTCAACTATAGCTACTGCGGCGGCAGCAACTTGTAGTCCAGCAGCAGCACCGAGCTCTTTCTTTGACTTAACGTACAAATAGGGTATCTTCCTTTCGCTGCATATTAGCGGCAAATGGGCAACAATTTCAGGAGGGTCTACGTCTTCAGCTATTATTACTAGCTTTGCCTCGCCCCTTTCAACAGCTTTTGTAGTTTCGTTCGTTCCTTTTCTTATCTTACCTGTTTCTTTAGCTTGCTTTACTGCATCCAGCGCGGCCTGAGCTAACTCAGGAGGCGTATCAAACTTTACGTAGCTTGATTTTTGGCTCATAGGCTTCACCTTCGAAAGTAGTGTATTAATTTATTATTAAGTTTTTTGGAGAAGTTAAAACACGCCGGTCAAAGAGCAAATTCAAAAGAAAGCAAGTTTATGAGCTTTTAAATCAAAGCTATGAAGCTCAATTCAACAATAACTTTAGCCAATGTGGTCCTTAAGCATTTTTACAATATATTGTAATGAAAAGCATTGAGTTTAGATAAAAATTTAAGAAATAGTATAAAATAGCTCGTAAATAAGCAAGAACCAGATCACTAAGAAGATAAGCCCAGTAAATATGTAAGTTCTGGCAACGTTTACGCTGTTGGCCTTTTTAGCTCTAAATAAAACAAAGAAGCCGGAAGCCCCAAGCACGTTTATCAAAAATAGAACTATAGTTTCAAAAAGAGTTTGGTAGGACAAATTAGAAGTATAAATTGCGCTTAACGGTATGGAAGATATACCGACTATGAAGCTAAGTATCCCTGAAAGTATAAGAATAAAAGCTACTAAGTACAAGTTTTCAACAGTAAAAATTTCTTTAATTTTCATCCTTATTCTACCCTAGGCGCTAAGTAGTATTCAAGCTTTGAGCCCTTGTCATCTAAGTCAACCTGAACCTTTATAGGAAGCCTGTTACCAAATTCAATAGTCACATAATCTAGAGACTTAGATAGCGCCTTTACGAACTTTTGCAAGTATTCGACGCTGTAAGAAGCGGTGCTCGGCTCTGTTACAGTTATTTCCTTAACGTCTGGGGTAGCTGTGGTCATCGTAACCTTTACATTACCGTATTCGCTGGACCCGCTCATAACGAACACCCCGTTGTCGGCCTTCATCGTAATTTCATCTGAAACGGTTTCAATATCGGCTAAAGCTTCTTTAAAGCCGCTCGTAGTCATAACTATTTTTGCTGTAAAGTTAACTTTAGGAACAGGGAGGGCTGTGTGAGAAGATTCTAAAATGTGAAGGACAAACTCTCTCTGGAACCCATTAGAAACTTTTATAAGAAGAGTGTTCCCTTCGCCTAAAGTCATTTCGAGCATTTCGCCTTTAGAAGCTCTCTTCATAACGTTAGACAGGTCATCAATTCTTAAAGTTACTATGTGTTCTCCGTCGCATTCATAGAGATCAAACGATTGCTTTAGCCACTCAAGGTTAAGCATTGCTATGTGCGAAGGGTCCATGTTTCTCATGGTGATCTTATCTGGATGAAATTCTAGCGCTACTTCTTCTAAAAGTGTGGAAGCTGCCTTTATGATCACGTTCCAAGTATCGACGTCTTTTGTCTGAAGTTTAAACATAAATATATATTCAAACAAGGATTTTATAATTATTTCTCTCGATAAACTTTAATCTTTAAAAAGCAAAAAATTAACGTTGCAGTCGATTTTAGGCGTCGAGGACCTTTCAAAATATCCGTTTTTACAGGAAAGCATAGCTTATACCCTCAAGAGGAACCCCAAATTAAGCTTAGATAAACTAAGTTCAGTAGATATTATGGGCTTTGATCCAAATCTTGTATTGAGCACAGTTAAGCTCAGGCTAAAAATAGGGATAAGAACAGGAATTTCTCCTCCTCTTTCTGATGTTCATTACGACGTATCTTTAGCTTCTTTCATAATATCATTGATAATTATAAGAGCGAGCGAAGACAAAACGCTCTATAGTAGGTTTGCACTAGCTGAAGCTAGGAGGAGCGAAAATTTCCTGAGCGAAGAGCTTGAATCTAACCCAAAGGGTAAAGAGATAGCTAAAATACTGTTTGAGAGCGTTGCTGGCATAAAACTAGAAGAAATCGAAGGAGGTTTCTTGATGCCTTTATCAGATTACTTAAAGTATCACGTTAAGGGAGAAGAATCGTGGAAGCTTGTAAATAGGTGGTTGTACTTTGGCCAAGTTTACGTGAAGCCACACGAAATAACTCACATGTTTAGAGAATTGGCCATGAGTATAATAGTGAATAGATTGAGCTCTATGCCAAAGCCTGCTCTTCAAGGACCAATCTTAGAAATCTTAAAAGAAATAGAAATGGTTAGGCCAAAGCCAAAAGCAATAAAATACTCAGGAAAATTTCCTCCATGCGTTGAGTATCAGGTTAACCAGCTCAAGGCTGGCGTAAACATACCGCACAGCGCAAGGTTCCTTATAGCAGCTTACTTATTAAACATAGGCTGGGACGAAGATAGCATAGTTGATCTTTTTAGAAGTGCGCCTGACTTCAACGAAAAGATAACAAGGTATCAGATAGAGCAGATTTCAGGGAAAAAGGGGTCAGGCACGAAGTACATGGTCCCCAGCTGCGACAAGCTTTTAGCGCTTCAACTGTGCAGAAGAGATGAAAGTTGTGACAACATAAAGAATCCCCTTCAATATGGGAGAAGCTTTAGAAAGCAACCCTAAACTTTTTAGCAGATTTAACCAAGGTCTTTCCTTTTTCAAAAGCTTCTAAAAGCTCCTTAACATCTCTTTCAGTTGTCCCCGAGCCTATCGCTATTCTTTTTATCCTAGAAGAATTAAGCAGCTTTGGGTTCTGTCTTTCTTCTGGCGTCATGCTCTGAATTATGGCTTTCCACTTCTTCATCTGAACCTTTGCTTTTTCCAGCTCCTTTTTATCTACTTTGCTTGGGAGCGGAAGCATCTCAACTATTTTTTCCAGCGGGCCTATCTTTTCCATCTGTTGAATTTGCTGCAAGAAATCCTCTAAAGTGAACCTTCCTGACATTATTTTTTGAGCTTGTTCTTTCGATACCTGAATTTCAGCCCTTTTAACCCTTTCGAGCAGCCCTTCTATATCCCCTAAGCCCAGAAGCCTTCCCACAAACCTCTTTGGTTCAAACTCTTCTATGTCTTCGAGTCTTTCGCCCGTAGAAATGAAATAAACTTTAGCTCCTGTCGCAGCCGCTGCTGCTAAAGCTCCTCCGCCCTTAGCTGTTCCGTCAAGCTTGGTGACTACTATTCCTCCTACTTTAACTACGTCAGAAAAAGCCTTAGCTTGGTAGTAAGCTTGCTGACCTATAGTTGCGTCTATAACCAACAAGGTCAAAGTAGGATTTACTTTCTGGTAAATTTCGCTGACTTCTTTCATAAGATCTTCTTCGCTTTTGTGCCTTCCGGCTGTATCTATTATTACTACGCTTTTATCTGAAAAGCCTTTTATCCCCTCATTTATTATCTTAATTGGATCCTTTTCTTCTTTTTTACCGTAAACCGGCAAGCCCGCCTTTTCAGCAAACTGGTAAATTTGTTCGTAAGCCCCAGGCCTGTACACATCTGCTTCAATTAAACCAACTGAGTATCCCTTGTACTTTAGGTAATTCCCAAGCTTCACCGCAAACGTCGTCTTGCCGGAACCCTGAATACCTACTAAAAGTATTATATTTTTAGGCTTAAGCTGAAGCTTATATTCTCCTCCTAAAATCTTAACCATTTCATCGTAAACAACTTTAATCGCTAGATCTTTAAAAGAGACTCCAGGCAGCTGCGAAGAGGACTTAAGTCTTTCTTCTACGTTTTTGCTGAACTCAAAGACTATTTTCACGTTCACGTCAGCTTTTATTAGAGTCCTTTGAAGGTCTAAGACAAACTCCCTGATAGATTTTTCATCAACCCCACTTCTAAAGAGCCTTTCAAAAGCGCTCTTTAAACCAGCCTTTAGGTCATCAAGCATATTTACTATTCAAGGTGTGCTTTCTTAATTATATAGCTTCCTGAATCTTTCTCCCATATTATTTCATGCTCATCGATAACTATCCTTTTTCTGTATATCGGCGTTTGGAGAACGAAAGTCTCAGCTTCTCCACCTTCAAAGGTTGGGTTGAACCTGTACTTTTTTGACAGGTTTATTATTTCTTTAGTCTCTTCTAGACCAATTATTTTTCCGAGCCATTCTCTACCTAAGCCTAATGCGGCAACCTTAACTATCATGTATCTTATGCCCTCATCTATCAAGCTGAGCATGTACGAAATCTGGTCGTTGCCCCAAAAAGGAGAAATTACCTTTATTTCAAAATTACCTGCAATTTCCTCGAACTTTTTCTTTTGATAAAAGCTCAAAATCCCCCCAGTAAGCAGGTAATTTGCGCCGTATTCGTCTTTAGCCTTTTTAAGACCTTCCTCTAAGCTGTTAACGTAGATCCACGGTATGTTCATGCTCTCGCATTGAAGGCCAACCCACTCGGTGTTTTCATAGTGAAAAAGATAATCATCTTTTTTAGCCTTAACAGTTATGGCGCAGCAAGGAAGCCTTTTAGTTTCCTTATACATTTTTAATATAGCGAAGTTGCTGTCTTTTCCTCCAGAAAGAAGGGATGCGAAAACAAACCTCTCATCTTTCATAATCTTCATCATGTTTCAGTCGGCTCTTCCTTAAATTCATCGAGGCAAAATATTTATCTAAAATTAAACTTATAAGCTTAAGCTCAATACTTAGCTTCAGCTTTTTCTTCAACAACATAAATAGGTTCTGCATATAGGTTTATTGAATCGGCGCTGTTTACTTTAACCCAAACCCTCTTGCCCAATAAGTTCTTTTCTGAATCGGAGATAACCACGACCTTATACGCGAAGTTTCTTCCCTTCCAGGTATCCTTCTTTTCTCCATGCTCTGTAACAAGAACTTCTCCTTCCCACCCTAGCCATTTTTCGTTTTCTTCCTTCATTATCTTTAAAACAGTTTCATATGCTTCCTTCGACCTCCTAGCGACAACCTTGCTGTCAAGCTCCTTTAGCTTTGCTGCCTCCGTGTTAGGCCTCTTCCAAAACTTAGATATGTTGACTACGTTGGGCCTAGTTTTAAGCAGCAATTTTATTGTTTCTTCGAAGTCGTCTTCAGATTCCGTTGGATACCCTACGATAATATCGGTTTCAATAGTTGCCATGGGCATTTTGCTCCTTATTTCTTCAACGAGCTCAACAAAAAGGGACGCTTTATAACCTCTTTTCATATCAAAAAGAACCCTGTCGCTTCCTGATTGCACAGGTATATGGAAGAACTGATAAACTTTTTCAGGAAAGGCGTTCAGAAGCTTTTTAGATATAAGCTTAAAGAACGGTGGCGTAGACATACCTACCCTTACTTTAAAGTAAGAATCAACAGAGCTTATCTCATTAATTAAATCTGCTAGGTCTTTGCTGTTGTATCTATACGCAGCCACATCCTGTCCTGTCAGCCAAATTTCAACAGCCCCTGATTTTATCAAGTTGCTTACTGCTCTAACTATTGAAGAATCTGGGAAGCTGTAAACCCCGTTTCTTGATAACTTTGTTGAGCAAAAGGTGCAGTTGTATGCGCACCCTTCTTGTATCTCTACAACTCCGATAGTTTCAGTAAGCTTTTTCTCTAAAAGAGAGGGCTTATCGAACCTTTGCTCAGACAGAATGAACTTATTAGAAGCACCTTTTAAGGCGTACATTGCAGCTTCGTTAACCTTGTTAATTGAATTTACGTCTATGGCTACGTTAAAACCTACTTCTTCTAATCCTTTTGGGTTTATCCTGGTTAAACAGCCGGCCACTAAGATCGGCTTTCCAAGTCTCTTTAATTCTTTTAGTCTGTAAAGTATTTTATCTTCTGTAGGCTTCTTAACACCACAAGTGTTGACAATTATTAAATCAGCTTTGTCTAAATCTGAACGTTTCCAACCTTCTTTTTCAAGTAAAGATGAAATAATTAAGCTGTCAAACTCGTTAGCCGCGCAACCGTAAGTTTCTACATAAAATTGCATTTTTGAGATTTATTTAGCAGGATTTATTTTATCTTTTATCAACTTTTTAATATATCTATTTTGATATTAATAGGCAAATTTTCTAAGTGTAATTAAAAGCTAGATTGCAAAATTTAACGCAAAAGTAAAGACTTTAATAATTTTTGATAAAACATATTTAACTTAGACATTGTCAATTTTTATTAAGCTATAATACAACTTTTTTGCTTAGATGTCGTTAAATTATTAGAAGTAAAGTTGTTTTTATGCTTAATTCTGGCTCATCTAAAGTTTTAGCCAGCGGTATGATTGAGAAGTTCATTTACGAAGTAATAAAAAGGGAGAAGTGGATCCCTAAGAAGAAGTTTGTCGTTTTTCATCTTGGAAAGAGTGATTTATCGGAAGATGATGGCAACGGAATTTATATTGGAATAACTCCTTTTGAGCCTGAAAAGGAATATAAATTCAAGGCATCGGTTCAGATAAAGAGAATTCTTTCTAAAGGAAGGCCTATGATAATATTTCAAGCGGACGCATACGAAGAAGTTTTAAAAGACAGGTCTTATTCATCGATTTATTCTTTGATGGCGGAGGAAATATATGCGGTAATGAGGGCTCTTGACGAAGAAAATCAGTCAATACTTTCTATGATAAAAAGGCCTGTTTTAGCCCTTCCGCTTAAAGGTGAAGACGGCATACCAGACTTCGCCCTTCAGCTTTATAAGAGCCTAGCTAAGATAGGAGACTTCAAGTTGCTGTTAGTTGGAGACAAATTAAGCCCAGAAGATCTAGAAAAAATTCAGACAAAGCTGTCGGATTTGGGCTTGCTGTTCAGCGTTTCTGTAAATAAAAACGGTGCGTTAATAACTGGGCTCGTGGAAGGTGATTTGAGCATAATGAGTTATGACCCTGTTGCAAAAATACTGGGCGATAGAGTGTTGGATCTGGAACCAGAAGAAAAGGTTGAAGTTAGCATACCGT
>CAYFJA010000011.1:19280-28265 GCA_964343315.1 uncultured Nitrososphaerales archaeon
GGCGATAGAGTGTTGGATCTGGAACCAGAAGAAAAGGTTGAAGTTAGCATACCGTACTTAGACAGAATAGATTGATAAAATGAACAACAAATCTCGCCCTTTAAGGCGGGGTGTGGATCAGCTTATAATTTAAATCCTTCTTTTAATAAATTTAGTCATGGACATTTTAGCTGAGTTCTATTTGGATGAGCTTCACGATATGATTCTTTATAAAAAATTATCAGCCTTAGTTAAGGACGAAGAAGCCAAACAAAAGCTCACAGAACTATCGCTTACAGAAAAAGGTCACGCAGAGTTCTTCAAGAAAGTTATGGAAAGGCTAAGTATTAGAGTTCCTAAAAATAGAAGCGAATTTTTAATAAGCGTTGAGGCGTTTCTTTTCTTCCTTTTTGGCTTAACTTTAACATTAAAAATATTCGAAGAAAGGGAGGCTGCAACGGTAGTAAACTACTTGAAGCTTTACACCGACAAAAGGCTTACAGATCAAGAAAGGGAAGAGTTAAAAAGGGTTATAGATGATGAAATGAACCACGAAAGCTTTTTCAAAGAAAAGTCAGAAAGCTTTTTCTTAAAAAACATAAGCGAGATTCTGCTGGGCGTAAACGACGGGTTAATTGAGCTATTAGCGGCTGTCTCTGGGTTTGCAGGAGCATATGAGATAGGCTTTTTAGTTGGTCTTGCTGGATTGGTAATTGGGGTTTCTGGAAGCCTTTCTATGGGCGTTGGAGCTTACCTTTCCTCCAAATCTGAAAGCGAGCTGAGGGAGAACATGACCCTACGGGAAAAGCTTATGGAACTCGTTTTTGGAAAGAAGCCGGAAATTCCTTTAAAGGAAGAAAGCGCTTCTGAGTCAGGGTTAACTGTTGCCGTTTCTTATTTCATCGGCGCAATGATCCCTACTTTACCTTACTTTTTGTCCTTAAGCATTAGGGTTGATCAGATCCTATCGTACTTATTAACTGTGCTAGCTTTAGCATTTATAGCATATTTGACGAGCGCTACAACAGGGGTTAGCTACAAAAGGAAAATGGTTGAAATGATAGGGCTAGCTCTAGGTGCTTCGGTGGCCACCTTTAGTTTGGGCGTGCTCATACATCAAATAATTGGGATAAGGGCTATTTAGACCAAATCTCCCGCTTTCTTTGATTTCCAAAATTTACAGAATGGACCGCATCTCGCCCCTTACGTATGAAAGAGCTAAAAATCATTATTAAAAAAGTTTTGTTCTTGAAAATGCTTTTGATTAGATTTTCTAAAATACAGCCCCCGCTTTGAAAAATGCTATCTAAGAAATGTTGGTCTTTTAAAAATTCACAAAAAAGAAAAATTAAGTTTAAATTTGACAATTTTTTGTTATTTACGTGCAAGAGCTAATTGAATGTTTAAGTTACGACGAGCTCGACGAGTTCATAAAAAGTTCAGACTATGCAGTTATAGATTTTTGGGCACCCTGGTGCGCACCCTGCCATGTCCTTCATAGAATAATCGAAACCATAGCTCCCAGCTTTCCGCAGATAAACTTTGCAAGGATAAACACGCAAAAGTACCCTCAAGCAGCAGAAAGGTTTGAAATTTACGGCCTTCCAACCCTTTTGCTGTTTCAGAAAGGGAGGCCAGTAGATAGAATTGTTGGGGTTGTATCAAGAAACTATCTCATTTCAGCATTTAAAAGGTTGATAGAATAAAATGAAGGCAGCAGCCATCGGGATAAACGGGCTTTCCTTCTCAGCGATAGCAGACTGCAACCCGATTTTCCTAACAAATCTGTTTGGGTCCTCCCCTAGAGGCGTAATAGAAAACAGAAGTTATTATGAGCCTGCTAAGGCTTGGAAGGTTATATTAAGGGATATGAGCTTTGAGGAGCTGGCATCTAAGGGCGTCGTTTTATCAAACATACCTTTGTTGAACCCAACCTACGGGAAGCCCTCTCTTGATATAGCAAAGGTTGGGCTGACTGAAGAACTAGATTTAATGATCAAGACTATAAACGACTATGCTGACAAATATATAGTAGTTTATTCGATAAACACCTATGAAAGAGAAATAGGGAAAAACAGGGAGCCGTGTGAGGTCTTAAAGGTTTTAGATAGGTTCTTACAAAAAGCATTTGAAAATTTAGATAGCTACATGTTCTTTTCTCCTTACGGTTTTTATGAGAAAAAATACGAGCCGTTCGGCATATACCTTTCAAGCGTTCCTAGACCTGAGGAAGAAGAGACGATAAAGCTTGAACAGCTTCTCGATCTAATTTTCATGCTCAAGTAATAAAGTATTTATAGCATAATTTTGTTTTATAGCTCATGATTACATATACGTTAGCTCAGTATCAACCGATAATAGATCTAATTTTAACCTTTGTAGATGGCCTTATATTTGGGGTAGCAATAAAAAAGGGCATTTTATCATTTATTTTAGCTGTAGTGGGAGTGATTATTGGCAGTTACATAGGGATAACCTTACCGGGTTTATCGCTTCAGCTTTTGATAACAAAGGCGGTAACTCTGGCTTCTTATTTGCTTTCTAAGGCCCCGCTGCAACTATCTAGCTTTCCAATACTTTTTATCCTTGGGCTAGCGATAGGATTATGGAAGGGTTAGAACAAATTAAAGCTAGCAAGATAGAATGCTCAATTAATGTTTTATTCATTTCTTAGTACTTTTATGGGTTCAACCTTTGAAGCTTTGTATGCTGGAAAAACCCCTGCGAGCGTTCCGACAAACACCGCGATCAGCAAAACTAAAATCAGCGTAGTTGGGTTAAAAACGGGATAAACCTGACCCAAGCTAAAACCGCTGCGTCCACCGCCAAACGTTAAGACCTTGGGAATAATTGCTGTCAATGCATAGGCTGCTCCTATGCCTGCAAATATCCCTAAGGCTCCTCCTATTAAACCCATTAGCATCGACTCATAAACAAATATCCTCATGATGTCAGAGTTTTTAAAGCCCAGCGCCTTTAATATGCCGATCTCTTTTGTCCTTTCTAAAGTGCTTGTGTACATGGTTGTAGTTACGCCAACAAAGGCCACTAAAAAGGAAACCGAAGCTGCGGATACGAGAAGGAGATTTAGAGTGTTTGTTATTGAAAAAGCTATGTTAAGCGCTTCTTGCGATGACATAACCGTAAGCTGGTTTCCGTACATTCCTTGAATTTTCTTAACGATCGCGTTAACGTCTCCTGAGCTTTGTGCAATTACAAGAAGCCCGCTGTAAGGTGCATCGCCAGTGAGTTCTCTGCCCGTTTGAAGAGAAACAAAAACGCTTTGATCTACGTTTACAATATAAGAAGGACCAAACTTTTGAATTATTCCTTCAATCAAGAAGCTTTTGCTCAATGCTTCCCCTCCGTAAAATACCTTTAGCGTCAAAACTTTATCTAAGCTGTATTTTGGGTATTGAGGGTTTGTGGGGTTTGCTATACCCCAACCGATCGCAGCTCCATAAGTGTCATAGGGTGTAGGAAAAGTGCCTTCATAAAGCTTGAGGCCAGGCACAGCTTCTTCTAATCCGACTTGAAGGTTTATCGCAAATACCTCTACGTTTTCTGCTCCTGAAGGGGTATTGATTTGAGCAGGAAGAGCATAAAAAGGCCATACCCCCTCTACGCCCTTTATACTGCTTATCTCTTCTATGATGTTCTGTGAGATCGTTCTTCCGCTGTTTGGCTCAACTAAAATTGTGTTTGTGCCAAGTTCTAGAAGTTGCGAAGTTATGTTTTTCCCATACCCAGAAGTAAGGCCTGTTATTCCAACCACCGCAGCAGGCCCGATCAGTATTCCTATGATAGTTAAAGCCGTCCTTACCTTTCTTTCTTTTAAAGAGTTCAGCGAATATAAAAGAAGATCTATAACCTTCATTTCCGCCTTAAGCAGATGATCATGGTAACTATAAAGACTAGGATAAGCGCCAATAAAAGGAACTCAAATATATAATTCATGTATGTTTTCTCAGGGTGAGTTGTGTGATAGCTGTAGATATACACTTCTAGCGGCAGAGCGGTGGTGTAATTCATAAAGTTACCGTAGGGGTCTTGGTAAGCATAAGTTAGGTAAACTGTGTAGAGCCCAGGTTTTGTGCTGCTTGGGACCTGAAGGGAAACAGAAAACGGCGTAGGAGAATCTACAGGAAGGTCTCCGATGTAAGTTGAAACGTTCTCCCCAAAGGAAGGAGCATAGAATATCAAGCTTCCATAGTAAGCTTCCTCTGTTCCAGAATTCAGCACGCTTCCCGAGATCGTGACGGTAGAACCGTTGTAAGCAGATGAATTATACGTTAAGGATATGAATGATATTTTAATAGTTCCTGAAACAAACAGGAGCGCGTTAAAGCTTTCCTGCTGATATATATCGAACGGGTTTAGATAAGTTACTTCAACGCTCAAAGGAAGAACTTCTGGTTCATCTACTTCAGGCAATACAAATAACTTTACTGTTTTTTCAGAGTAGGCTTTTAGGTTCCCCAAATTTATATATCCTGTAAAGTTATTTATGTAAATCCCTGAGACTTGTTGAACGTACACTTTTAGATCGCTCACGTTCTGGCCTGTTGGGTTGTCAAAGGTTAAATAAACAGTGTTGTTTCTTTGGTAGTAAATTGTAGTTGGGAAGAGCTTAAAGTTCACGTAGTCGATTTCAGGCGTGACCTGCAAGTAAGTGTTAACTAGTTGTGTTTTCATTAAACCTTCAGGGCTTAAATAGGATACCCTAAAAGCTATGTCATATATACCTGGGGGCAAGCTTTGAGTAGTAAAGTTAAAAACATAAATTACTTCCCTGTGCGGCAGAAGATAGTTCAAAGAAGAATAATTAGATTGAATAACCTGCAAGCTAGACTCTAAGTTAACCTGAAGGCTGTTAACGCTCGTGTTACCTTCGTTATAAATTGCTAATCTTGCGGTCGCAATCGAGTTTTGAGGCGCAAATACAGGGTTTGCAAAAGCATATACTTCGCTTTGTTGATAAACGGTAATGTTAAAGCTTCCTCTTATGTTATAGGTAACGCCTTCGTGATCCTCGTAGCTTAAAGTGTAATTAACTATATATGTAGACGGTTTAACGTACGGGGTTATATTAACTAAAACGCTTGCAGTTTGGTAAGATCCAGGTCCTATAAAAGGAATAAAGGCATAAGCTTTGCTTATTCCTGATGGGGTACTTAAGCCATAAGGAAGATTAAAGCTCACGTTAACAAAGCTAACAGGATATTGGTCTGGGTTGCCCACCACTAAAGTGAGTTCTTGTAACCCTGAGCCGGGAGTCGGGAAAGATGACCCTTCGCCCCAGTACGCTGTTTCTATAGCTACAGCCGGAGGCGGGCTAACGGGTATGTAAAGCTTATCATAATAATGGCTTCCGTTTAAAAACGTCAAAGTGAATTTTGCTGTATATTTACCAGCAGAGGCGGACTTATTTACGTTTAAGTAAAAGTAAAATGTTGAAGACTGAGATGGAACGCTGTAAGCCATCGACCCTCCAGAAACGTTCGTAAAAGGTGTGCCTGACAAGTTTAATGAGGCGAATTTATAATTTGCGTTTGGTTGAAGAACTACAACGAAAGGCTGGTTTGTGTATCCAGGCCTAACGTTTACTGGAGAGTTTGGAGATCCCCAACCGTAATATATTATCAATTGTTCTTGCGCCCTTGGAATCTGAACAAAGTATAACGCGAAAGCAGCAAAGACAGCTAAAGATATCAAAAATGTAGCAGCAACCTTCATCTTAAGGTCTCGACCTCCTCAATTCTTCCGTCCTTTAACTTGATTATCTTTTTTGTCATCTTAGCGAGCTCCAAGTTATGGGTAACCATGATTATAGTTTTGTTAAATTGCTCATTAACCTCTAACAGCGCTTTGAGCACATTAAGCGAATTTTTGCTGTCCAAGTTTCCCGTTGGCTCATCCGCTAGTATTAACGTTGGGTTTGAGGCCAAGCACCTGGCTATAGCTACCCTCTGCTGCTCTCCCCCGCTTAGCTCCGTCGGTTTTTTGTAGGCTTTTTCTTTAAGGCCAACAAGCTCTAGCGCTTTCATAGCTTCTTTTTCTCTTTCTTTTTTTGGCATTCCTCTAGCTAGCAAAGGAAGCTCTACGTTTTCTAATGCAGTTAGTCTGTTTATCAAATTAAAAGATTGAAAGACAAACCCTATGAACCTGTTCCTTATTAAAGAAAGTTCGTCGTCGTTCAGTTTAGTTACATCCTTTCCAGAAATGATAACTTTTCCTTCGGTTGGCTTATCTAAAGTTCCTATTATGTTAAGCAAAGTTGTTTTCCCTGAGCCCGACGGGCCAACGATTGATATAAATTCACCCCTCTCAACCTTTAAGCTTACACCGTCTAGAGCCTTAACTTTAATTTTATCGCCGTAAACCTTTGTTACATTTATTAGCTCAACGTCAGGTTGCATTATGTTTTTCGATTTAGATATCGAAAATATTAATCTTTATTAAATTTTATCAGAATAGAGTTTGTGTTTTGTGATTTGTTGAACAAGAGGCTTAAATTAACAAATTTTTATATATTTCTGAAAACAATTTTCAAATTATGGAAAGCAGAAAGAGAATAAAGGTTTTAATCGCTAAGCCTGGCTTAGACGGTCACGACAGGGGGGCTAAAGTTCTGGCTAGGTCATTGATGGAGGCTGGGTTTGACGTCATATACACCGGAATTAGGCAGACTCCAGAAGATATCGTAAAGACGGCTATTCAGGAAGACGTTGACGTCATAGGTTTAAGCGTCCTTTCAGGAGCACACATGTATCACTTTAAAGAGGTTCTTAGGCTTCTTAAGAAATATAATATTAAGGATAAGCTTGTGATAGGAGGGGGTATAATTCCTGAATCAGATAAAAAGAAGCTCGAAAAGATGGGTGTAGCCGCAATATTTGGCCCTGGAACAAAGATTAACGATATAGTTGATTTCATAAAATCAAAGGTTCGAAAGAATTGAGAGGTTTAGATAAAGTTAAGGAGCTTTCGGAACTTCTAACCCAGCTAGAAAACGGAAAAGAGTACGATCTTTCAGCTTTTTTAAGCTCCAGAAAGCAACCTTTCGTTATAGGCGTTACTGGGCCATCTGGTTCAGGAAAATCCACTCTTATATCAAAGCTAGCAAAGATCTTTCTCAACAAAAGGGTAAAGGTTGGGGTCCTTGCAAACGACCCCACAAGCTATGTTTCAAAGGGTTCGCTTCTCGGGGATAGGATAAGGATGACTGAGCTTAACGCCTTTGAAGGAGCGTATGTAAGGAGCGTGCCCTCTAGGGGCAGAAGAGGAGGATTAAATTACTTTATAGTTGAAATGATATACGCGATGTTTAATTTTGGCTACAAGGTAATTTTTCTAGAAACAACCGGCGTTGGACAGGACGAGGTTGAGATTCATTACGTATCAGACATTGTTCTTAACGTTTCTGTCCCTAGCTTGGGGGATGAGATTCAATTTATAAAAGCCGGTGTAAACGAAATAACTGATATATTTGTCGTCAACAAGATAGACTCATTCAAAAATTATGAGCTTTACGTCAGCGAGCTTATGATAGCTCTAAAGGAAAATAAGTGGGGTTGGACCCCTAAAATAGTTCCCGTATCTGCTGTCCAGAACACAAACATAGACCTTCTTTATAAGTATATATTAGAATATAAGAGCATTTACAGGAAAAAGATTCGCGAGACTTTAGTTAATAGGTTCAGGTTTGTTCTTTATTCTCGGGTTGAAAAAGCTCTTGACGAAAGGTTAGATTCAATAGACTTTAGGAGCCTCTTTGATGAGTATATAAAGGATAAAAGTTTAAATGAAGCTCTGAAAAAATTAATTTTGAAAATTTATGAGCAAGTTTGAGGAGGAGTACGAAAGGTGGTATAAAGAAAAAGTCCTCAAAAACCCTTTGCCGGAAAGGCAGGAATTTTATACTTCTTCTGGGATAAAAGTAAAAACGGTTTACGTTCCATCAGACTTTAAAGGAGATTACTTTGAAAAGCTTGGAATGCCAGGCGAATATCCGTTCACAAGGGGCATTCATTCAACTATGTATAGATCTAGGATATGGACGATAAGGGAATTCTCTGGCCTTGGGGATGCATTTATGACAAATAAAAGGCTAAAGTACTTGATAGAGCACGGAGAGACAGGATTAAGCATCGCGTTTGATTACCCAACTTTGCTTGGTATAGATTCCGACGACCCGCTAGCTAGAGGGGAAGTAGGGAGGGCAGGAGTTGCTATAAGCACTTTAGAAGATATGAGCACAATGTTAGACGGAATAGACGTAGGCAAAATTTCAACGTCTATGACTATAAATGGTCCTGCAGCAATAATTTGGGGATTTTATATAGTAGTAGGAGAGCTTCAGGGCGTTCCTTACAGCGAGCTAAGGGGAACAATCCAGAATGATATTTTAAAAGAGTATATGGCTCAGAAATCTTACATATTTCCTCCAGAACCTTCTTTAAAGTTGGTCATAGACACCTTTGAATTCGGATCAAAGTACCTTCCGCAGTGGAACCCCATAAGCATAAGCGGTTATCACATAAGGGAGGCAGGAGCGACGGCAGTTCAAGAGCTTGCGTTCACTCTAGCCAACGGGCTAACGTACGTTGAAGAAGCTGTTAAAAGGGGGCTAGATGTGGACGACTTTGCGCCAAGGCTCAGCTTCTTCTTTGACGCAGGAATGGATTTCTTTGAAGAGATAGCAAAGTTTAGGGCTGCTAGAAGGATTTGGGCAAGAGAAATGAAAAGCAGGTTTAAACCTAAGAAAGAGAGGTCCCTATGGTTAAGGTTTCACACACAGACTTCAGGTGCAAGCCTAACGGCTCAGCAGCCAGAAAACAACATTATAAGAACTACTATTGAAGCCCTTGCAGCTGTTTTAGGTGGAACGCAAAGCCTGCATACGAATTCTTACGACGAGGCTTACGGTTTGCCTTCTGAAAAGGCTGCGATGATAGCTTTAAGAACTCAAGAAATAATAGCTTACGAAAGCAACGTTGTAAACAC
>CAYFJA010000011.1:28365-31250 GCA_964343315.1 uncultured Nitrososphaerales archaeon
TAAAGATACCAGAGTATGTTGAAAGAAGGCAGATAAAAAGGGTTAAGGAGTATAAAAAGAACAGAGACATAAAAAAGGTTGAGTACAGCCTAAACAAGATAAAGGCTAAGGCAAACGAAGAAAATTTGATGCCATACATCATAGAAGCCATCAAGAACAAGGCCACATTGGGCGAAATAGTTAATGCGTTAAAGGAAGTATGGGGAGTATACGTGGAGCCAATAATACTATGAAGCTAGAAAAAGGTTTGGTTGAGGTTTACACTGGTAACGGAAAAGGCAAAACAACGGCAGCTATAGGATTAGCAATTAGGGCAGCAGGATGGGGCTTAAACGTTTCAATAATATTTTTTATGAAAACTGGAAATTATGGCGAAAACATTAGTTTGAGCAAGATAAGCAACATAAAGCAGTCTTTTTATGGCAAAGATTATTTCTTAACAAAAGATGAAGAGATAGCAAAGAAATATAACGCGTTCCTGGTTAGGGATAGGCCTCCAGAAGATTATGTTGAAACTATAAAGAAGGGGCTAAAAGAGGCTGAAGAAGACATTACTTCAGGAAAATACGACGTCGTGGTTTTGGACGAGATATTCACAGCAATATATTATTCTCTGGCATCTGTAGAAGACGTGCTAAGATTGATTGAAATCAAGCCTGAAAACGTAGAGCTCGTTTTGACAGGAAGGTACGCGCCAAAAGAAATCGTCGAGAAGGCAAGTTTGGTTACTGAAATGAAGGAAATAAAACACCCGTTTTATCAAGGAATAGAAGCAAGGAAGGGCATAGAATATTAAACCAATTCTACTGCTATAGATGTGGCGCCACCTATTCCGTGGCACAAGCTAGCTATGCCCCTTTTGGCTTTCATAGAGCGAAGCACGTTAATTAAAGTTACTATCAGCCTGGCTCCAGATGCTCCTATCGGGTGCCCAAGCGCAATGGCGCCGCCAAATACGTTCAGCCTTTCTAAAGGTACGTCCAGCTTATCCCTATATATCAACGTGCTAACGGCAAAAGCCTCGTTGTTTTCAAAAAAGTCAAAATCGCTTATCTTCATGTTGAGCTTTTCAACCAATTTCCTTGTAGATATGGTTGGCGCGATTGTAAACTTGTAGGGTTCGATTCCAGTCCATGAATGGCCTAATATCTTTGCTATCGGGTTTAAGGAGTATTCTTTCACAGCCCTTTCGCTGGCTAAAATCAACGCTGCCGCACCGTCTGAAATTTGAGATGAGTTTCCGGCGGTGTGAAGCCCATTTTCTCCAAAAGCTGGCTTTAAGGAAGAAAGCTTTTCTATAGATGTATCTCTCCTTATTCCTTCATCTTGCTCAATTATCTTATCATTAATTTTAACAGGAACGATTTCTTTTTTAAACAGCCCTGTATCGGTTGCTTTAGCGGCCCTAACGTGGCTTTCGTAAGCAACTTCATCCAGGCTTCTCCTGCTGTACCCTAGCTCCTTTGCGACCATGTCAGCTTCTTGACCCATGTAAAGGCCATTTAATGGATCAGTTAAGCCGTCAACCAACATTTCGTCTTCAAGCTCCAATTTTTCTCTCATGAGCATTTTGAAACCCCACCTAACATTCCCCTTTAAGCATAAGGGCGAAAAGCTCATGTTTTCAGTACCTCCTGCCAAGATGAGGTCCGCTTCTCCGGATTTTATCAAGTTTTCAGCCAGTATTACCGCCAGCATGCCGCTTGAGCAAACCATATCTACTGAAAACCCATCCTTGTCTACAGGAACACCGGCTTTTATAGCAACCTGCCTTGCGATGTCCTGTCCAAGTAACCCCCTTATTACGTTTCCAAATATAGTCAAATCTATCATTGCGGGCTCAATTCTTGCGTCTTTTATAGCTTCATTCGCAGCTACTGTCGCAAGGTCTACGGGCGAGATATCCTTGAAGAAGCCACCGAATTTTCCTATCGGAGTCCTTTTAGCAGATAAAATGTATACATCCATCGCATACTAGTTTAAGAAACCATTATATAAATTAAGATGAATATAGATGTATGGAAAGCAAGCCCAGTATTAAAATCGTTGACCTTGGCCTTTTGGGAAATCCTCCGATACTCTCAGGTTACTTGTTGATAAACGATATGGGTAAAGCGGCTTTAGTTGAATCCGGACCAACAAGTGTGGTTGACGAATATTTAGACAGAGCCTTAAAGCACGTTAAGCTAGAGGATTTAGAGTACGTATTTGTCACTCACGTGCACTTAGACCATTCTGGTGGAGCGTGGAAGCTCATAAAAGAAAATCCAAATATAAAAGTAATTGTTCATGAAAAAGGAGCTAGACACCTGATAGATCCGAGAAAGCTGGTCGAAGCATCTAAAGCTACCCTGGGTAAAATATATGAATTCTGGGGCGACCCAATGCCATTGCCTGAAAAAAATGTAATCCCTGTGGGCGACCAGTTTTATGAGAAAAATTTTGGGTTAAGGGTTATTTATACTCCTGGGCATGCATCTCACAGCACTGCCCTATATTTAGAGGGGTCAGAAACGCTTTTTTCGGGAGACTCAGCTGGGATGCTGATGGTCGGTGAGGGAGGAGTCATATGGCCTGCCGCTCCTCCTCCTTTTTACATTGACTTTTTCAGAGAATCTTTAAAAAAGCTCCAGGGTTTAAAGTTAAAAAGGATATGCTTTCCCCACTATGGCTGTTCAGGGCGGCCTTATGCCGTTTTAGAAGAAGCAGCTAATACATATGAATACTTATCAGAGCTTTTAAAGGCAAAGTGCAAAGAAGAGATCGGGGAAGCGGTCTTTGAGGAAATTATGAGCGATAAAAGATTTTCTAAGCTCCCCAGATCCGATTACTTTGATTTGTTTTATAGGATAAACCTAAGGGGTTTTGAAGGATCGTGCGTTTAA
>CAYFJA010000012.1:0-30835 GCA_964343315.1 uncultured Nitrososphaerales archaeon
AAAAATCCAAGATATGCCAGAAAGACTAATTTAAAGGCAGTACCACATTTAAAGCAATGCTAAACAGGAGGTTTGTTTCTGACTTCGGCGACGAGCTTGTCCCCCTCGGCCAGCTCGTAAGCATATTGAAGCTGAGCGTTAAAGACAGGGTCCTAGCGTTGGGTGACCTCAACGGCTTTTATTCCATGGTCTTCAGCAAGTACGCCCAAGAAGTGCATTCTGTTCTGCAGGAAAAGGTATGGTACGAGTACGTAAGGAAGCTCTCCCTCAAGTTTGGAAGAAGGAACATATTCGTCTACCTTCAGGACCCCTGCGCAAACCCTCTTGCAGATTCCCCTAACGCGTTCTTCTTAAAGGTTAGAGGCTTCAGCAATGAATGCATTGCTAACATAGCCAAATCCATGTCAGAAAAGAAGGAGATCGAGAAGGGTTTAGCAATTACAGCCACGGCTTTGCCGTTTTACTCTGAAGCTGACCCAAGCCCCCAAGCGATATCTGAAGCTTTTGAAAAGAGCGGCTTCAGGCTCTTGGCTAAGGTTGACTTTAAGTATCATTCTGCTCTCTACTTTACAAAACAGCATAAAATTTAGTAGCAACGCTTAATATTGTCAAAGAGTTAAGCAATTTAACTTGAGAACAGTTTGCGAAGAAGTCGTTAGGTACGTTCTTCCTGCCTACAGAAGCCTCATAGCTAAAAAGTTGCTTAACGAATATGGTCTTACTCAGGAAGAAGTCTCAAGGCTTATGGGCCTTTCTCAGGCAGTTATAAGCTATTATATCTCTAACAAGAGGGGAAAAGGCGTCCAGAAGTACGAAAACGTTGAAATCCTGCAGGAAGAAGCAGAAAAAGCATCCAAAAGGCTGGTAGCTGGGGAAGACCCAGCCAAGATAGCTAAGGACTTCTGCAACGTCTGCAAGCTATTAAGGGAGAAGAACATAATAAAAGAAGAAGAGCTCGTGGTCAGCTGCAACCAAAAGTGAATTTAAAAGTCAAAGTAGAGCTTGAACTCCAGAGGGCTTGGCCAGGCTTCAACTAGGTAAAACTCTTTCATCTTAATCTCAACGTACTTCTCTATGAGCGTTTTCGAGAAGTAAGGCTTAAGGTATTCGTTGTCAGACTGGAGCTCCTCTAAAGCTTCTTTAAGGCTTCCGGGAAGGCGCCTCACCCCCAGGGACCTGAGCCTTTCCTCAGGAAGCAGGTAGAGGTTTTCGTCAACCGGGTCCCCCGGGTCCATCTTCTTCTTAATCCCGTCAAGTCCAGCCAGCAGTATCGCTGAGAGCGCCAGGTATGGGTTTGAGCTTGGGTCCGGGGTCCTGAACTCAACCCTCTTTTCTTCAGCCTTCCCCCTTCTGTATACAGGGATCCTAACGTTCGCGCTCCTGTTCCCCTTGCTCCAAGCTATAAAAGTAGGAGCCTCATAGCCAGGCACAAGCCTCTTGTAGCTGTTTGTGGTGGGGGCGACTATTGCTGCAAGAGACCTGCTGTGATTTAGCAGACCCCCAACAAAGTACCTCCCTTCTTGGCTCAGCTCAGCGTATTTATCGTTTTCGTCATAGAAACGGTTCCTCTTAGCTTCGTACATCTCTCCGTCCCACAGGCTTACGTGCACGTGCATCCCGCTCCCGTTGTCCCCGAACAAAGGCTTAGGCATGAAGGTTGCGTACATGTTCATCATGCTAGCCACGTTGCTTGCCACGAACTTTAGAGTTATTATCCCGTCAGCCGCAGCCAGAAGAACTTCCTTCTCAAAGTTGATCTCTACCTGTCCAGCAGACGCCACCTCATGGTGGTGTATTATGGGAACGTAGCCGAAGCTGAGAAGGTACTTTGAAACGCTGTTCCTGTAATTTTGCAGAGCGTCTACTGGGGTTTCAGGGTAGTAACCTTCTTTTTCCCTCATCTTAAGGGGGTTTTCTGAGAAAGGAGCTTCTGAAGAGATTATCTCGAAGAAGGCTTTGTTCGGCTGGGTGTAAAAGCTCACCTTATCAAAAACGAAGAACTCAACCTCAGGCCCGAAGAAAGCAGTTAGCCCCTTTTCGCTAAGATCTTTCTGGACGCTTTCTGCAACGAGCCTTGAATCTGTCTCAAGCCTCTCCTTTGACATGTTGGCCATTATCCCTCCCAAAAGCCTAGCTTCGCTGTTCGTCCAAGGTATCCTTGAATAGGTTGAAACATCAGGGACGAAAACAAGGTCTGAGTCCTGTATCTCTGTGAAGCCCACTATGCTGCTTCCGTCAACCTTCGGGAACCCTTCCTTGAGCGACCCTTCGTCTACAGCATAAGATGGGACGGTAAAGTGCTGGAGCTTTCCCCTCAAATCCACGAACTGCATTCTGACGAAGTCTACGCGCTTTATGTCTTCCAGCACCTCCTCAGGCTTGAGCACCCTCGGCTTCAACACGCCGTTTTTAACTTCGTAGGGCATGACTCAAGGATTTAATAATGAATAATATAAAAACATTTTCTTAATTTGCTGAACAAAATTTTCAAATTAATTATTTTTGATTAACAAATTTTACTTTTTTATTATTATCTCTAAATTTTGTTTAAGGGCTTCTAAGCCCTGCTCAAGCTCCCCCTCTATTATCTCTACGTTCTTGACGTTCGGGTAAAGGCTTACCTTGAGCTTAGGGACAGCCAGAACGTAGAGCACGTCTAGCTTCACGTCGTATGCATCTACAAGCGACTTCATTATCTCCTTTACGTCAACCCCTTCCTCGTCCTTGAACACGTTAACCGCGTATTTCTTCCCCTTTATCTCAAAGTAGAAGTCGAAAACGTGCGAATAACCGCTTAATCCCTTTACCTCAGCGCACCTTGAAAAGTTAATCCCGGCTTCCTCCAAGGACTTTGCCACCTTTTCTAGGTAGTCGTCCTTTACCGTGCTCTCCACGTAGCCCAGGTTAACGAGCTCCGAGCTCGCTAAAGTGAATGTGTTGCCGCAGGTCTTGCACATGAACGTTAAAGCTTCCGTTGCCTCCCCTTCAAGCCCGCAGTTCCTGCACTTAAACCTTCCGTCGAAGAACGTTACGTTGGGCGAGTTGCACTTGGGGCAGCTTATCTTAACTATAGGATCTAGCGAGCCGCAGTACGGACACTTTGGCGTTGAGTAGTTAGGGACGAACTTGAGCTCCCCGCTCTCTATGCCCCTCTGAATAATCTCAGATATCTTTTTAGCGTCTGAGTTAAGGGCCACCGTAAGGTACGGGGAGTATTTTCCGTATATGTTGTGGGGGTACAAGTAGAGCCTTCCTTTTTCAGATATTATAGATAGGGCGTGTTTGTAGCAACACTCCATGGTTCTTACTATAAGGTCTTCTTTTAAATTCTTTATCTGTAAACTGCCCGCAAAAAACGACTTGTACTGCAAAATCTTTGCAAAAAAGCAAAAAATTGCATCAGGTTTGCCGGCCCATTTTTCCCAACACGGTATTATATTTGATATGACCAAAAAAGAGCGTGGCGCCTGAAGGATTTGAGGCCCTCAGCGAAACGCTGAGGTACCTGCTAAAGGAGAAGGGCTTAGAGGAGCCAACCGAAATACAGAGGCTAGCGATCCCTGTTATACTTAGGGGCGAAAACGCCCTCCTTATTTCGCCCACTGGCTCGGGGAAGACTGAAGCCGCGATGCTTCCAATATTTGACCTCATGCTTAAGTCTGGAAAAAAGGGATTGATGACCCTTTACATAACCCCACTGAGGGCTTTGAACAGGGACCTTCTTGACAGGCTCAGCTGGTGGACGAGGAGGCTTGACTTCAGGATGGCCGTAAGGCACGGGGACACGAGCAAAGAAGAGAGGAGGCAGCAGACCCTTGTTCCGCCAAACCTTTTGATAACAACCCCAGAGACCCTTCAGATAATACTTGTGGCCAGGAAGTTCAGGGACATACTTAAGACCGTTCAGCACGTTGTTGTCGATGAGGTCCACGAGCTAGCTAACGACAAGAGAGGGTCGCAGCTTGCGGTAAGCTTAAAGAGGCTCGAGAAGCTAACCGGCAGGAGCCTTCAGATCGTGGGCCTTTCCGCAACGGTCGGGAACCCTGAAGAGGTAGCTAAGTTCATGGTTGGAATAGGCAGGAACATGCAGGTTATATCCGCTTTCCCAAAGAAGCTCTTTTCCTTTAAGGTTATTTACCACAAGGCGAAGCAGCCCTCTGAGGGCCCCCTCCTGCCTGACGTAGCGGTCAGGCTTCAGGAGCTCCTGAACGAAGTCAGGGGCAAGAAGGCCTTAATATTTACAAACACAAGGAGCGAGGCTGAGTCTCTGGCAAGCAAGATAAGGCTCCTTGACCCAAATTACCCTGTTGCGATACACCACGGAAGTTTATCCGTTGAGACAAGGAGCAGCGCTGAAGCAGGCATAAAGTACGGCCAGCTCGCGGGCGTGATATGCACGTCAAGCCTTGAGCTAGGGGTTGACATAGGGGACCTGGACCTGATAGTCCAGTACAACTCGCCCAGGCAGGCTTCGAAGCTTATCCAGAGGGCCGGGAGGAGCGGGCACAGCCTTCAGAAGGTCAGCAGGGGGGTTATAATTGTGCAGGACTCTGACGACGCTTTGGAAGCTTCAGTTTTAGCTAACATGGGAAAGGAAGGAAAGGTCGAGCCGATAATTATACCTGAAAAGCCAGCAGACGTCATCATGCAGCAGGTCGCTGGGATGGTCCTTGAGAGCCTGGTCCTGAAGGTCGACGAGATCTACTCGCTGCTCAAGCAGACCTACACGTACAGAAACCTCACCCTTAAGGAGCTCCAGAGGATACTGGAGTTCATGAGCGAAAGGAAGCCCCCTCTCCTGATCTACAGAGAAGAAGCTGTTATGAAGCCCTCTAAGTCCGGGCCGCTCTTCGAGTACTACTTCTCCAACCTCAGCATGATCCCAGAAGAAGTTAATTACATAGTTATAGATGAGGAAAAAGATGAGCCGGTCGGTGAGCTTGACGAGAGCTTCGTTTCTGAGTACGGAGAGATAGGGGTTAAGTTCATACTCGCGGGCAGGGCTTGGACCATAACCAACGTCCTAGAGGACAGGGTTTACGTGAAGCCGGCAGAAGACCCAATAGGCGCTATACCGAGCTGGATAGGCGAGGAGATACCTGTTACAAAGGAGGTAGCGAAGGAGGTTGGAAGGATAAGAGGGGTTTTAGCAGAAATGATAAGGAACGGCGGCAGAGAAGCGGCTGTTAAATACTTAGTTAGCAACTTCCCGATGGACGAAGAATCCGCTGAAAACGCTGTGTTCGAAATAGAAGAGCAGATAAAGAGGGGCTACCCGGTCCCAAGCGATAGGCTGATAACGATAGAGTCCCATCAACCTTATCTTATAATGCACACCCACCTTGGTCTCTTGGCTAACAGGGCCCTGGCCAGGATGCTGGCTTACCTGGTAAGCCAGGAGACGTCGAGGCCTGTTAAAGTTAAAAACGACCCGTACAGGATAGTTATCGAGGCCCCAGGGGCTGACGCGAGCGTTTTGGAGAGGGTCTTCCTCCAGCTTAAGGATTACGACCTGGAGGACCTAGCCAAGAGGTCCTGCGAAAACACCGGGATATTTAGGAGGAGGCTTATTCAGGCAGCAAGGAAGATGGGGGTTATAGAGAAAGGGGTCATGGTAACGCTTTCGGACGCAAAGCTTCTAAGCGAGTCCCTTAAGGGAACTCCAGTTTATGATGAAGCTATGAGGACGATGCTAGAGGAAGACCTTGACTGGAAGAGCGTGCACGAGCTTGTCGTGCAGGTTATAAACGGGGAAGTTGAAGTTAAGAACTTGGGAGAGCTCCAAGAGCCGACGCCCATAGCGATGATAGGCCTGGAGGAGATGGCTAGGCAGGGAGAAGTTATAGATCCTGCGAGGCTTAAGAGGCTCATAATTGAAGGGGGAAAGGCTAGGGCCCTTGGATGCGCGAAGACCCTGCACTGCCTGAGCTGCGGGGCCGTTTATGAAGTCCAGCCGTTTTACCTAGGGGATCCGCCCAGGTGCGAGCAGTGCGGCTCGATAAACGTTTCAATACTGGACGAAGACGAGGAATACGTTAGGGAAAAGATAGAGAAGCGCGACAAGGCCTACCTCGAAGAGATCAAGAAGAGGTCTGAAGCAATAAAGGAGTTTGGAAAGAAGTACGCTATATCGCTGTGCTTCAACGTACCCAACTCAGTCAGGGAAGAAATATGCAAGATTCAGGACGAAGACTCATTTTACTTCTCGCTTATGGAAGCAGAAAGAAGAAGGGCCCTTAACTTTTTGAAGGCAAAGAAGCTAAGGGACTAGGTGCTTTGAGTCCCTGGGATAGAGGACAACTTCCCTTATGTTGCTCCTGTTTGCTAGGACCATCATGAGCCTGTCAAGCCCAAGGCCCCAGCCTGAGTGCGGGGGCATGCCCCACCTGTAAACCTTTAAGTGCTCTGAGAACGAGCTGGGGTCTAGGTTGTTTGCCTTCAGCCTCTCTACTAGGAGGTCATAGCTGTGAATCCTTTGACCTCCCGAAGCAAGCTCAAGGCCCTTGTACATGAGGTCGAAGGACTCGCTGAGCTCATTCCCCTTGGGCATCGTGTAGAAAGGCTTTAGGCTGAGGGGCCAGTCTATTATAAAATAATACGATTTATCTTTCCCGAACTCGTTCAAAGCTTCTGTAGAAAGGTCCTCCCCAAACTTTAGGCCAAGGCTCTTGCACACCTCCTCGTAAGTGTAAACAGGGAAGCTTCCGCTTACTTCTTCCACGTTGTAGCCCTCCTTCTTCAGCCTGCTATGAAGGAACTTGATGAGCTCCTCTAATATGCTCATGACGTCAAACTTTGTGTGCATTGCTGCTTCTATATCCACGCTGGTGAACTCGTTGAGGTGCTTAACCGTGTTTGACTTCTCAGCCCTGAAGTAGTGAGCTATTTCAAAGACCTTCCCGAGGCTTAGGGTAAGCTCCTCCTTGTAAAGCTGGGGGCTTTGGGCTAAATATGCAACCTTCCCGAAGTAGTCAACCTTGAAGAGCTCTGCCCCTCCCTCTGAAGCCGTAGCTATTATCTTAGGAGTGTCTACCTCGATAAAGCCCTTTGACTGAAGGAACTCCCTTATCAGGCTCAGAACCCTTGCCCTCATGATGAACACCTTCCTCTCCTCTTCCACCCTCAGGTCCAAAGGCCTGTTGTTGATTCTGGTCATGAGCTCGCTCTGAACCTTTGAAGCAGGATCCAGCGGGAGAACCCTGTCAGCTTCGTTTAAAACCTCTATGTAGTCAGCCTGGACCTCGTACGGGTTTATTTCGGACTTGCTCTTTGTAATCGTACCCCTTAAAAGGACGTAGCTTTGCCTTGGTATCTGAGAGGCCAGCTTTGCCTTTTCACCTTTAAAAACGGCCTGATAGTAGCCGTAGGGATCTCCTATGATCAAAAAAGTGAGCTTTCCTAATGCCCTAGAGTCGTGAACCCATCCGTGCAGCTCAACGTAGCTTCCTTCGTTCTCACTAAGCTCTCGCGACTGAACTCTTTTTAACGTATCTTTCCCTTTCGAAGACAAATTCGACCTCATCCTTAGTTATAGTCTTTGTTATCTCTTTAACCTTATCTAAATCTATCGGCAGGTTTGAAGTCCTCTGGCCGGCTATTATTGCCTTTATGTGCCTCGTCCCGTCGGGCAGCCAGACTATGTTTATGGTTAGCAGCTTAATAGGGTACATAAGGTTCTCCAAGAACTGCCTTGTGTCTGAAGTCTGCTCGGTCACCCAGACGTTGCCAAGAGTTGATTTAAGCTTCTCCATAACCTGCTTGTTGTTTAAGACAAACCTCGCTTCTCCCTGGTTGAAAAGGAGGACGTAGTCGTCCCCTATCTTATAAGCCCTCTTAAGGGTAAGCTTGTCCAAGACTGGGAGCTGGCTTGCAAGCTTTGCCAGCAAAAACGATACTTTAACGTCCGCTTCAGTTATCTCTCCGTTCTTTAGCCTCTCCTCACATCTCGGACACAGCACCCCAACCTTAGCGTCAAACGTGCAAATTGGAAATTTCAAATACGTTCATGATGTTTTATATCCTAATATTTTTAAATTTATTCCCTAATTTATAGATTAACGAAAAGCGAATCAGCTAAACGCATTTTTGAGGTAGGATAGCTTGTCTTCAAGGCTCATTTCGCTCGAAAAGTATGGATAAAATACCAGCACGTCAACCCCGCTGCTGACGAAAAGGTCGTGCACGCTGCTGAGGTGCTCCTTTGATGGGTTTATCGCTATTACACCCCTTGATTCCAAAGCTGATAGAGCTTCCGCCCTGGACCTCTCAAGCCTGTTTATTTCATTGATAACCCCCTCCTTCCTGAAAAGGTCGTAGTACTGAGGCATCGAGGCGTACTTTGTGAGCTCGCTGTAAGCCATGTATTCTGCTTCCCCCGGCCTTCTCGAAACAAAGAACTTAAAGTAGGAGATCACCAGCTTTTTTCCTGCCTTGGCCTTGAACGCTTCAGAGACCTTCTTAGCGTGGTCAAACGTCGCAAAGTTCAGTATTATCCCGTCCGCTACGTCGCTGAGCTTGGTTGCAATTCCAGACTTCAGCGAAGCGACGTACACCTTGATGTTAACTTCTCCTTTAACTAGGGCTATCCTTTCCCTCATCTCTTCAACCTTCCCCTTGACGTCCTCGCTTACAGCCCCCAGCCCAGCCCCAAGAAAGGCCCTGCCCTCGCTGACTTCATCTAAAACCCTGAGCCTCTTTACCAGCTGCGCTGTTTCCCACTCGTTTATCCTTAAGACGCCAGGGCCAGCTTTAGCTGTTTGGTTCCTTAGAAGGACCGAGGCGACTATTTCCAGAACATCAAGCTCCCTAGATACATCTGGTATGAAGACGTGGTCAAGGTTCAGGCTCTCTGAAATCTTCACTATCTCTCTTGGCTTAAATACCCCTGTCCTTAACGCTAGGTTGACATTCATGCTACACTATCTTCAGGCTCGGAGCGTGAAGCTTGCTGTTTATCGCTATGTTGAGGAGGAGCGGGGTTAGCATCTCGAGGTACTTTGAGACCGAAAGCCTGCCTGCGTAGTAAGGCTTGAGCCCCTCTATGCTCGATATTATTTCAGAGGCCCTTTCGTAGCTCTCTCTTTTATCCGCAGCTACGAGCACGTCGTAGCTTATCTTCTGGGATAGGTCAGCTAGCTTTACCGCCGGGACAGTGTGAAAGGCTGAAACAACTTCGGCCCCTTTAAGCGTTGAGCTTATGAGCTCGGCCGCGCTCAGCTCCCTTCCGTCCACTTTATAAGGAACGTAAGTGAACCCCTCCTTTGTCTTCTCCATCGGGACTACGGGCGAAATGACGAGCTTGCCCTCGTAGTTCTTTAAAGTTATAAGAAACTCTGGGAGGACGTTGTAAGGGATCGTTATGATTATGGTTTCAGCCTGATCGATAGCTTCCTGGTTCGTTGCCCCGGTTATCTTAAGCGAAAACCCGTATCTCTTCCCTTCCTCTATGTATTCCTCAGCCAGCTTCTTCGCCTTTTCTTTTTCCCTTGAGCCAACTATGACCTCGTGCTTTTCTGATAGCCTGAGCGCCAAGCCCTTTCCTAAGTCCCCTGTTCCTCCAAGAAGAGCTATCTTCATTAAATTAAATCAAAATGTTAGTTTTATAAACTTTAACTCTGCTCTTCTTCAGCAAAAATCATAGATATGAACATCGGAGAGTTGTCCTTTGGGCAGAGCCCGGAGGGCTTTAGCACATAGTCCCCGTCTTTGTACTCTCTCTTTACCTTGTACCCGCACTTAGGACACTCTTCAACAGAGTAGTACTTAACTGTGCTCTTCTTAGCTCTTATCATTGCGCAACGCCCAGGGTGTTCCCCACACCAATCACTATGGCTGAGCCTCCCTCTGGGACGCTCTTGTTTATAACGTCAAGGACCGCTTCCCTAGCCTTCTTAGCCGCTTCAGCTATATCCCTGGTCATTACCGATATAGCTTCAAATATAGACTCCTTTATTATGACTGCGTACAGAGGTATCTTATTTTCTGCCGCTATCTCTTCTATGTTGAACTTTTCTACTCCTATCCCTCCTATTGCGGCCCCAACCCCAACAGACACTTCTCCAGACTGCTCCCCTTCAAGCTTGAGCGCCGCGTCTATCATTATTATAGCTGAAGCGTCCTTATAGGGGCCCTCCAACAAGAACCTGAGAGCTTTATCTGGGTTACCTACGTTTGCCATCGGCCCCTTTGCTTTTATTATGGCAAGCCTCCTGTTGTTTATTACAGCTTCTCCGTAGACGGTTTCTTCGTCAAGGTCAACCTTTTCCCTCTCCCTCAGCCACTCGGCTACAACCATCGGCCCTATCCCGTCCCCTAGCGGAAGGGACTTCTCTAAAGCGGTCATCGCGTTCAGGTAAGCGTCAGCCTGCTTAACTATGCTCGGCAGAATCATCTGAAGCTGTGCTATCAAGTATATGTTGTCAGGGAACTTCTTCCCTATCAGGTAGAAGTGCCTTATCACTTTGTAAACGTAGTTGAGGGCAGACGCTATCTCAAGCATGTTTAGGGCCGCTGTCCTTTCAACTTCGTTTGCGTTCTTCATAACCTCCTTTATCCTCCCCTTTACCGTTAAGTCTTCAACCCTTATGACGTGCTCGAGCTTCTTCACTATCCCAACCGGGTCCAGGTTAACAGGAAATATGGCCTGCGCTTCAATCATGCTTTCTATGACCTTCTGTCCATCGCCCGATACCCCTTTTCTCTGAAGGTAGCTCAGCAGGTTGCTCCTCGACTGGTCTGCGTCGTACTTAAGCCTCACCAAGTACCTGTTTATGTCCGCCAGAATAGCGTAGCTCTGCAGCCTCTGACCGTATACTATTAAGAGGATGTACGGGACCCAGATTATAAGAAGATATATTATGAGCTGTAAGGGATTGGTTGGCGTGTAGCCGAAGAGGAAGCTAAATGGGTAAGCGCTCAAACCCTAAGCTACGCCACCTTTTTTATGTTGTACCTCTTAACTTCCTCGGGACCGTAGATCCCGTACGTCCCGTTGTGCCACCTGACCTTTATGTAAACCTTACCCTGAATCTCAACATAATTAACAACTACCCCTTCTACGTTTAAATCCGTCTTAACCCTATCGTTAATCTTGAACATGTTAAGCAGCTGCTTATTCATACACTACTACATTTGTTCTAAGATTTTAAAGTTTTACGTCGATTTAAATGGTAGAGGAAGAAATTCGCATTTGGTTTTTGGATAAAAATTAAAAAAGATGCATGAGAAGAGCATAAAGAGGAAGCATGGATTACGTATGCCCTGAGTGCGGAGGCCCTCTGTTTTACGAAATGTCTACTAAAATGTACATATGCAAAAGGTGCGGGCTCTACGTAACAAAGCAGCAGCTCATTGAGCTGATGGAAAAGAAGAAGCCTAAGCCTAAGTCTGACCCAAAGAGGGAGTACTTGAACTGGTGGCTCAACGAGAAAAAGACTCAGTAACTCAAGCCTTTAGCGGCTTTAGCAACCTTTTTTATAAGCTCCTGCTTTTTCATCTTCTTTTCAACCTGAAAGTAGTAGCTCATCTTCCAGTGCCTCTTTGGGTACTTCGCCTGATGAACCTCGTACTTAAGGTTCAGCCTCTTTAACCCTTCCTCTATAGTTTCTGGCCTTGGGTTCTGAAAGGCAAGAGCCTTAGGGACCTTCCTGCCCTCTTTTTTAGAAAGGTTTGCGTCGAAGTAATCGAGCCAGATTATCTGCTTATCTCTTTCTTTCAATTTATTGGTTCTCCAAGCTCTTCAGGAACCTTATCCTTCTTATTATGTTTGGGTGCGTTGAGAAAAGCTCCTCTATCCTGTCCCAAGCGGTCATCTTCCTAGATGAAACGTACTCTATAGCTTCTTCCATAGAGAGGTTCTTAAGGTCATCTGGGTTGAGCGAAGAAGGATCTATTATGAAGAGAGCCCTAGTAGTGGAAGCCTTCTTAGCTTCCTTCGGCCTCCTTGAGCTGATCACGTATGAATATATGTAAAGCTTAGCCAGGGCGCTCCTGAGCTTCCTCGCGCCTCCTTCAACTACCTGCGCTGAGTGGAGGTCCGCGTATGTCTCCCTTGACCTGCTAAAGGCCAGGACCAGCAGGTTCAGGAGCAGATATCCTAGGAACGATATGAAGCCGATTATTGCCAAAACGTTCGCGTTTCCCCTTTCGTCGAAGAATGAGCTGAGCATGAACGTATAGGCTATGTAGTAAAGTATCGCAGGAAGAACTGAGACAAAAAGCATAACCTGGACGTCCCTGTGCCTTATGTGACCAAGCTCGTGGCCAAGGACAGCCTCTATTTCGTCCTTGTTCAGTATCCTCAGGAGGCCCCTAGTTACTGCTACTCTGTTTCCAGTGAGCGGTGAGCCGTAAGCGAACGCGTTAGGGAGATCAACTTCAGCAACCATGAGCTTTGGCTCCTTTATCCCAGCCTTCTGGGATATGTTGCGTATAATCTCCTTAACGTCCTCAAGCTCTCCCGGCTTTGCTTCCCTCACCCTGTAAAGCGCGTCTATGAGCTTGGGGCCAAAGAGCCACTCTATTATGTTTATCACTGCGACAAAGCCCGCTATCACGGCTATGTTGGTTATCCCTATCAGGCTAAGTATAAAGCCCACAAAGAGCGCAGTAAACCCTATTATTATAATTAAGGTAAGGTACATTGAAATCCTAAACTTCAGCGAAACCAAATTCATAGCTATTCATCAAACAAAAGTATATTTAAATTTTAACAAAAAAGCTAAACTAGCTTGAACTTGTATCCGTAGTAAATAACCCCGCTCTCTCCGTCCTCTGTCCACTTCCTTATAGTTGCTACAACCTTTCTTCCCACAGCTATTTCTTCGCTTTCGGCGTCAGCGATCTGGCCAAGGACGGTAACCCCGTTGTCCAGCCTGACTATGGCCAGGTAAACAGGCGCATAGTCCTTGAAGTCAACCGGAGGCTCGGTGAGCTTTGTGTAAGATATTATTGTTCCTGTCTTGGGCATCTCTACCTGCTCAAGGTCCTTTGAGCCGCACTTCTTGCAGACCTTAACCGGCGGGAAGAACTCGGCCCCGCAGCTCTTGCACCTGCTTCCCATGAGCCTTGTGTAGATCTTTCTGTTCCTCCAGTAAGCTATAGGTATCATTTCACTCCACCCTCCTCAGTATGTGAACAACAGAAGTTGTATCTATGCCCCCAACGTTTTGAGTAAGCCCGAGCTTTGCCCCCTGGACCTGGTTCTTTCCAGCCCTGTTCGTTAGGTGAAGGTAAGCCTCAGCTATCTGATAGACCCCGGTTCCCCCAACTGGGTGGCCCCTTGCCTTCAGCCCCCCAAACGTAGCTATCGGGTACTCCCCATTAAGATCGTACTTCCCTTTTGAAGCGTCAAGCCCTGCCTGGCCTTCCTGAGAGTATCCCATTGCTTCCAAGCTAAGCGCCGTTACAACTGGGAACGCGTCGTGAACTTCTAGGAAGTCTATGCTCTTTGGGTCCACGTTTGCCCTCTGCACGGCCTTCTTAAAGGCCCTTTCTGTCGCTTCAAACTTTAAGGGGTTTTCCCTCTGGGTCAGCATTAGCTCGTTCGTTGAAACTTCTGAAGCCAGTATCTCAACATCGCTTGGCTTAGATGTGAGTATAACTGCTGCAGCCCCGTCGCTGGACGGAGCGCTGCTAAGGAGCCTTATTGGTTCAGCTATGTAGGGAGACCTCTTTATGTCCTCTAAAGTGAAGGCCCTCTTGAACTGGGCGTGAGGAGAGGTTACCCCGTTCTTGTGGGCTATGTATGGGAAGTAGTCCAGGTACTCTTCGCTAACGTTGTACCTGTTCATGTACATCCTCATCAGCATCGCGTTTAAAGATATGAACGAAGCCCCAACAGATTGGGTGAAGTCCGCGCTTTCAGCCATAGCCAAGCCTTTAGTTAGCGTCGACGTGTCTGCGTCCTTCATCTTCTCAACCCCAACCACAAGGACGTTCTCGTACTCCCCAGACTTAACCGAAACGTATCCCTCGTGGACGGCCATTCCCCCAGAGCCGCAGGCTGCTTCAACCTTTAGCGCTTCAACACCTTTCATTCCGAGCGAGCTTGCAAGAAGGGCGCCCAGGTGCTCCTGGTGGTTCAGGTAGCCGGACATCATGTTTCCTACAACTATTTTATCTATCCTAACTTCTCCTGCTTCGCTAAGAGCCTTCAGAGCAGCTTCAACCATCAAGTCCGCAAGAGACTTTTCCCAGTATTCCCCAACGGGAACTATTCCAACTGACTTTATGTAAACCCCTCCCATCTCAGCTCACCTGATTATCTTGTTCCTCCACTTTGAGTAGGTTGCATAGTCAACCTCAACGTAGTTCTTTAACCTTTCCCTGAGAGGAACATAATCGTCGTCGTCTGGCTTTGAGCTCACCTCTATAACGAAAGAGTCGCTTCCCGCCCCGCTCCCAAAGCTCGCAAGTAGTATCCTGTCCCCCGGCTTAGAAACGTCAAGGACAGCGCTCAGGGCAACCAATGTGTTAGCTGAGTATGTGTTTCCGATTTCGTCGTTCAGCAGGCCAGGCTTTAGCTGCTCATCCGTGAACCCAAGCCTCCTCCCAACCTCCACGGGGAACCTTGGGTTAGGCTGGTGAAATATCGCATATTTAAAGTCAGATGGCTTGTAGCCGGTTTCCTGAAACAAGAGCTTTACGCTTGACATTATGTGAGCGAAGTATGCTGGTTCTCCAGTGAACCTCCCCAAGTGCATCGGGTAGTGCTCCCTCGGCCTCCTCCAGAAGTCAGGGGTATCTGTTACGTATGAAACCGAGTGAGTTATCTTCGCTATCTCCTTTCCGTTTAAAGGCCCGAGGACAACGGCCCCAGCCCCGCTTGCGGCCGTGTACTCAAGGTCGTCTGCAGGCCTTCCCTGGGCCGTGTCAGAGCCTATCGCAAGGCCGTACTTTATAACTCCTGAGGTTATCATCCCGCTTATCATCTGCATTGCCTCTGTCCCTGCTTTGCACGCAAACTCTAAATCAACCCCAAGTATCTTGTTAAAGCCAAAAATGTCGCTAAGTATTGAGCCCATGGGCTTTACAGCGTAGGGCTTGGACTCAGATCCAACCAGTATTGCCTGGATCTCCGGGTACCCGGCCATCTTCAGAGCTATGGAAGCTGCCTCGTAAGCCATGGTCAGCGCGTCCTCGTCATAAGACGCAACAGCCTTCATCCTGTTTGGGCCAGAGCCTTCTCCAACCCACATCCTCGCTATCTCTTCTGTTTTAATCCTGTACTTAGGAACGTAAGCACCGTACCCTAAGATAGCTGTGTTAAGGCGCATACCTTCAAAAGAATTTAAAGCTCTTATAAACGTTATTTGCCTTAGCTCTTAGTTAGTCTAAAGTCTAACGCCGGCCAGAGAAAGGGCGAGCCTTAAGCTTTTTAAGCTTGCGTAGTTGGCCCTCAACCCAAGGGAAGCTGGAACAAGGTAGTCGTAAACGTAATCGTCCCCTATGTGGACGATTTCAAAAGGGCTAACTTTTTCATTTTTAAGCACGAGCTTCCAGAACCTTTCGTCCTTTTTTGGTAAGCCCAAGTCAACGGAAGAATAGACCTCGTCAAATATATTATCAACAAGAGAAAAGCTAAGCACCTCTTTAGATACGTTGGTCGATAGTATCAGCCTGTACTTTCCTCTGAGCTTCTTCAGCTCTTCAGGGACCCTGACCTTTATCCTTGAGCTCTCATTGAGGAACTTCTCGTAGTCAAGGCCGAACTTCTTAATCCAGAAGCTAGGAAGGTACCACTCAAGCCTCATCGGTCCAACTTCTTTGTAAGAGCTCATGACAAAGCTTTTTGCTTCTTTTAGCTCAACCCCTTCTTTCTCAGCGTACATCTTTGGTATTATCTCGTACCACATGTCGTTGTACACGCTGCAGTCGTCAAGGGTCCCGCAGAGGTCGAAGGAAAGTACCTCAGCCTTCACTGTAAAGCACCTTCAGCTCTTCTATAGTCAGGGGCTCCCCGTTTTCAAGCTTCTTCTTTATGCTCTCAAGGACCTCCCTCTTATCTATCTTTTCGTACCTTATCTTCACTGAGTAGCCCTTGCTCTTTTCAGCCTGCTTGTACATCTCCTTGTACTTCCTTATCTTTTCAAGGATCTCCTCCTTCATGATTTCCTCCTTTAGCTTCTTCTTTTCCTCTATAAGCTTGGCCAAGCTAGACCTAACCTCTGAGAGCCTTGAGTTTACCTGCTTTAGCTTATCCCTAAGCTCCTCCCTCTTTTCGTAAGCAGACTTGGCTGCTTTGAGAAGGCTAAGCTTCTTTTCAGCCTCAGCTATCCTCGCGAAAGCCCTCCTTTCTTCTTCCTGAGGTAGGACGTTAGTCTGCACTTTCTCCTCGAGCTCTTTTATCAGGCTTTCTAGCTTTTTTATCTCCGTCTCGTCGACCTTTGCTTTAGGAGCTTTAACCTGAGAGAGCTGGTAGAGGACCTGCTCCTTCTGCACCTTGAGCTCGTTCAGCTCAGCCATCAGCTTGTCAATTTCTTCCTTGATCTCCTTCAGCCTCCCCCTCTTCTCCTCGATGCTAGACATTCCTCTTCAGCTCGCTCTCTACATAACTTCCCACTTCCCACGTTTTAAATTTGCCCCCAACGTCAGGGGTTAAGTAGCCTTTCTTTATGCTCGACTCAACGGCCCTGTCCAAGGCAACCTTTGCTTCCCTGGCCCTTCCGTCCTTTTTAGTAAGCCAGATGTGCTCCAGCGCTAAGCTCAGGACGTTTAACATTGAGTACGGGTTCGCTATTCCCTTCCCAGCTATGTCCGGGGCTGAGCCGTGAACGGGCTCGAACAGGTTGTATTTATCTCCGAGGTTTGCAGAAGCGGCAAGACCAAGGCCTCCAGCTATCTGCGCTGCTTCATCGCTGAGTATATCTCCGTAGACGTTCGGCGTCAAAACGACGTCAAAGTCAGAAGGGTTCCTTATAAGGGCCATGCTCATAGCGTCAACGTACTTTTCGTCTACCTGAAGTCCTGCCTTGAGAAGCTCGTCCTTTGCCACGTCCCTGAAGAGGCCGTCAGTAACCCTCATCACGTTTGCCTTGTGCACAATCGTTACCTTCTTCCTCCTGCTCAAAGCGTAGCTAGCCGCAACTCTCGCTATCCTCCTTGTTCCCCTTTCAGTTATTATCTTTAAAGCGACAGCAGTTCCGTCAACGACGAACTCTATCCCTTTGTAAAGGTCCTCAGTGTTCTCCCTAACTATGACTATGTCCATGCTCCTCACGTACGGAATCCCTTCGTAGCTCTTCGCCGGCCTTATGTTTGCGTAAAGGTCTAGGGTTTGCCTCAGGTAAACTATGGTCTCGAACGCAGATTCTCCTACAGGCCCTTTTATAGCTATGTCAGAAGCCTTTATCCCTTCAACCGTCTCCTTTGGGAGGGCTGTGCCAAGCCTTTTCTTTGTTTCGTCCCCCATTTCGTAGAACTTAACTTCCCAGGGTATGTTGAAAAGGTCCCCTATGAGGCTCAGAACCTTCAGAGCTACCTCTGAGATTTCAGGCCCTATGCCGTCCCCTTTTATCCAAGCAACCTTATAAGTCAAGCCTACTGGCCCCTCTTAAGCAGAAGCTTGTTTATTCCGTCTATCATCGCGTCAACGCTTGCCATGACTATGTCCGGACCTATTGCTGTTGCTGAAGCCATGTGCCCTTCTTCATCCTCAACCTTTACGCTGACCTGGGCTAGCGAGTCTGAGCCCCCTGTTATAGCGTCAAGGCTGTATTCCCTCAAATTCACCTTAATTACCCCTTCTAAAGCTTTCTGAATCGCTTTTAGCGAAGCGTCCACAGGGCCTATCCCTGTGCTTGAAGACTCAAAGACGTTGTCCTTAAAAACTATCCTTATTGAAGTGGTCGGAGATATGTTCATTCCCGTCACTGAAACTATCCCTTTGAGCTCCAAGAACTTCTTTGGAGAAGCGCCTGTAACGGCCATAGCTATCGCGTAAAGGTCTGCGTCTGTGACCTGCTTCCCCATGTCCCCTATTGCCTTAACCCTCTTCACTATCTCCTTAAGCTGCTCCTCGCTAACCTCTATCCCCATCTCCTTTAGCTGGGCGGCTACCCCGTGGCTTCCGGCAAGCTTTCCTGCGGCGAACCACCTCTTTCTCCCCACCATTTCTGGCCTGATCGGCTCGTAAGTAGATGGGTTGTTTATAATCCCGTGCGTGTGAATGCCGCTTTCGTGCCCGAACGCGTTCTCCCCAACTATGGGCTTGTTCTTAGCTATCCTAACACCAGTAAGCTTCTCAACCAGCTTAGAGGTTTCGTATATCTTCTCAAGCTTGACCCCGGTCTCAATATTATAGAGGACCTTTAAGGCAACGACTATCTCTTCTATGCTAGCGTTCCCAGCCCTCTCGCCTATGCCGTTTATGGTCCCGTGGAACTGGTCGGCCCCCGCTTCTATAGCTGCTAAAGTGTTTGCCGTCGCCAGCCCTAGGTCGTTGTGGAGGTGAACGCTCACGAGCACGTCCGGTATCTCCCTCTTAACAGTAGAAACCAGCTCTTTTATCAGGCTAGGAGAAGCAACACCAACGGTGTCAGCTATATCAAGGACGTTTGCCCCGCTCTCGGCTGCTGTCTGAAAAGCCTTAAGAAGAAAGTCCTTATCAGTCCTTGTAGCGTCTTCGGCTGAATATTCAATCTCAACCCCTTTATCCTTTAAGTATGATATGTTTTCTTTTATTATCTGAAGGACCTCTTCCCTTGTCTTCTTCAGCTTGTACTGAAGGTGTATGTCCGACGTGGCGATAAAGACGTGTATCCTCTTTATCCCGGTTGCTAAAGCTGTATCTATGTCGCTCCTGTTGAGCCTTGCTAGAGCTGCAACCTTAGCCCTCAGGCCTGCGTTCGCTATCCTCTTTACTGCCTGGAACTCGCCCTCGCTAGCTATCGGAAAGCCAGCCTCTATTATGTCTACCCCAAGCTCGTCCAGGGCTTTTGCTATCTCAAACTTATCCTCCGGGCTTAAGCTTACCCCGGGCGTCTGCTCCCCGTCCCTTAATGTTGTGTCGAAAACATAGACCTTCTTGTTCATTTCTCTAGCCCCGCCATCTTCCTTATCCTCTTTCCTACCTCCTCTATCTCCCACTTCTCAACTTCGCTCATAAGTTCGTTTAGCCTCTTCCTGCTCGCTTCAGGGTTCCCAGTCCACTCCTGGGCGAAGCTGCCGTTCTTTATGTCCTCTAGGAGCTTCTTCATCTTTTCCTTAACCTCTTCGTCTATGACCAGCTTTCCCCTCGTTATCCCACCGTACTTAGCTGTGTCGCTCACGGCCCTAAGCATCCCAGTTATTCCTGAAGAGTAGACTAGGTCTACTATGAGCTTCATCTCGTGCAGGACCTCAAAGTAAGCCAGCTCTGGAGGATATCCGTTCTCTACTAAAACGTCAAATCCGTTCTTTATCAGGTACATAAGCCCTCCGACCAAGACCGCCTGCTCCCCGAAAAGGTCCTCTTCTGTTTCATCAGCAAACGTGGTCTCGATCACCCCAACCTTGGTGGAGCCGAGGCCCTTGGCGTAAGCCAGAGCAATTTGCCTCGCCTTTCCGGTGTAGTCCTGGTGAACTGCTAAAAGCGATGGTACCCCGAAGCCCTGAAGGTAAGCCTCCCTCATCTTCGGCCCCGGGGATTTGGGAGCTACCATGACGACGTCCACGTAGCTCGGGGGCTTGACAAGCCCATACCTTATGCTGTAGCCGTGGGCAAAGAGCAAAGCTTTTCCATCCTTAAGCTTCCCCTTTATCTGCTTCTCATAAACAGCGCCGTGCTCCGTGTCTGGTATAAGGATAGATATGAGGTCTCCTTCTTCAGCGGCTGAATCTATAGCCTTAGGCTTAAATCCGTCTGACTTCGCGAGGTCCCATGATTTTCCGTTCTCCCTCACGCCAACCACAACGTTTATCCCAGAATCCCTTAAGTTTAGGGCGTGAGCCCTACCCTGACTCCCGTAGCCTATAACTGCTACGGTCTTACCCTTTAAATAACCGAGGTCAGCGTCCGAATCGTAATATATTTTTACCATCTTCCTTCACCACAGCCGTAATACCCGTGCGGGATATATGCGTTATCTTGAAGGGAGAAAGATCCTTTATCAGCTCTTCGATTTTAGAAGGCTCAGCCGCGTATTTAATTATAACTGAACCGTTTACTATAACTTCGGCCCCGTATTTTTCAGCGACCTTCTTTATCTCGCTTACGTCTCCAGAAACTCTGGCAAGCATGAGCTCTTCTGCGTGGCACGACTCTAAGGGCGCTTCAACAACCTCGTAAACGTCAATCAACCTTCTAACCATCCTCGCGAAGCTGTCTGCTTCTTCGTCGTCAGCATATATTGTTATTACGATTTGAGCTTCTCCGCTCTCAAGGGTCTTCCCAACTGTGACGCTTTTGATGTTGAAGTTCTTCCTTCTGAACACGTTTGTAATCCTGAACAGAACTCCAGGCTTATCGGCTGCTGTTATGAAGAAAACCCTTTCCTTTTTCATACTATCATCTCCTTTAGGCTCTTGCCGGCTGGAACGAAAGGCAGAACGTTTTCCTCAGGAGAAATTGGGACGTCTATCACGTACGTTACTTCGCTCCTCACCGCTTCCTTGAAGTGCTTTTCAAAGTCTTCAAGCCCGTTGACCCTAACGCCTTCGGCTCCGTAGGCCTTTGCGAGCGCAACGAAGTCAGGGCTTTCCCCTAAATAGCTTGCAATGTACCTGTTATTATAAATCATCCTCTGCCACTGAACTATCATCCCCAGGACAGAGTTGTTGAGTATGACGACAACCACAGGTATTCCTTCCTTTACGCTGGTAGCTAAGCTGTTGGAGGTCATGAGGAAGCTCCCGTCCCCAGCTATGTCAACTACCGTGCTGTCAAACTTGGCCACCTTGGCGCCGAGGGCAGCTGGAAATCCAAAGCCCATCGTCCCTAGCCCTCCGCTGGTTATAAACGTCCTGGGCTTGAGGGCCTTGAAGTAGAGCTCAGCCCAGGCCTGGGCCTGCCCAACCTCAGTTGTTACTATGTCGTCTGGCCTTAGGTACTCCCTTATCTTCTTTATTATGTAAGGGCTCAGAGCCTTGCTGTCAAAGACTTTATCTTCATAATACTCCTTAAGCTCTTTAACCCTTTTATACCAAGGAGAGCTCTTTATGTAAGGCATCATCTTCTTTATTTCAGATAAAAGCATCCTCATGGACTCCTTAAGGTCTCCGATAACTGGATATTCGTTAGGTATGTTCTTTCTCGCTTCAGTAGGATCTATGTCAAAGTGCAGTATGTTCCTCTCCTTTGTGAACTCCCTAACGTCCATAGTTGTCCTGTCCGAGAACCTTACCCCAACCCCGATTATTAGGTCGCTCTCCATTATAAGCGTGTTAGCTTGATACGTTCCGTGCATCCCCACTGGCCCTACAGCAAGGAAGTGATTTTCGGGCACCGCGCCCTTTCCCATGAGGGTGGTAGCTATGGGTATCATCAGAAGCTCTGCTAGCTCCAAAACTTCAGGTCCTACGTTAGCTTTAACAGCCCCACCTCCTAGTAGAAAGACGGGCTTCTGAGCCTGAATTATCAGCTTCGCAGCTTCCCTCACGCTTTCGCTGTCAGGCTTTATGTAGGGGTTGTACCCCTTTATCTCAACCTTTTCTGGGAAGCTCATTTCAGCAACCTCAGACTGAACGTCCTTTGGAACGTCTATGAGAACCGGCCCCTGCCTCCCAGTGCTCGCGAGGTAAAAGGCAGCTTTTACCGCATAAGGAATTTCTTCAGCTTTTAGCGGCTGAAAAGCATACTTCACGACCGGGCTGTATATCCCTACTGTATCTATCTCCTGAAAAGCGTCCCTCCCTATGTAGTCCCTTGCAACCTGACCGGTTATAGCAACCACTGGCGAGGAGTCTAGATAGGCTGTAGCTATCCCGGTAAGAAGGTTAGTTGCGCCTGGCCCCGAAGTTGCCGTGCAGACCCCAACCTTCCCCGAAGCTCTTGCGTAGCCGTCTGCCATGTGCGCAGCTGACTGCTCGTGCCTCGCAAGTATGTGCCTTATGCTTGAATCTTTAAGGGCATCATAAAATGTAAGAGTCGCCCCTCCCGGTATACCAAATATAACCTCTACGTTTTCCCTTTCTAACGCTTTAACTAACGCTTTAGCCCCACTGAGAGCTACCATTTTACTCTACTTGAGATAATATTTTTATAAATTTTTAGAATAAATATGATTATTAAAAAAGATTCTTTTGGATAAAAAATTGATAAAAAACCTCTTTTTCTTTAAATTTTATTAAAAGATTAGGGTTTAAGCTATAAAAATTATTCATTTTTTGAGCCTAAAAAATTAATAAAATTAAAATTAACGAAACTCGTAAAATTTGTAAATACCATTTATGAATTCTTTAAAAAATATTTGATTTATTTAAAAATATCGAAGAGCGGGCCCAAGCTTACCTTTTTGCTGAGCGGAACCAGGTAAGCTTTTGGCGCGAAGCCCAGCTCCTGCTCTAAGAGCTCAAAGAACCTTCTAATCTCTTCAAAAGGGTCCCCGTTTAGGAAATTTTCAGGAACCGCGAAGCCTTTTTCTTTAAGCCTTCTGTAGCTTTCATTAGAATCTGAAACCGCAACAGGCACGTATACATCAAACTCCTTAAGCTTTTTTATTTCTTCTAAGCTTGCATCAAACATAAAAAGCTGGGTCACGAAGAACTTAACGCCTGAGCTTATGCGATTGCTGAACGTTCTTCTGTTGAAGACGGAACCAACCGTGAACCTCTTTACGGCATAGCCCAAAACATCGCTGACCTTAGTGAACTTATAAGGACCTTGAACTAAGAGGACCTTCTTCACTCCGTAATGCTTTAGGCACTGAAGCCTTGACTTGTTAGCCGTTAAGCTCCTGTGCCCTACGGACTGGACAGGAATGGCTTCCTTTCCAATTTTAATTATTTCATTTAAGTAAGCGCATGCGTCTAATGTTGCTTTGTTGAGAGGAAGATCTGGCACAAAGAAGCCGTCTAAGTAATCCTTCCAGGTCTTTAAAAAATCCAGAACCTCAGCTAAGTTTGAATCGTAAGCTTCTGGAACCTCCAGATAAAAAGAAGCTTTGCCCTTCAATACAGCGATACTTTTCCTTCTAGGATCTTTTTCCAGAGCTCCGGGATCTCCTTTAGCTTCTCCTTAACGACTTCTTCAGAGTAGCTCCTTAGAGCTTCTTCAGAAAGGTCTGAGCTAGCTTCCACGTACACAGCCTGAGGCTCAGTTATGGGGGCTCCTATGCGGCTGAGCATGTATACGTTAGCGTTAGAAACGTGCTTGTTCTCCTCCACAAGCTTTTTTGCTATTTCTATGGCCATGATTGAATAAAGCTTGCCAGTGTGGCTTACAGGGTTTTTGCCTGCCGTTGCTTCTAAGGTCATGGGCCTCATTGGGGTTATGAGGCCGTTGGCCCTGTTCCCTCTTCCAACCTCGCCGTCGTCCCCGCTCTCCGCGCTGGTCCCGGTCACAGTTAGGTAGTAAATTCCCTTGTCGGGCTTATCAGCCCCATTTATAACAACGTCCACGTTCATCTTTGTAATTTCGCCCGCAAGCTCCTGGACCCTTTTCGTAAGCCTCTTCTTTATTTCCAGGTATTCGCTCTCGCTCTTTATCAGCTTTGATATCATGGCCGCTGCTATAGTTAGCTTTATCTCCTTATCGTTCCTGAGGGCCATGACTTTTACGTCTTCCCCAACCTCCGGGAACTCTTCCTTCCACTCCTTTGAGTTTATCTTCTTTTCAACTTCAAGGACAAGCCTTTCCGTGTCAGTTAGAGGGTAGTAACCTACCCCAAAGCTTGTGTCGTTTGCCAAGGGCACGCTGTTCCCCGCTTCAAAGTTCTTAACAAGGTCTGCGCTGCCCTGCTTTATCCTGTAGTCGATGATCATGTGAAGGTCTGGGTCCAAGAACCTGAAGTTTTCCTTTATGTACTCCTTAGCAGCGCTGATCGCTAAGTTCCCTATAGGTACCAGCTCTTCTTTGTCCAGCCTCCCAGTGGCCCTTCCAACGAGCATTATGTATATCGGCTCAAGGACCTCGCCTCCCCCAAACCATGCCTTTGCCTGCCCCCCTACAAGTATCGCCTTGTCGACGTTGTGGTGCAGGATCCTCTTTGTTTTGTTCAGGTAGTAGTTGCTCAGCTTTACGCTCAGCTTTTCGCTTATTCCGTCGCAGATCGTGTCAGGGTGTCCCTTGCCTTTCCTTTCTACAAATTCCACGGAGGGTTCATATTTGGGTACTTTTTTAACACTGATTGTCATCTTAAGCTTTAAGTATGTCAGAACGGGTTATTATACCTATCACTTTTCCCTTGCGCGATACAAGCACAGCGTTATAAAAGTTCAGTATGTTAGCCACAAGGTTAATTGGGGTAGACTCGTCTACTATGGGGAACGGAGGCTCCATCACTTCTTCCACGCTGCTTTCCTGTAGCTTCTTTATGTTCTTTCCCTCGATCATCTTTTGAACAAGCCTCGACTCAGTTATCATGCCCACAACTGAGCCGTCCTTATCAAGAACAGGAACCTGGCTTATCGACCACTCCTGCATCAGCTTTATTGCTTCAGAAACCTTGGACCCAACGTAAACGTACTTAAGGTCCTTTGTCATTATCTCAGCTGCCACCTTAACGCTCTCAGACTTAGCGGCCTCAAGGGCCTTAATTATTTTTAGGAAGTTGCTGTAGCTTGGATCTATGGTTCCGTTTTCTATCTTTGCTATATAAGATTGGCTTAGCCCAGCTAGCTTAGCCAGCTCCCTCTGAGAAAGGCCCAGCGCCTTTCTAAGCTTCTTTATATCGCTAAGCTCATACGTGTTCATAGAATATTCTTGAGGCTATTATCAGAGAGTCCCAGACTGGGGCGAAAGGAGGGGCGTAGGGGACGCCCGAGAAGAACATCTTTTCAACTGGTATCCTGTTCTCTATAGCTAGAGAAAGGTAGGCCAGCCTTCCCCAGACGTTCTTGCCAACTATCTGGGCCCCAACCGGAGCTCTTGTCTTTTTGTCAAACAAAACCTTCATGAACACTGAGTCCTGCGGAGGGTAGTAGCTGGCCCTTACGTTGTGCTTTATCTTAACCGGATAAACTTCAATACCGTGCTTAGCGGCTTCTTCTTCGTTTATACCAACAGTTCCTATCTCGAGGTCGTAAAATTTAGTTATCGAAGATCCAGAGCTCCCTGGGAACGTTATCGGAAGCTTTCCTACGTTTGAGCCAGCGACGTATCCTTCTTTGTTAGCTTCTGGAGCAAACGGAGCGTACCTCTTTCTCCCAGGGATAACAAGGTCGTTGACCTCTACGTTGTCGCCGGCCGCGTAGATATATTCGTCTGAAGTCTTCATTCCATCGTCAACCCATATGGCCCCAGTTTCACCAAGCTTAAGCCCAATGGACCTAGCTAGCTCAACGTTAGGCCTGACGCCTATACCAACAACAGCCGCGTCAAAGACTAGCTGCTTGTTTTCCCCTATTAGCCTAACCTTATCCCCATAGGGCTCAACGCCTTTCACGGCAAAGCCTTCTATAACGTTTACCCCCTTGGCAACCATCTCGTTTTTGATGATCTTCGAGTACTCTTCGTCTAAGTTAGGCATGATCCTCTTCATCTCTAGAACCGTAACCTTTTTGTTTAACTTTGAGAGAGCTTCAGCCATTTCAACGCCAACGTACCCTCCTCCTATGATAGCTATCTCAGAGTACTTGCTCAGGTTTGCCTTAAGGCTGTCTCCGTCCTCTAGATGCCTAAGGGCGTAAACGTTCGGAACTTCGAGCCACTTTTTGTCAGGAACAAAAGAAACAGCCCCAGTAGCTAGGATTAAGTAATCGTAGCTCTCGACCCTTTCTCCGTCCTCGTTAACGATCGTAACCTGCTTTGCCCCCCTGTCGACCTTGGTCACCCTTGTCCTTATAAAGACGTCTATCTTCCTTTCTTTTTTAAAGAACTCGGGCGTGTACGTAACTAGAGCGTTTATGTCCTTCACTAGGTCTTCTACGTAATAAGGTATGCCGCACGGGGCGTAGGATACGTAGGACGATTCTTCAAAGACCTTTATCTCAGACTGAGGCATGAGCTTCCTGACCCTGGAGGCGGCGCTCATCCCGGCCGCCCCTCCTCCAACTACAATAACTTTCATGGCTAAGAATAGATAAACGCGGTAATTTAACCTTTCTGAAAACGCGCAACGGCCGCTTGAGCTGAAAACTCAACGCAGCCATTGAACCGTTATTTTCTTTCCTCGCCCCTCAGCAGATACCTAAGGACCTCTTTTTCAAGTATCGTCCCGATAAGCTTGCCGCTTTCATCAACCACAGCCACAACCTGAGCATCGCTCGTCTTAAATACGTCGAGGACTTCTGAGCCAGAAGCCCTTCTGCTGACCTTAGGCACGGGATATATAAAGACGTCCTTCATCTTTATGTCTCCCTGCCCAAAAGACATCATCTTAAAGAGGTCGTGAACAGTTACGTATCCTGCAGGCCTTCCTTCTTCATCGATAACAACCAGTATCCTTGTGTTAAGCTCGTCCGCCCTCCTCACCGCTTCTTCAACGGTTTCGTTTACGCTGACAGCTACTGTAGGAAGGACCTTTGAGAGCTCCTCCGCGTTGCTCCTCGAGAGCTCGTAACTCACGAACTTGATTGAAGGAGCGGTTTTAGATCCGGAAAGGGGGCTCTTACCTTTAAAACCAATGGGAGCGATCAAGCTCATGATCATGATTGCAACCAATGCTATGGAATAAGCCTTGGGGCTTATGAGGCTCAGCTGCAGAGCAGTGAGCAGTATCGCTCCGTCAACGCCCCCTTCATGGGAAGTAGCGAAAAAATTTTTCAGCAAGCTTACCCCCAAAATCCTGCTCGAAAATACGCTTGCGAATAACTTTGTAGCCAGCGAAAGAGCCAGCAGCAAAACCCCTAAAAAAACTATCTCGCCGTTTATGCTGACAAAATAGAGCCCCAAGCCCGTGAAGAAGAGGGGCTCGAAGAAACCATACGTCAACGCCCTCAATTTTTCTAGCAAGTAAGCGTTGTTAAGCACATACTCTGAAGCGAACACTCCGAGGAAGAAAGCTGCTATAGCTGAGTTAAACCCGACAAGGTCTGCTATAAACCCAAAAAGAAGTATTACTGAAATGACTACAGCAAAAAGGGCTTCCCAGGTCTTGAACCTAGCTTCTACGAACATTAAAATTTTTTCAAAAGCGTATTTTCCAAAAAGCAGTATAAACGCTATAACCAAAGAAAGCTTCAGAACGCCCATAACTACTGTTTCAAGGTTTTTTAGTGCGCGGATTGCAAAGAAAGAGAAGAGCATTACTGCAGAAATTTCAGCAAAAAGAACTTCCATGAAGAGCTTTCTGTTCTGCTCTTCAGCCCCCGTGTATATTTCCTGCAATGTCCTAGAAAAAGGGCCCGCGCTCACCATGGCTAAGCTTATAGCTAAAACCGATGAAACGTAAGCCCCAAACCCCATCTCAAGAATAATCATAAATAATATTACGTACCCTATCGTAAAGCTGATTATCCCAGCAACTGCGGCCCTTCTTACCTCTTTCCAAACCCTAGTTTCTTCAACCCCAGCCATGAACAGTATAAAGACTATCCCGAGGTTTACAAATTCTGTAATATACGGCGAAGCGTAAAAGACCTTCAGGACTCCAGGCCCTACAATGAGGCCAACCAATATTGCTCCAACAAAAGGAGTAAGGTTTGCTTTTGAGAACCCCTCCTCCCCGAGCTTCCCAAGTAAAAGCAAAAGCGAAAGCTCAAGGACCGCTATCAAAGGTTCGGGGAGCTGAATCACATATTTTATCAATAACAAAATTATTTAACTTTATTTTCAGCCACATAAAGCCCGTTTAAAGAATTAATTTTAGCTAATGCTGCGAGCTTAAACTGCCAAGCCCGCAGATATGCTCTTGCTTCTGTAGTTCTTTGCGAAGAGGGCAACCAGAAAAGTGAGGAAGCTGAACACAAGCCCTGTTAAGAAGATGTAGTTGAAGGCAGCAGTACCAGCCTCGCTGAAGACCTCTGTTAACGATCTAAACGAAAGGCCGTAAACAACGTAGTACTTGTAATCGGTCATGTAGGTAGCGGCCAGCACAGGACCTATTGAAGATCCCAAAAACCTGACCATTGTGTTAAACCCAAGCCCAACAGCAACGTTTTCTGAAGGAACTGAAACCGCTATCATGTTTACTATAGGTATCATTATAGAAACTATGCCGACCCCGGCGATGAACGAATCAAGGACCAGCTGAAGTGGAGATGACCTGAAGTTGATCATGAGCCAGAAGCCCAGCATAGACACCAGGCTCCCGTAAGCAAGGACCGGCTTTGGCCCAAGGCTTGAAGTAGCAGATCCAGCAAGCGGGGCTATGAAGATCATGGCCAAAGTTGCGGGAAAGAGCGTTAGGGCAGCATCTATTACTGAAAGCCCGAGGCCGTATGGAGGGAGCTCTTCGGAGAAGTAAATTACCCCGAGGAAGAGCGTGAACATCGCAACCCCTGAAAGGAAGCCAGCTAGGTTGGCTACTAGGACGTTCCTCCTTTTTAGAAGCCCAAGCGAAATCAGGGGGTTTTCTGCTTTTGAAGCGTAAGCTATGTAACCCAAAAACAGGGCAGCCCCAGAAACAAGAACAGCTATCTGAGATGGGCTGAACCAGCCGCTGTAGGGCGTTTCTGTAAGATAAATCAGGATCAAGGCTGTGCCTGAAGAAAGAATGACCGTGCTGAGGTAATCTATTTTTTCTTTGTGAGGAGGAGCCGCGTCGTAAATTATGATGTAGGCGAGTATGAGCATGATAGCAGCCAGAGCAAAGCCTATGTGGAACATCATCCTCCACCCAAAGTATTCTTCTATGTAAGCTCCTGCTATCATCCCAACGGTCATGCCTATGGCAACCATAGCGCTTATGACCCCCTGGGCTACCGCAACCCTCTCCTTTGGAAATATGTCAGTCACTATCGCTAAGCTTAGTGGGAAGAGCGAAAAGCCCAGGCCCTGCATCGCCCTTATAGCGATCAAGTACTCAACGTTAGGGGCAAAGCCGGCCAAAAATATCGACAGCGTGTAAGCTGAAAAAGAAGCGAGGTAAAGCTTTCTTTTACCGTACACGTCCCCTAACTTTCCAAAAATTGGGGCTACAGCCGCTCCAACGACCAGATATGCAGAAACTATCCAAGCTGCCTGAAGGTTAGTCGCTGAAAGGGCCTGCTCTATCTTTGGCAGAGATGGGATGACCATAGCTTCAACGTACATCGTTAAGAGAGAGACCAGCGTTAAAACAGCTAAAACAGCGTAGGGGCTCCTCCTAGAACCCTGCATCTCTACTTCCTCCTTATTCCGTAAATGGCCATTAGGGCTAAGACCGCTATTACTGCAGCAGCAATTATGTACAGCGAATACAGGTAAACCCCATCAAACAGCGTGAACTGCTGTACTCTAACAGGCACGTTTATGATCTCGTACATCTGCTGCATCGTGGGAGGCTGCCTCCAGCTTATCAACAGCGGAAGGGTATATGTCCCAGGCCTTATGCCTGAAGCAACGTTGATAACGTAAGTTACGTTAAAGCTCTGACCTGGGTTGATCAGGTAGAAGGTCTCGTTTATCGACTCAGCGGCTATTATCGGGTTTTCGCTTGAAGGCGCGTAGGGCGAAAATATAGGGTTGTAAAGCAGGGTAACGGTCAGGAACTTAGCCTCTGAGCCCCCAACGTTTGATACTTCAACCGTTATCGGCACGTCGTTAGATCCGGGAGATAGCCTTGGGTAATACGACTGCTGAAGCTCAAAGTAGGCAGCAGGAGCTACGCTTATAGGGATGGTGTAAGAGTAAGACCTTACAGGGGTTTTAACTATAAGTTCTGCGGACGAGTTAAATGGATACGGGACCGAAGAATTGTACTCTACGACGAACGGGAAGGTAAAGTTGACTAAGCTTCCAGCCGGAATGTAAGAAGCGAAGTAGCTCTCGCTAGACCCTTGAAGAGGAGCAAGGCCCTTGCCGAAGCTTATCGAAACGTTAACGTCCTTTGCGTACACGTTCCCGTTGTTCGTTAGGTAGACCGTTAAAGCCCCTGCAGTCATTCCTGAATACAGCTTGATGGGCGTTGTCCTGTATCCTGCTAATCTTATGCTGTAGTTTCCTAGAACGTAGACCTTAAACGTTAAGTTCTCTGAGAAAGGCAAGAAGACTTCTCCGACGCTAGGAACTTCAGTTTGAACGTAGTAACTTATCTTTAGAGTTTGCTCGTAAGCCTTAGTCGAAGCAGATGAATTGACGTTGAAGAACCCAAACATGGATACGCTCTGCCCAGGTGACAGAGCGGGAATAAAAACAGAAAGGTTTCCCTGCCCGCTAACAGATGTTAACGGATAGGTCGGAGAGTAGGTTATGTTAACGTTGTATAAGGTCGCAGGGCCCAAGTAAACTATGCTTAATGTTAACGGAAGGCCTGAGGCGCCCGGGTAAGCTAAAACGGGAGAAGCCTGAGTCCCCCAATAAGAAACAACGTAAAACTGCGGAGCGGGCTGCTGAGAGCTCGCTAAGGCGAAGCTTGAGGGAAGAAGAAACGCAACCAACATTGCTATAATTGCTAAAGCATAGTGAGTTTTCATATTTTAGATATATCAAATTTGGGTTTTAAAACTTTTCTGTTTTTATAGCTTTTTAAAAGCCAATTCCCTCAGCTTTAAATCGAGCTCAAAAAGAAAGCAAAAATACCCGCGAAAATTTAAATAGAACGTGCGGGCGCGCATCATAGCGAACCCAGCTTCCGGGAGCTTTTCAAAAACCCTCGTTAACCTGATAAAAGAAAAATTC
>CAYFJA010000013.1:0-10586 GCA_964343315.1 uncultured Nitrososphaerales archaeon
TATGCTCACTTAAGCGATCAGCTGCTTCCTACTTCACAGGCCATAAAGCTATATAACGAATTAGCTGATTACTTAAAAAGCAACGGCGTAAGCGTAATAAAGGCCCCTTTTGGTTGGAACAAAAGCTACACCATCCAGATAAAAGGGCACCCATTGGCCGAAAGCTTGAGGACTTACAAAGCCAAGAAGGGCAAAAAGGTAGCGTTCACCCCGAAAGAAAAATTTTACAGGTTCTTTGTAATAGATGAGGAAGGGAACGAATACGAAATTTTTAAGGATAAGCTAGATGAGTACGAGGTATTAAACAGAAATCCAGCTCTAAAAAGGTTTGTGCAAAACGAGCTTATTGGAAAAGAGTCGCACAAGGAAGAACCAGCTCACATAAAGTACATGAGAAAGCTGGAGCTTGTCGACTACTGTCCGGAAAGCGACATAGGGCACTTAAAGTGGTACCCAAAAGGCGTTGTGATAAGGGACCTGATACTTGACTACGCGGAGCAGCTGGCCATGAAGTGGGGGGCAATCAAGATGCAGAACCCGCTCATATATAGGACGGACGTAGAGGCCATAGCTTTGCTCCAGGGAGAATTTCACGAGAGGGACTACAAGATTGAAGGGGAGGACATGGTTTTAAGGTTCGCCAGCGATCCCGGAGCGTTCCCGTTCGTTCAGAAGATAAGCTTGAGCTACAGGCAGATGCCCTTTAAAGTGTATGAGGAAGCTCAGTGCTTCAGGAAGGAGCAGAGCGGAGAGGTCGTGGGGCTGATGAGGGTCAGGAGCTTCCTCATGACCGACCACCACGCCTTCTGTCAGAGCGAAGAAGTAGCAAAGAAGGAGTACTTTGAGCTCTCTAAGCTGTTCGCTCAGCTCATGAACGACATAATATCTGGGGAGCACTGGGTCCTAGGCTTTGAGATAGTAGATGAATATTACGAGAAGTACAAGGACTTCTTTAAGCAGATACTGAAGGAGATAAAGAAGCCTGCTTTCTTCAAGCTGATGAACAGGATGACCCACTACTACGCTTTTAAGAACGAGTTTCAAGCTATCTTCCCAGACGGCAACAACCTTCAGATATCAACGGTCCAGTGGGACGTTAAGAACGGCGAAAGGTTCAACATTACTTACATGAACGAAGAGGGGAGAAAGGTTAACGTTCCAATAATAATCCACGCTTCGAGCTTCGGGAGCATAGAAAGGGCCCTGGCTTCAATGCTTGAGTCAGCCGCTTGGAACGAAAAGGAAGGAAAAGTCCCTCTTCTCCCGTTTTGGCTTTCGCCCGAGCAGGTCAGGGTGATTCCGGTGTCAAAGGTAGAGCACTTAGGCTACGCGGAAAAGGTGGCTGGAGCTATAGAAGACAAAGGGTACAGGGTATCTATAGACGACAGGGACCTGACCTTGGGCAAAAAGGTCGCGGAAGCAAAAAGCGACTGGGTTCCTATACTGGTTGTCGTTGGGTCTAAGGAGGAGAAGAGCGGAACGGTTAACGTAGTCAACAGAATAGGAGCGGAAATAGGGAAGGAGCCGTCAGTAGAGATGAGCCTGCAGGATCTGTTAGCGCTTTTGGACAAGCTTCAGGGGGACATGCCTAAGAGGAAGCTCTCACTGAGCAGGTACTTGTCTCAGAGGCCTCGCTTCGTCTAAAATTTATATCCTAATTATATTAATATCTTATAACATGCCGATTTACGTAAAAGCGGAAAAGGGCTCCGTGGCTGAGGACGTAATCGTTTCAGGGGACCCTGAAAGGGTGAGACAGCTATCATCGCTCTTTGAAGAGAAGAAGGTTGTCAGCGAAAATGCGGGGTACTTAGTTTACACAGGTAAGTATAAGGGACACAGCATAAGCTTAGCCTCACACGGCATAGGCGGACCTTCCATTTCAATAATTTTTGAAGAGCTGCGCCAGCTCGGCGCTAAGAGGATAGTTAGGTTCGGGACAACGGGAGCCTTAAAGGAAGAGATGGACATAGGGGATGCTGTGGTTGCTACTGGAGCAAGCTACTCCCCCGGAGGAGCCCTTAGCGAAGTTTCAGGGGGCTTAGTTTTTTCGCCGGCCCCAGACCTTGAGCTAACGTACTCCCTTTACGAAAGCCTGAAGAAGAACGGGATAAAAACTTTCGTGGGCCAAGTTTTTTCAAAAAACGCCTTTTACACTTTGGACGACGCCCTTGACGTGTTTAAGAAGTACAACATAGTATCTTTGGAGATGGAGTGCGCAACCCTCTTAGCTTTATCTCAAATTCACGGAATAAAGGCAGCCTGCGTTTTGATGGTCAGCGACAGCGTCGTTAAAAAGACAAAAATGTACACAGCCGATGAGCTGAAGGATTTTGCGCTGAGGATAGGAAAAGTTATAATGGACGTGCTTGCAGGGCCTTAAATTTCAAGGCCAAAGTTTTCAGCGAACTTGGAGAATTTTCTGTATTCGTTCAAGAACCTTATTCCCAGCTGCGTAATTACGTATTTCTGCCCCTCTTCATCCTGAACCTGCTTGATCAGCCCCTTTTCGATGAGCTCTTCTATTATATCCTCTAGCCTAACGTAAGGAACGTTTGACTTCCTTACAAGCTCGGATATTTTAACCCCTGAATCCGAGCTTTCTAAGACCTGTAGGACGTCCGCGATGATCCTTATCCTGCTCCTCATTTTACCGCGCCAACGAAGAGAGCATTATCAGGTAACCAACGGTTTGAACGATAAAGCTAATGGTCAGAAGCGAGCCGAGCATCTGAAAGAATATTGAAATTGAAACCATTATGAGACCAGCCCCCACGATTATGTTTGTAACTCTCCTGCTCTTTTGGTAAAATATTAGGGTCTCAACCCCTGCGTATAGGGAGAAAAATATAGCTATGGTTGCCCCGGCCACATAGGGTATAAATACTAAAGCTGGAAGGATCTCCTTCTCTTCAACTATGTGCTCTAGCCCTATTATCAAAAAGCCAACGGCTTCAAAATAAAACCCCAAATATCTGATGAAGAATTCGCTAAGCAAGCCCAAAAATATAAGCATGAACGCTAAGCCTTGATAGAGAAGAACCTCGCTCTTAACCTTAACGTAGCCGTACAAGCTTACTAGCGATATTATTAAGGTTGAAGCTGAAGATATGATGAGCGAAGCCGCCTGAAGCTGAGAGATCATCTTTGCTTATCTTTCTTACTCAAATAAATAACGTTTTCGGGCCCGGCGGGATTCGAACCCGCGGCCTCCGGCTCCGAAGGCCGGCGCTCTGTCCTGGCTGAGCTACGGGCCCTAACCAAAGTTGAACGGAGGATAAAATACGCCTTTTTCCGTTATTATCGCGGTTATTAGGTCTGGAGGCGTTATGTCAAAGGCTGGGTTAAATGCCTTTGCGCCCCGCGGGGCTATCCTCTTTCCCCTAACGTAAAAGATCTCTTCAGCAGGCCTTTCTTCTATAACCACGTCTTCAACCCTGCTCTTTAAGTCCAAGGTTGAGCTCGGAAGAGCAACGTAGAACGGAATGTTGAACTTCTTAGCTAAAGTTGCTACCTGGAACGTTCCTATCTTGTTAAGCGTCGTCCCGTCCCTAAGAACCCTGTCCGCCCCGACTATGACTTTCTTTACAAGCCCCTTCATCATGGTTAAGCCAACGGCGGTGTCCGCTATCAGGGTCACGTCGAACCCGTCTTTAACCAGCTCGTAGGCAGTGAGCCTTGCTCCCTGAAGAACCGGCCTTGTTTCAGTAGCAAAGACCCTTATCCTCTTTCCTTTCTCTTTCGCAACCCTGAGGGGCGCAAGAGCTGTTCCGTAGTCTACAGTTGCCAGAGCGCCGGCGTTGCAGTGAGTTAGCACTACATCCCCGTCCTCAAAAAGGGGCTCCCCGTTTTCCCCTATCTTCCTCGCGTTCTCCAGCTCTTCGTTAAATATCTTTTCAGCCTCCTTCCAGGCAAGCTCAAATTCAACCCTTCCCTGTACCGCGTTAAGAACCCTGTCAACCGCCCACATCAGGTTTATTGCGGTGGGCCTAGCGGTCTTAAGCCATTCTCCCAGCTTTTTGTAGCTCTCGTAGCTCTGCTCCTTTTTAGCTGAGAGAGCTAAGCCATAGGCAGCTACGACCCCTATCAGGGGAGCCCCCCTCACGACCATGTTTTTTATCGCGCTGTAAGCTTCTTCTGCTGAGCTTATCTTTACCCACTTTTCTCTTGTTGGCAGAAGCCTCTGGTCGAGGACCCAAACTTCCTCTCCAACTATTTTAATCGGTCTCATGCTCAGAGTATAGCATTAATAAAGATTTAATCGTTTTGAGCTTGTTTTAGAGCTTTACTGAACGTTTCGAGGAAAGTTTTGTAAGCTTCGCTTCCGTAAAGGTAAACCTTAACCTTCCTGAGGTTTTTGCCTTTAAATCCTTTTAAAGAATCTAGAAGCGCTTGGGCAGAGTCGGCGTAGGGGAAGCCGTATGCTCCTGTGGAGATAGCTGGAAAAGCAACGCAGTCGACTTTTAGCTCATCGGCTTTTTCTAAAGCGGCTCTATAAGCCAAGACCAGGTCCTCGTACGTCCCTTCCCCGTAGATTGGCCCGACAGTGTGTATGACGTACTTAGCCTTAAGCCTGCCTGCAGACGTAACAGCAACCTCGCCTTTCCTTAAGGGCCCGTGCTTCTTCACGAACTCATCGCTTTCTTCCTGAATTATTTTCCCTCCTTTCTTCACTATCGCGTACGCGACCCCTCCCCCGTGCTTTAAGAAGGCGTTTGCAGCGTTCACTATCGCTCCGCACTCAGACTCTGTAATATCGCCCTCGAGCAGCTCAACGTCTAAATTGCTGACGTTGAAGCTCATAGAATTAAATTATTATTCAGCCTAATAAATCTGTTTCAGCGCTAATTTTTAACCCTCAAAAAAAGCGGAGCGTTTGGCATATTTGTTAAACGTTTTTAAATGCACCATTTTAATAAGTATAGTTGCCCATGGAGGTCAAGAACCCGCTAAGGGACTTTAAACCTTTGCAGGAGAGGCTTTACGAGGAGTGGGAAAAGGTAAGAAAGGAAATAGATAGCGAGGACAGGCCTTTAGTGACTTTTATCGAAGGGCCTCCTACAATGAACGGCGAGCCGCACATAGGCCACGTCAGGGGAAGGGTAATTAAGGACCTCTTTTACAGGATGGAGGTTCTGAAGGGGAACAAAGTTTTCTTCAGGGCTGGCTGGGACACTCAGGGCCTTCCGGTTGAGCTGGAAGCCGAAAAGGAGCTTGGGATAGTAGGAAGCAAACATCAGGTTTTGAGCGTTATAGGTGAGGACAAGCTTATAGCAAAGTGCAAGGAGCTCATTCACAAATACAACGAAATTTGGAGAAGCGTAGACAGAATGCTCGGGCTGATGTTTGATTACGAAAAAGCCTACTGGACCTATAAAGATGAATACATTGAAAGGGAGTGGAAGATAATTAAGGCTGCTCACGAAAAGGGGCTGCTATATGAAGACTACAGGGTAGTTGCTTACTGCCCAAGCTGTCAGACAAGCCTGAGCAACAGCGAGGTTGCTCTTGGTTATAAAGAAGAAGTAGACCCCAGCCTTTACTACAAGGTTAAGCTCGTTGATGGGGAAGAGTACATAATAGTCTGGACAACGATGCCTTTCACTTTAGTTACCGATGAAGCGGTTGCCGTCAACCCAAACGAAAAGTACCTGATCCTGAGCGTTAACGGCGAAAGGTGGATAGTCGGGTCTACGGCTTACAGCTCTTTCGTTAAAGAAACTGGGGTAAAGGCGGAAGTTGTAGGGGAAGTAATGGGAAAGGACTTAGAGGGGAAGAGGTACGTTCCCGCTCTTAAGGAGTTTGTACCTGAGCAGGAGTATATGTTTGAAAAAAAGCAAGCTTACTACGTTTTTGCCGAAGAGTTTGTGGACGTGACCACAGGCACCGGAATAGTCCACCTAAGCCCAGCCAACGGCGAGGAAGACTTTGAAGTAGGAAAGAAAAGAGGGCTGCCAGTTTTCAACCCAATAGACGATCAGGTTAAGTTCACGGAAAAAGCCGGGAAGTACGCGGGGCTTTTTGTGAGGGACGCGGACGACATAATAGCTAAAGACCTGGAAAGCAAAGGGCTCTTGGTTAAGTACGGGAAAATAAGGCACCTGTATCCTACCTGCTGGAGGTCAGGCCACAAGCTGGTCTTCTTAGCTAGGAGGGAATACTTCTACGACATACCGAAGATCGCGGACAAAGCCTACGAAGAAGCGTCCAAGGTGCAATACTTCTTTGAACAGCCGAAGAACAGGTTCTTGGAAATAATAAAGGAGAAGAAGCCGTGGTGCATAAGCAGAGAAAGGGTCTGGGGCACTCCTCTTCCCGTCTGGGTGTGCAGGAACTGCGGCAACAAGATATACCTGTTCAGCAGAGAGGAGATAATAAAGAACGCGGTAAGGCTCCCCGACGGCCCTAACTTTGAGCTTCACAAGCCCTGGATAGACAGGGTTGTAGTAAGATGTCCTAAGTGCGGGGGAGAGGCTTATAGGGAGCCGTTCGTTCTGGACACTTGGCACAACAGCGGCGCGGCTCCCTACGCTTCCCTGACCGACGAAGAGTACGAAAAGGTCGTTCCTGTTACATTCTTGACAGAAGGCATAGATCAGACCAGGGGATGGGCTTACACGCTTCTCATGGAAGGGGTCATACTCAACGGGAGGTCTCCTTACAAGAGCTTCTTGTTCACAGGGCTCATAGTTGACGAAAAGGGAGAGAAGATGAGCAAAAGCAGGGGAAACGTGGTCTACGCTAAGGAGCTGTTCGAGAACTACCCAGCTGACCTCGTGAGGTTTTACTTGATGTGGAAGGCTTCTCCTGTAGACGTGCTTAGCTTTGACAGAAAAGAAATGATGGAGAGGCCGTACCAAGTCCTTAACACTCTCTACAACTTACACGTTTACTATAAGATAAATTCTACTTATGATAACTTTGTGTGGAAAGAAGAAAGCAGTTGGGAGCTAAGCGAAAAGGAGCGCTGGATACTTTCCTTGCTTCAGTCCTTAAAGAAAGAGTACATCGAGGCTTATGAATCAAAAAGGCTAAACGAAATGGCAAGGGCCCTTGAGCGCTTCATAATAGAGGAGCTTAGCCAGAGGTACGTGCCTCTTATAAGAAACGAGCTTTGGAACGACAGCCCAGAAACAGAAAGCAGGAGGTTCGCGATATACTGGACTTTGGGGAAGGTTCTGAGGGAGCTGGACGTTTTGATGCACCCGATAGCGCCTTACATAACGGATTACCTTTACAAAGAAGTTTTTGAGCCCAACAAATCCATACTAAAGGAGAGGCTCCCAGCTTTTGATGAAAAGTACTATGACGAAAAGCTTAACGAAAAGTACGAGAAGGTCTGGGAGCTCGTTTCGCTCATAAACAGCGCTAGGATGAAGGCTAAGCTTAAGAGAAGGTGGCCTTTGAGGGAAGCCTTAGTTTACTCTTCAGAGGAAATCCCGGAAGACGTCCTTACGGTGGTTGCGCAAGTTGCTAACGTCAAGTCTGTAAACCTTGTTAGCAGCGTTAACAAGCTTCCAATAAGCGTGAAGGCAACGCCCATAATGGGCGAGATCGGAAAAGCCTTTAAGAAGGATTCTATGAAGGTAAAGCAGCTCCTTGAGTCATTGGATCCAAGCTACCTGTTAGAGTCGATGTTCAAAAGCTCTCAGGTTACCGTAAACGGTTTTAAAGTCCCATACCAGGCCGTCGGCTTTGAGATAAAGGCAAGCGAGGGCTATGAAGTTGCCTGGGAAAGGGGAACAATAGTCGTTATAAACGTCGCTAGGGACAAGGATCTTATAGAGGAAGGCTACCTGAGGGATGTAGCGAGAAGGATACAGTACGCTAGAAAAGAAAAGGGGTTCAACCCAACAGAAATACTCGAGATGGTTGAAGTGTACGTAGAAGATCCAGAAATTGCGCAGGTGATAGTCAGCAGGTCCAGCGAGCTGTCCTTCCTAACAAGGGTGAGGAAAATAGTCTTGTCTGAAAAGAAGCCCGAAGAGGGCTACTTTAAGTACGACTTGGACGAAAAAGAGATTTACATAAGGTTTTTCGCCTGATCCTTTGGATCATTAAATTTTTTAAAAACAGAAAAGCTTTTTATTTTAAAAATCGAAAAAATATCGATGTCGTTTTACTTAAAGTGCACAAAATGCGGAGAAAAGTATGGACCCGATTATTCCTGGCCTAGGTGTAAGAAGTGCGGAGGGCTTCTGGAGGTTGAGTACGAGTACGATAAAATAAGCCTGCCCTCAGACTTTAAGGCCCAGTTCGTTAAGCAATGGAAGTACAGGCCATTTATGCCGGTTAAAAGAAAGCCTGTAACTGCTGGCGAAGGAGGGACTAGGCTCAAAAAGGTGAGCTCTGGGCCATCTGTTTATTTAAAGATAGAGCTCGACAACCCAACCAAATCCTTCAAGGACAGGGGCTCAACGGTTGAAGTCACAAAAGCCCTTGAGCTGGGCTTCAGCAGGCTTGTTGTTGCTTCAACAGGGAACATGGCCCTGTCGGTATCGGCTTACGCTGAAATAGCAGGGTTGGAGGCCATAACTTTTGTAGGTCAGGGAGCTAACAGGAACAAGATAGACATGATTAGGAATAAGGGAGGGAAGATAATAGAGGTTCAGGGGGACTTTAACGACGCCCTAAACGAGGCTGAAAAGTTCGCGGCAAGCACAAACTCTTTCCTTGTAGGGGATTATATGTACAGGAAGGAAGGGCAGAAGGGCGTCGCGTTTGAGATCATAGACCAGCTCTCTTACAACCCTCCGGACTACATATTTGTTCCCGTAGGAAACGGGACTTTAATTTCAGCAACTTATAAAGGGCTTCTTGAATACAAGCTCTTTGGCTTAATAGACAAGTTGCCCAAAATAATAGCTGTTCAAGCGAGGGGTGCTGACGCTTTTTATAAGTACTTAAAGACAGGAGTTTTGAGAAAGACAAAGGTTCACACAGAAGCAGATGCTATAGCCGTGGGCCTGCCTACTTACGCAGAACAGGCTAAAGAGGCTGTAAAGTCTACAGGAGGGGAAGCGATAGTAGTGAGCGAGAGGCAAATTAAGAGAGCCGTAAAAGAAATCTACAAAAAGGCTCAAGTATGCGCTGAGCTAGGGGGAGCAGCAGCTTACGCCGGGCTGCTAAATTATGACCTTCCCAAGGACTCTACAGCGGTTGCTATCGTTACAGGGGGAAACATCTAGAGCTTTTTAATTTCATATTTTTTAATAAGCATAAACGCGCTCGCTTACAGCGGATCAGCTCTGGCTTGGTTTCGTGCTTGAGGCTACAAAGCTCGCAAGCTCGCTAAGGCTAACTTCCTTTTCCTCCCTAGTGGCCATGAACTTAACCCTTACCTTTCCCTCAGAAAGCTCCTTTGGGAATACTAGGATTGCTAAAGAAGCGCCTTCTTTTTCAGCTTCAGAAAGCTGATCGCTTACCTTGCTTTTCCTGGAGATCTCGCTCCTTATTCCGTAGCTTCTTAAGCTCTCCAGAACTTCAAAAGCCCTTCTCTTTAAGCTCGGGTGATACGCTACGTAAACCAAGGGCTTGTGCCTTGGCTTAACTTCTGTGGCCAGCAACAGCCTGTCGATTCCCCCGGCCACACCCAGAGCCTTGAGCTCAGGCCTCCCAAACAAAGCCGGCAGAGAGTCGTATCCTCCGCCGCCGGCTAAGGCCCCTATGTCTGATGCCTTCTTGCTGAAGGCTTCAAAAACTATATCAGTGTAATAATCCAAGCCCCTGACTATCCTGAAGCTTATGCTGACTGGAATGTTCATGGACTTCAAAAGGTCCCTGAGCTCTATGAGCTCTGGTCTTATAAATTTTTTAACGGCTTCTGAGCTTTCGTCGCTCTTTGATATGCTCAATATGTTCCTTACAAGTTCCCTGTCATAACCTTTGTCTTCATACTCTAAGATTATTTCCTCTTCAGACTTTTTCCCGAGCTTATCTATTGCTCTTAGAAGGTCGACGCTGTACTTTTCCTTTGCTATCTCCTTCGCGGCTTCTTCAACGGTTCTCCTGTCGCTTATCAGTATTTCTGGGTCATCGACGCCGGAGCTCTTTAGCATCCTATAAGTAAACGAAAGCACCTCTGCAAAAGCTTCAACGCTTTTGTCCCCGTAAACTTCTAAATCCCACTGGTAAAACCACCTGTACCTCCCTCTCTGGGGCTCGTCGTAGCGCCACATGCTTGCAAAAGCTCCCAGCTTGGCCGGAAGCGGAAGGTCTCTCTTCTTGCACACATACCTTGTTATTCCAACCGTTAGGTCAAACCTAAGGCCCAGGTCCCTGCCCGACTTGTCCTTAAAAGCATATATTTCGTTGACTATTTCCTCTCCTCCCTTAGCTTCAAGGGTCTCCAGAAGCTCGATGGAAGAGGGCTCCATAAGCTTTACGTTATATATTTCAGAAAGCTCCACAAAGATTTGCCTCACAGCCTCAAGCCTTTCGTAAGAATCAGGATCATAATCCCTAAGCCCCCTGGGCAAATCTGTAAAGCTCATACCATCTCGTTGTTATGGCTGCTTAATTACTTATCGTTCATAGCAGAAGTCAATATTAGCATCCTAAAATTTAAGCAAAGGCTCTAAGTTTTT
>CAYFJA010000013.1:10686-25196 GCA_964343315.1 uncultured Nitrososphaerales archaeon
GCGAGGGAGCTTAGCTCAGCAAGAAGGGCCGAAAGCTGGATGTCCGGGTGGGCTCCTTGAACAAGCCTGTAATCATATTCAGCAAATAGCTTAGCTGCTGCGGCCGCGTTGATTCCTTTCCTTGAGTTGATAGCAGAGAACATCATCTTGAGTATGTCTGTCTCTGGCAGGCCGTAAGTCAATATCAGCCTGTAAAGTATCTCTCTAGCTTTTTTGTAATCCCCTGAAATCGCTGCATCTATCATCTGATTTATGTCGCTCTCCCTGCTCACGGCTATCGTTGCTTTTACGTTTTCAACGTTAACTTCTCCGAGGGCCGCAGCTTCCTGCAGGTGGTTTATCGCTTTTCTCATGTCCCCTTCGCTTATCGCATAAATCAGCTTAAGGGCGTCCAAGCTGCACTTAACCTTCTCCTGGTTGCATATGTACTGAAGCCTCTTTACCACGGCGTCTTCGTTTAGCCTCTTGAACCTGAAGATCGCGCACCTGCTCTGTATAGGCTCAATTATGTTGCTCGATACGTTAGCTATTATTATGAACCTGGCGTTAGCTGAAGATTCTTCCATTATCCTCCTGAGAGCTGTCTGAGCGTCCGGGGTCATCTCGTCGGCTTCGTCGAGAATTATTATTCTATAGGGTATTCCGGCAGACTTGTCCACGAACCTCGTAAAGTTCTTTATCGTTGTTCTAACCGTATCTATCCCCCTGGTGTCCGAAGCGTTGAGCTCCAAGGTGTAGCTTCTCCAGTTCTCCCCAAGTATCTCCCTGGCTAAGCAGAAAGCTATCGTTGTCTTTCCAGTTCCTGGAGGACCAGCAAAAAGAAGGTGAGGCATGTCCTCGGGCTTCTTTAAAAAGCCCTTAAGCCTCTCAACTATCTCCTCCTGGTCCTCAACGTCGTCTAGCCTTTGAGGCCTGTACTTTTCAACCCACATTATTTCGCTCATGACCTAACCCCCTTCTCACTCCAATTATATGATGCAAGCTTTCCATAAATATCTTTAACCCTTCCTCCACAGCGTCTGGGGAGCCCGGGAGGGCCAAGATAGCTGAATCTCCCAGCAGCCCTACGGTCATGTTCCCTAAGAGCCCCGCGCTTCCTAATTTTTCGTAGCTCCTCCTCCTAAACTCTTCCGATAAGCCGTAGAGGAGCTTTTCTGACAGGCTCCTGACCGCTTCATCTGTAAAGTCGGTCTTGGACGGCCCAGTCCCTCCTATCAGAACCAAGGCGTCAGGCTTGTAGCTTAAAAGAAGGCCTGTTATCGAACTTATTATTGCGAGCTTGTCGTCAGGAACAAGGCGCCTGCAGCAAACTTTGTGCCCGTAGTTCCTTATCATCGCTGAAGCTAAAAGCCCGCTCTTATCTTCTTTATTTTTATCGTAATACCTAGAAGTGCTAACCGTTATTATTCCAAAGTAGTAAACGGGGCTTTTAACGCTCAACACAATGAATTTATTTTTAGCTACTTATTAACTTGTTGAGGCCCTTTTTCTTTTTTAATAACCCTTATCCCGGTTATCTCTGTGTTTGGGTACTGGCCTCTTTCGTCCTTTTCGTACTTTTTAACCATGTCCCAAACGTTCAAGAGAGCTACAGAAACCCCGTACAGGGCCTCCATTTCAACCCCGGTCTTAGCGTTAGCCTTCACAGTCACAGTAACTTCCACGCCGTCCTCCTTAACATCGCACTTGGCCTCAGCGTACTCTATCGGTATCGGGTGGCAAAAGGCCAAAGCCTGAGGAGCCTGCTTGACTGCTTCTATAGCTTTAACTTCAGCAACAGCCAAGGGATCGCCTTTTTCAATCTTTCCCTCTTTTATTCTATTTATTGATTCTTTTGACAATTTTATGAAACCTTTGGCAACAGCTAGCCTTTCTGTTACTGATTTTTGCGAGATATCCACGCTCTTCATTTATAAATTGAAAAAGAACTGTTCTAAATAATAAACTAAGCGTAAATTTTCGATAAGATAACGATTAAAAGCACGCAGGAGAAAAGATATTGAGATGGAAACTTTAGATTACGACGTTGCCATCGTCGGCACGGGTCTAGCGGGGCTCAGGACCGCTATTGAGATCTTGAGGAGGGACAAAGGTAAGCTCGGGGTTAGGGTTGCAGTAATATCAAAAATATACTTGATGAGGAGCCACTCCGTTTCTGCTGAGGGAGGGACATCTGCGGTCCTTTATCCTGAAGAGGGGGACAGCTTTGAGCTCATGGCCTGGGATACGATAAAGGGGAGCGACTTCCTCGCTGACCAGGACGCGGTCTGGAGGTTCGTTCACTTAGCTACTCAGGAGATAAGGCTGATAGAGAGGTGGGGGGTTCCCTGGAACAGGAGGGAGGACGGGAGGATAGAGCAGAGGTGGTTCGGGGGCCTCAGCTTCCCAAGGGCAACGTACGCTCAGGACAAAACGGGCTTCTTTGAAATGAGGGCCCTATATGATACTCTCCTCAAGTACGATAATTGGGACAGGTTCGACGAAAACTTTGTTACGTCTGTAGTTATAGAAAACAACGAGTTCAAGGGCTTCACTGCGATAGACCTAAAGACGGGAAACTTTAGGTTCTTCAGGGCAAAAGCTGGCGTTATAGCGACTGGGGGCGCAGGCCAGCTCTACAGGATAACTTCGATGGCGGCAAGCTCTACTGGGGATGGGTATGGGATAGCCTACAACGCTGGTATACCTTTAAAGGACATGGAGTTCGTTCAGTTCCACCCAACGGGGCTTGTACCGAGGGGCCTTCTCATAACTGAAGCTGCAAGGGGAGAAGGGGCTTACCTGATAAACAAGGACGGAGAGAGGTTCATGAAAAAGTACGCGCCCAGCAAGATGGAGCTTGCTCCTAGGGACATAGTTTCTAGGGCAATAATGAGGGAAATAATGGAAGGCAGAGGGATACACGATGAGGAGAGCGGCCTTGACCACGTTTGGCTGGACATGAGGCACTTGGGGAAGGAGAGGATAGAGCAGAAGCTTCCGTTCATAAGGGAGATAGGGCTCAAGTACTTAGGCATAGATATAGTTGATCAGCCTCTTCCGATAAGGCCAACAGTTCACTACAACATGGGAGGGATACACACAGACATAGACGGAAAGGTTTTGAGGGCCGACGGGACCCCTGTGAAAGGGCTGTGGGCGGCCGGCGAAGCAGCGTGCGTAAGCATCCATGGGGCTAACAGGCTGGGTTCAAACGGAACAAACGATTGCCTGGTTTACGGGTATATCGTTGGCAACGACGTTTACAATTATCTAGAAAAGAACTCTCCGTCTTTAGGAGAAGTCCCAAAGGAGCAGCTGGCCAAAGAAGAAGACAGGATATTTTCTCAGATATTGGGAAGGGAGAGCGGAGGGGAGGACGTTTATCAGCTTAGGAACGAGCTTAAGGACACGATGGAAAAGTACGTTCACGTATACAGGACGGGGAGCGACCTAGAAAAAGCAGTAGCAAAGATAAGGGAGCTAAAACAGAGGTACAAGAACATAAGGCTTAGCGACAGGGGTAGGGCTTTTAACTACAACCTGCAGCACGCTTTGGAGCTCGGCTTCATGCTTGACGAAGCAGAAGTGATAGCTCAGGGAGCGCTCTTAAGGACCGAGAGCAGGGGCGCCCACGCTAGATTAGATTACCCAAACAGGGACGACGCTAACTGGCTCAAGCACACCCTTGCCCTTAAGGGAGCTGACGGGCCGCAGTTCTCTTATATTCCCGTTAGGATCACTATGTGGAAGCCTGTGGCGAGGGTGTACTAAAATGAAGGTCAGGATAAGAAGGTTTGACGGAGAAAAGGAATGGTGGCAGGAGTACGAAGTTAGCGTAAAACCCAGGGACACTGTTCTGGACGTTTTGAATTATATTAGGGAAAACCTAGACCACACGTTAGCCTACAGGCACTCCTGCCAGATGGGCTCATGCGGCTCGTGCGGCGTCGTTATAAACGGGAAGCCGGCCCTCGCGTGCCAGACAAGGGTCAACGATCTGAAGTCCGATGTATTAAGGGTCGAGCCCCTGTACAATTACAGAGTGATAAGGGACTTGGTCGTAGACCTAACTGACTTCGTTAACAAGCACAGGAGCGTAAAGCCCTGGATGATCAGGAAGAACCCGCAGGAGCTCGAAGAGGCGCCGATGGAGTTTAAGGTTACTCCTCAGCAGAACCTAACGTTCATCCAGTTCGACTACTGCATAATGTGCGGAGTCTGCCTGGCAGCCTGTCCAACGGTGGCTTTAGACCCTCTGTTCTTAGGACCGCAGGCTTTAGCTCAAGCTTACAGGTACATAGCTGACCCAAGGGACGAAGGCTTTGAAGAAAGGCTTGACGTTCTGGACGATTCCCACGGGGTCTGGAGGTGTCACTTTGCTGGAGCCTGCAGCTACGTATGTCCTAAAGGCGTTGACCCAGCAAAAGCTATTCAGTTGCTTAAGAAGGAGATCCTCAAGTTCAGGCTGCTTCACAAGAAGAAGGTTTCGACAAAGCCAGCTGAGATGGTTCAGAAGCCGCCGCCTCCAAACGCCCCTAAGCCTCCTCCTTTTGACTTTAAGTTTGAAGAGGTGAAGGAGCATGGCTGAAGGGAAGAGGTATAAAGCTGGGCTCTGGAGGAGCCTCTGGCCTAAGAACTTCAACTTAGAGAGGTACACGTACACGCTGCACAGGATAACCGGGGTTATACTCGCGCTTTACCTGATAGCCCACGTATTTGAAATTTACCACGTAGCCCTGGGGCCACAGGCTTGGGAGCAGACCCTAACGTTGCTTTCAAGCCTAGGGATATTTGAAAAGATAGGGCTCTGGATAATAGCAGGCTCAGCCCTCTACCACGGGGCTAACGGCTTGAGGCTCATACTGAACGAAGCTTTCGGATTGCTGTTGGGGAAGCCTGTTCTGCCTGAGTACCCGTACAAGCCCACTTCGCTCAGCAGAAACCAGAAGATCGCAGTTTACGTTATAACAGCCATCGTGGTCGCCCTTTGGATATGGGCCGGGATCTATTTGCTGGAGGGTTTGGGGATAATCTGAGGTGAGAAGCATGCCTAGCCAGTACAGCTTATTAAAGGAGTCCTGGCTCATGGTCCTCATGTACGCGCTAGGAATAATAATGATCTTTGTCCTTACGTTCCACCTCCTTCTCGTTAGCCCTCTTACGGGAAGGACCTTTGACGAAACTTTAACGTATTCTTATGTTGTGCACAACTTAACTTATTACAAGGTCGTCTTCGGGATACTTCTCTACGCAGCGGTCATTCACGGGATGAACGGGCTCAGGGTCGTGCTTATAGAGTGGCTGCACGTAAAGAGATTTCAGTGGGTAATCAACGCGATAATAGTAGTGCTCATAGCTGTGCTTTTAGCTTTAGGAACATACACGCTGCTTTTAATATCTTAACAATTTTTGGATTAAAGATTAATTTTTTAAACTCCTAAGGGATTTATTAAAGCATGGTAGACCTTCTCGAGTACGAAGGGAAGAGGCTCTTCAAAAAATACGGAATACCCGTTCCTGAGTTCAAGGTTATAACTAAAGAGAGCGACGTCCCCGAGTTCAACGAAAGAATGGTGGTAAAGGCCCAAGTTCCCACAGGGGGAAGGGGAAAGAGAGGGGGAGTAAGGGTCGTAAACAACAGGGAAGAAGCGATAAAGGCCATCAACGAGATCAAGCAGATAAACTTTGACGGCTACTATTCAAAGGCTTTCATCTTAGAAAAGGCTTACGAGGTAAAGAAGGAGTTATACCTGAGCGTAACTTTAGACAGAAGCCTTGAGCTTCCCATAGTTCTAGCTTCTCCTGAAGGAGGGGTTGACATAAACTCAGTTCCTCAAGAAAAGATATACAAGAAGGGGATAAACCCGTTCGTAGGGGTTACTGACTACATAAAGAGGGAGGTTGCTAAGTTCCTTGGGCTTCAAGGGGATCTCGCGAACCAGGTTGGGCAGATCCTAAACGGCCTATACAGAATTTACGACGAGATGGACGCGTCTCTCGCTGAAATCAACCCGTTAGCTTTAACTGACCAGGGGCTCGTGGCTCTTGACTCTAAAGTAACGATTGAAGACGACGCGCTCTTTAGGCACAAGAACATCCCCGTAAGGTACTTTGGGCTTGACAAGATTGAAGTTATGGCTAAAAAGAAGGGGCTTTCGTTCGTTAAGCTGGAAGGGGACATAGGGATCATAGCTAACGGGGCTGGCTTAAACATGGCCACAATAGACCTGATAGCCTTAGCTGGAGGAAGGCCCGCAAACTTCTTCGACTTGGGCGGCACGGACGACCCTCAGAAGGTAATTCAAGCTATAGAGCTGGCTTCTAAGGTAACCAACAAGGTCCTTTTCATAAACATATTTGGCGGCGTCACTAGGTGCGACACGGTAGCTAACGGGGTTGTTGAAGCGATAAAGAGGCTTAAGCCTAAGTTCAAGCTGGTGGTCAGGATAAGGGGAGCAAACGAAGAAGAAGGCAGGAGGATACTTTTAGAGAACGGGATAGAGTCAATCTTAAATTTGGACGAAGCTGTAGAGAAGGTTGTTAAGCTGGCTGGTGAGTAAAGATGGCGATAATAGTTACCGAAAAGGACCTTCCGGTTATAGTTCAAGGGATAACCGGGCACCAGGGGAGCTTTCACGCTGTTCAGATGAAAGCTTTTGGGACAAACGTCGTTGGAGGGGTCACCCCGGGGAAGGGAGGAACTGAGGTTCAGGGGATACCTGTCTTTGACTCTGTCAAGGACGCAGTAAGCAGCACGGGGGCAAGAGCTTCAGTCGTCTTTGTGCCTGCGCCTTTTGCCCCGGACGCGGTCATCGAAGCTATAGACGCGGGAATAAAGCTTATAGTTATAATAACTGAGCACATACCGTTTCACGACATGACCAAGCTTAAGCTGTACGCTAAGCTTATGGGGGCTAGGATAATAGGCCCGAACGGGCCGGGGATAACTTCGGTTGGAATAGCGAAGCTTGGGATAATGCCCAATTCAATATTCAGGAAGGGAAGCGTCGGGGTTGTCTCCAGGAGCGGCACGCTGACTTACGAGATAGTAAACACGATAAGCGAATCAGGCCTTGGTGAGACTACTGTGATAGGAATAGGAGGGGACCAGGTCGTTGGGACAACGATGCAGGAAGCGGTCAGGATGTTCCAGCAGGACGAGGAGACCAAGGCCATAGTTGTGGTCGGAGAAATAGGAGGGACGGCTGAAGAGGAAACGGCTGAGATAATAAAGAGGGAGGTAAACAAACCTGTTGTAGCTTTCATAGCCGGCAGGTTTGCCCCTCCGGGAAAGAGGATGGGGCACGCTGGAGCTATAATAACGGGGAACAAGGGGACGGCCCAGAGCAAGATACAGGCTTTCCAGGAAGCCGGGGTAAAGGTTGCAAACAAGCCTTCTGAAATTCCTGTGCTGTTAAAGCAGCTCTTGGGAAGCTCCTAAGCTTGAGGCTTGCGAAAAGCGCTTTTTTCTCTTAAACTTTATTTTGTTAAGGAAAGTTATTTAATTTGGTTTTTCCAAATATAATCTAAATGGTAGTTAGGTTAGCTCTTATAGGTAAAACAAACGCAGGGAAGACGACACTATTTAACACTGCTACAGGCAAAGATGAGCCCATAGGAAATTATATGTTTACAACCAAGAACCCTGTAGTTGGGATAACTTATATAACTTCTCCATGCGTTCACAAAGAGTTTAGGGTTGTGGACAACCCTGTTAATTCTAAGTGCATAGACGGCTGGAGGTACATACCTATAGAGCTCATAGACCTCCCCGGGCTCATAAAGGGAGCAAGCTACGGGAGAGGGCTCGGGACAAGGTTTCTTTCGGAAGCTATGAGGGCTGACGCCTTCCTTCACGTAGTTGACGCGTCTGGGAGCATAGACGAAGACGGAAGAATAGCAGAGCCGGGGACCGGAGACCCTTACAGGGACTACCAGGAGATAGAAGGGGAGATAGTCCAGTGGTACAAGCTGCTTTTGGAAAACAACCTCGAGAAGATAGTGAAAAAGATCGAGGCTTCTAGGAGCGAGCAGGAAGCAATAAACAGCCTTTACGAAAGCTTCGCTGGGATCAAAGTCAGCAAGATTCACATATATGAAGTTCTGGAAGAGATGGGGAAGAGCATCTACGACTTGAGGAACTTCTCAGACCAAGACCTCTGGAGGTTTGCCTCTCTTATGAGGGAGGTCTCAAAGCCAACGCTGATAATAGCTAACAAGATGGACATACCTGCGGCCGACAAAGGGTTTAAGGTCTTGAAGGACAAGATAAAGGACAAGATAATCGTGCCTACAAGCGCGAGCCTTGAGCTCACCTTAAGGAGGGCGGAGCAGAGGGGCTCTGTAAGGTACAACCCAGCTGAAGAAAGCTACGTTGTTGTAGAAAGCTCAAAGCTTCAGGAGCAGGAAAAGAAAGCCATAGATTTCTTTAACAAGTTCTTGATAAAGGAGATGATGAGGGCAGGGGTTCAGTTTGCCCTTAACGTAGCGGTCTTTAAGATGCTCAGGATGAACGTGGTTTATCCTGTGGCCGACCCAAAGAAGCTAACTGATAAAAAAGGAAACGTCCTCCCAGACGCATACCTTCTCCCCGACGGAAGCACGGTAAAGGACCTGGCAGAAGAAATACACTCGGACCTGGCAACAGGCCTCCTCTACGCAATAGACGTAAGGACCGGCTTAAGGCTGCCCCCAACTTACCGCTTAAAGGACAGGGACGTGATACACATAGTTTCTGCGAGCAGGAAGGGGAAGTAGAAGATTTATAACTGATTAAGTTAAAATTTTGTTATGGAAAGCGAGCTTTCTTTTGCTCAGATCTACAGGATATTCAAAAAGGGCGGGGCTGAAAGGGTAAGCGACGAAGCCGTTAGGGAGCTGGCTAAGTTCTTTGAATTATATGGGGAAAAGATAGCAAAGCAGGCTAACGAGCTGGCTCTTCACGCGGGAAGAAAGACCGTAAAAGCTTCTGATGTAAGGTTGGCAATAAAAAATATATTTAATATAAACTTTGAGGAAGGCTAAAAAATATTAGCTTCATGAGGACTGCTGCTGTCCTTCTTTTTTCTCTTCGGCCTTCTTCTTCTTGGCCATTGAGTTCACCTCGTAAGTAGTTATATTCCTTTCTTATATTTTAATTTTTCTCTCACAAGCCCTTTTTTCATGATTAAGATCGATTTTTAAAAAATTAGCCTGCGCTCACCCACTCAACGCTCTCTTTTCCAAGGTCCACTATCGCGTAGCACTTGCACGCTTTGTAGCTAGGAACACCAACGCTCCATACGCCCCTGTAGATGAAGTCAACCTTCTCTCTTCCTCCTCCCACAAAGAAGTAATCGGGCACGTCCTCAACGATGAGCTTGTCTGAAGAGAAAGGCACAACGGGGATGGTCCCGAAGGAAGGGGCCATGTGCCTTATCTTAAGGACCTTTCTAACGGCTTCCTCTTCTCTGTATTCTGGAAGGCTTTCGAGCAGGTACTTCGCGTTGTAAAGAAGGAACAACGAGTTGTTGATCGTTACGTAAGACGGGTTGCTCAGTATCCTTGAGTTTTGTGTTGAATAAAGGTCTTTAGCTACCTTGTAGCTCAGAGGCTTTTGAGGCAGGGCCCTGCCGGTTGAGTCGAGGGGCCCGGGGACGAATACCTTCAATATTCTGCTGGGCAGAGAAGAGACAAGCTTGGCCGCCTGCCTGTACCCTTCAGCAGGGGGCAGACCGTTCTTTATGTAAGCGTAAGAGTCTACTATGTTGCCCAAGAACAGGACCCCGTCAACCTTTGCTGACTTGATGGAGCTAAATAAGCCATCAACCCTGTTAGATCCTATAAGAAGGTCGCTTATCAAAGCGATCTTGCCCTTGGCCTTCTTTCTCTTTATTTCTTGAAATTCAACGTCTTCGTAATCTTCTATCGTTGCGCCATCAGGGTTTATCTTAACTGCAGCGCACATCCCGGGTATCAGACCTTCGAAGACCTTGACGGAAGATACTTTTAGAGAGTAAACGTTCTTCCCGTCGTCCACTAAGGCTTCTAGCCCCTTTTTCATGCTTTTTCCTACAACCATAACAAAGCTCCACATAGCTTCCTTGCCCTTGCTCAGTATGAAGCTAACTGGATAAAGAGGGGTTTTGCTTGGCCTTTGCATCCAAAGCTCCTTCATCTTCTTGAACCTTGAGCTTAAGGCAAGGTTTATCTCTTCGTAGCTGCTCACCTGAAGGCCGTCAGAAAGGGACCTCTCGCTGTTTATCACCAGGTTAGTTTTATCTATCTCTAAGTTAAGCCCAAAGCTCTCAATGTCCTTCAAGGTTATGGTTAACTCGCTCGAGCCGTATTCTTTCTTTTTAGATATAACTTCAATAACCTTAGGTATGAGCTCGGGCTGATCCTGCAGCACCCTTATTAAATCTGGATGAATCTGAAAGCCTTCGTTCAAAGCGTAAACAACTAAATCTTTAATCTCATCGTAGCTCATCGTTGCTTATTAAAAATTTTAAATATTAAAACGTTAAACCCTAAACGATGAGCGTAAGGTTAGCCCTTTACATGCAGGATAAGCACCCTATTAGGGACGAAATTGAGTACGCAAAATACGCTGAGCAGAACGGGTTTGAGGCCGTGTGGTTCGCGGAGTCCAGGCTTGCCAGGGACGCTATAGTTCCGATGGCCGCCGTGGCAGCCCACACAAATAAGATAAAGGTGGCCAGCGGGGTAGTGAACAACTGGACGAGAAACGTTGGCCTCATGGCCGCAACCTTCAGCACGCTCTATGAGCTTGCCCCAGAAAGGGTAATACTGGGCATTGGGGCATGGTGGGAGCCGCTTGCTTCTAAGGTAGGGGTAAAGAGGGAAAAGCCGCTTCTTGCTATGAGGGAGTACGTAACGGTCTTAAAGAAGCTCTTTAACATGGAAAGGGTAACTTTCCACGGTCAGTTCGTGAACGTAACAGACATAGAGCTGGACGTGGTCTACGGGGAGAGGACCCCGAGGAAGATACCAATATACATAGGAGCTACTGGGTTTGAGATGCTTGAGCTAGCTGGGGAGATAGGAGACGGCGTCTTGCTTAACTACCTAGTATCTCCTGAGTACAACAAGAAGGCCATAGAGAGCATAAAGAAGGGAGCTAAAAAGGCTGGGAGAAAGCTGGAAGATATAGACAGGCCTCAGCTGGTAGTGGTCTCGATGGACTACGACGAAGACAAAGCCATAGACAGGGCAAAGACGCTTGTCTCAATGTACCTCGGACAGCAGCCCCACATAATGAAGGCCAGCGGGGTGCCTGAAAGCCTGATAGAGGACGTAAAGAAGGCGCTCGGGGGATGGCCAGCCGAGCCAGGAGGCCTTGAAAGGGCCAAGGCCATAGTGCCGGACAACATAGTAAAGATGCTGACAGCAACAGGAACACCAGACGAGGTTAGGAAGAAGATAAGGGAGTACATAGATTCAGGGGCAACATGCCCGGTCATGTACCCGCTAGGCGACGACGTAAAGCTAATGATTAGGGAGATGGCTGAGGGCTACTAAAAGAAAGGAAAAAGTAAAATACAAAACTACTAATTTTTTCTTGTGAAAAAGTCCGACCTGCTCATCTTACTGGGTTTTTTGCTGATAATTGCTGGCTTCTTTAGCTTTGCTTTTGCCGCCCTTACCGCTCCCAGCCAAACTAGCGGGTTCGCTTACGGCTTCTTCGTCTTTCCCATACCTATAGTCTTTGTTGGAGGTAAGCCAGCATACCTTGTTTCTATAACCGCTCTAGTTGCCTTTCTGATATTTCTGGCCATATTCTTCTTTTACGTTTTTTACACTTTTTACTTTATCAGAAAGCATTATTCGGACAAAAATTTATAAATTCATAAAAAAATCATAACAACGTTAAAATATTAATTTTTAAAATAAATAATCAAATGATCGAAATAGGTAAACCTGCTCCCGATTTTACTGCAAAGGCTTTCTTCCCAGCAGAAAAGAAAATTAAGCAGATCAAGCTGAGCGACTACAGGGGCAAGTGGGTTGTCCTAACCTTCCACCCAGGAGACTTCACCTTTGTCTGCGCAACAGACCTAGAAGCTTTTCAAGCGTACTACGACAAGTTCAAGGCCCTTAACGCAGAGATCTTAGCTATAAGCGAAGATTCAATATACTCGCACAAGGTTTGGTGGGAGACAAGCCCGAGGGTAAAGAAGGTAACGTACCCTCTGGTTGAGGACATAAAGAAGGAGATTGCTACGGCTTACGGCTTCCTGAACGCCGATACAGGGATGACCAGGAGGGGAACCGTAATAATCGACCCTGACGGAAACGTCCAGTACATCTCTGTTTTCAACGACAGGCTTGGGAAGGACGTGAAGCACGTGCTGAACGCCCTGAAGGGTCTGAAGTACATATACGAGCACCCAGGCACTTCAGAAGAGTTCGACATAATTCCGGCTAACTGGGAGGAAGGGGTACCGGTAATCAAGATAAGGGTTCCTGACGACATAGGAAAGCTGTAAAGCTTCAATCAAATTTTTTAACTTTTTTTATTAGTATTTTTTGTGCTCTGGTTGATCTATACTACTGGGGAGTGCAACTTAAGGTGTTCGTACTGCGGGGGCTCATTTAACCCCAGCGTCGTGCCCTGGGAAGTAAAGTACAGCCTCGAGGACTTAAAGAAGCTCGTAGAGAGCGACAGCGATGCTACCGTTATTTTTTACGGAGGCGAACCGCTTCTTAACGCTGAGTTCATGATGAAGGTTATGGACGGGGTGAGAGCAAAGAGGTTCGGGGTTCAGACGAACGGGACCGTTATAGATGCCCTCCCAGCGAGCTACTGGAAGAGGATGAGCGTCGTTCTTCTCTCTATAGACGGAAGGGAGAGCGTGACTGATTCTTTTAGGGGAAAAGGGGTCTACAAAAGGGTTGTTTCAGCCCTTCGTGCTTTGAAGGAAGCAGGCGTAGGAAAGATAATAGCAAGGATGACCGTAACCAGCAAAACCGATATATACGAAGACGTCTCGCACCTTTTTTCCTTGGGCTTTGACTACGTCCACTGGCAGATAAACGCGGTCTGGAGCAAGATCTGGAACATAAGGCGCTGGGGTGAGACAAGTTATATCCCTGGGATAATCGAGCTAAAGGAAGCTTTTTTAAGAGAAGCAGAAAGGGGAAGGGTCCTTGGGATAGTACCTTTCCTGGGGATCTTATCAGCCCATTACTTTAAGCCCTACGAAGGACCTCCGTGCGGCTCAGGCTATAGGGCTGTTTCCGTAAGCACCGACGGCAGGATCTTAGCGTGCCCAATAGCAGTTTACGAAAGGTGGGCAGAGCTGGGGAGCGTTAAATCCGGGTTCAAGCTCATGAAGATAGAGCTCCCAGATGCGTGCAAGTCCTGCGAATACCTAAGGTACTGCGGGGGGAGGTGCCTTTACTCGATAAAGGAAGGAGAAAAGCTATGGGGCAAGAGCTTCTGGGACCTGGACTACATAACTAGAGAAACCATCAAAGCGGTCCTTTCTATGGTTCCTGAGCTGGATGAGCTGATTGAGGAGAAAATACTTGATAGATCTAGCTTCTACTACGATCCTGTCCTGGATTCAACAGAAGTTATACCTTAACCGTAAAGCGCCCCGTGAATGAGGAAGGGCAGAACTATAGTAGCGTCTCCGTGAACGGTTACGTGCTTTGCCCTCGGCTTTATCTTCCCCCAGGATATCGCTTCCTTAGTTAGGGCTCCGCTGAGGCTCCCGTCGTACTCATAAGCCGTGGTTACGTAAACAGCTATCTCAAGCCCCTCCCTGAACTGAGACCACCAGATAGCGTGGTGCTTTGATATCCCTCCGCCGATTATCAGAGCAGCGAGCTTCTTGTGCGAGTAAACGAAGTCAGATATCAGCTGCTCGTCCTCCAGAACATCAACCGAGAAGTCCCTGTGGGACTGCTTGAAGAGCCAGAGCTGATACCCAACGGCCCCGTCAGTTATGCCCGGGATCACCACTGGAATCTGGTTCCTGTAGGCCCAATAAAGGAAAGAAGATTCGTTGTTTATCATCCTTCCTATGTCCCAGGCCAGCTTGTACGTTGGGACGCTCTTTGCGTTTGAATACTCTCTGTTCAGGAGCTCCTGAACCTTCTTTTCGATCAAAGGCCCATAGCTCTCTAAGGGGACAAAAACGTTTCCCAGCCTGTGGATCCCCTTCTTCTTTAGCTTAACGTCGTCCTCAAAGTAAGAGCCCTTGTAGTAGTTCGAGAAGCTCCTAGCTATGTCGTGGTCTAAGGCCCCGCAGGTAGTTATGATCAGGTCGAACTTCTTCAGCTTAACAAGCTGAGTTATTACGCCCCTTAAGCCTGTAGCTATTATGTCTGCGGGAAAAGTTAAGATCTTCCCGTAGTCCCCTTCGAACATGTCCTTCAAGTATCTTAATGCCTCCCCCATCTCCCTTCCCGAAAAGCCCCCAGCGGCCTCCATCTTTCTGAGTATTGTGGCAGGCGAGTCTTCTTCTTCCAAAACTATGTCCTTAACGGCTTCTCCCTGCATGCATAAACTTACTCAAGCC
>CAYFJA010000014.1:0-24267 GCA_964343315.1 uncultured Nitrososphaerales archaeon
TAAACAGCTTCTTTTATGTACTTTGTCTCTATGTAGTTTAGCAGGGATTCTGGGGAGTAAGGCTTACCAAAGGACCTCATAAGCAGGTCTTTTGGAGCAAGGGCCGAACCATAGGAGTGAACGTTCTCCTTTAGGAAGGCCTTGATCTTATCAAACTCTAAGCCTTTTACCATGCTGTATATATCCTCAGAGCTTCTAAGCTTCTCCATCATCATAGCAGCAACAATGTTTCCCAAAGTGTAGGTTGGGAAGTAGCCGAATGTGCCGTGAGACCAGTGCACGTCCTGAAGCGCGCCTTCTGAAACGTCCTTCGGCCTAACGCCCAAGAGCTCTTCGCTAAGGTCGTCCCAAACCCTCGGGACTTCTGAGGCCTTTATCTCCTTCTTTATCAGCATCTGCTCTATCTCAAACCTCAATATTATGTGCATGTTGTATGTGACTTCGTCAGCCTCGGTCCTTATCAGGCTTGGCTTAACCATGATAAAGTACCTGTATATCTCCTCGCTGCTGTACTTTTCCGTGAACTTCAGGTGCTTGTCCAGTATGGGCTTTATAACTTCCGTAAAGCCAAGGCTCCTAGACACCACGTTCTCCCAGAACCTGCTCTGGCCCTCGTGTATCCCTAGACTGACCCCTGTTCCTATGGGGGTCATGTCCAGAGCCGGGTCTATCTGGAGCTCGTACGTTGCGTGACCGAATTCGTGGAGAACGCTGAAGAGAGACCTCTTGAAGTCGAAGCCTTCATACCTAGTTGTTATCCTAACGTCGTTTACGCCCATGCTTATGGTAAACGGGTGAGGGCTTACGTCAAGCCTAGCCCTTTCTTTTGGGTACTTTATGAGGCTCAGGACCTCCTCGTTCACAGCCTTCATATCTTCAGTCTTGTACTGAGCTTTCTCAAGCTCGTGCTCTCCGTAGAACTTCTTTTCGCTCTCTATCTTCTCAAGGTAGGACTTGAGCCCGGGCCTGAGGACGTCAAATATGCTCTTGGCCTCTCTGGTCTTCAGCCCTTCCTCATAGAGGTCCAGCAAAGCGTCGTAGGGAGTTTCATCGTACCCAAGCTTTTCGGCCATCTGTATGTTTATGTCCACGAGCTTTTCTAAATAAGGCAGGAATGGCTCAAACTTCTTCTCCTCCTTAGCCTTCCTCCAAACCTGAAACGCTTCAGAAGAAGTCTTCTCAAGCTCATAAAGGAGCTCCGGTGGTATCTTCTTCATCTTGTTTATCTCCCTTTTTAGCACCCTCACAACTCCAGCCTCCCAGAGGTTCAGGTCCTTTTCTTCTGAGGCCTTTTCTACAAGCGAAACGAATTCTTCCTTTAAGATGAGCTCCCTGTAGAGGACGTTCAGCTCAGCCAAAGCCACAGACCTTTCAGAGACCCCGAGCTCAGGCATGTAAGTCTCTGAGTCCCAGCTTAGTAGTGAAGTCGCGTGGTTTATCGCCCAGATCCTTTTGTACCTTTCGAGTATCTCCTTTATCGTTTGGTTAGAAAACGCGCTCACAACATAGATTTAGAAATCAATAAAATATAACCGTTCCTCGCTCAATCAAGCCAATAATATATGTCTATTGAAGAAACCTTCCTAGAGAAGGCCTGCTCGTAAGCAGCTTCGTAAAGGTCAGCTACTTCGTTCACTTCTTCAAAGACCTTTTCAGCGGTGCCTTCGGCAGATTCCTTATAGATAGTTACCTGAGAAAGCCCATCCTTATATTTGAGGAGCTTCCCCCTGACCGTTACGTTTGACTTAAGAATGGGAACTCCTGAGGATATCTGCGCTTCTAGGTCAAACACGTAGACCCTCTTTTCTCCTTCCTCAAGCTCAACGAAGACTATCGCCTGAACGCTTCCAGCTAAGCTGAAAACCTTCCTTATTATGTCCCTGTACCTTGTACCGGGCCTGGGCTCAGGCAGCCTTGCCAGCCCCACGACGTCTTCTCTCTTAAGCGTCTCCCTCAAGTCCTTGAGGAGCTCTTCCGCGCTCTTTTCAGACCTAATTATTTGCATAAGCTTAAATCCGCTGAGTTATTTTTAACGGTTTTTGTTTTCTCCGCAGAGTTAGTCTGTTGTCTTATTTCGTTTTTCGTAAAAATTTCCTTAATATGTTCGTAAATCGAAAAATATTAAGCCTTATAATTTCGAAATTTTTATCTTTAGGGGCTTCCTATATTTACTTATGCAGGAGGTTAAGGCTGATTCGGGCCCTCCTGGGGAAAGGGCAAAAAAGGTTGTTGAAGAAACGATGAAGTACCTTTCTCCATCGATCCAGAGGTTCTATCCTTTCGTTATAAAGAGGGGTAAAGGGGCTATAGTGGAGGACGTGGACGGGAACAAATATATAGACATGAACGCGGGGATAGCCGTCCTTGCCCTCGGGACTTCTCCAAAGGCGGTCGTGGAGGCTATAAAGAGGCAGGCCGAGAAGTTCATCCACTACTCGTACACAGACTTTTACTACGAAAACATAGTCAAGCTGGCAAAGGAGCTCGTCAAGATAACCCCGGGGAAGTTCGAAAAGAAGGTTTACTACGGGAACTCAGGAGCTGAAGCCGTTGAAGCAGCGATAAAGCTAACAAGGTACCACACAAAGAGGCCCAGGCTCTTGGCTTACATAGGCTCATTTCACGGAAGAACCATGGGAGCTTTAAGCTTAACAGCTAGCAAGCCTGTTCAGGTTAAAGGGTTCTCCCCCCTCATTCCTGGCGTTGAGCACGTTCCTTATCCGTACTGCTACAGGTGTCCGTTTAAGATGAGCTACCCTGAGTGCGGGCTTTACTGCGTTGACTACATAAAGGAAAACCTTTTCGAGAAGTATGTTCCAGCGGACGAAGTTGCAGCAGCTTTTATAGAGCCCATTCAAGGAGAGGGAGGGTACATAGTTCCCCCAGACGACTACTTTAAGAAGTTCTTCAAGCTCATGAAAGACTACGGCATTCTTGTGGTAGACGACGAAATTCAGTCTGGGATGGGAAGGACAGGAAAGTGGTTTGCCATCGAGCACTTTGGCGTTGAGCCAGACGTGGTTCTTATAGCGAAGGCTTTGGCGTCGGGCCTTCCCATTTCAGCCCTAGTGGCTAGAGCAGAGCTCATGGACTGGCCTCCCGGAAGTCACGCCACTACCTTCGGCGGTAACCCTGTTGCAGCAGAAGCAGCTTTAGCAACTATAAGGGAAATTAGGAGGCTAAGGCTCTTGGAGAACGCTGAAAGGGTTGGAGGTGAGATGCTGAAGAGGCTGAAGGAAATGGAGGAAAAGTACGAGATAGTCGGGGATGTAAGGGGTAAAGGGCTTATGATAGGGGCAGAGATAGTTAAGGACAAAAGGACAAAGGAGCCTAACCCAGATGGAGCAAGAAAGATCATAGAGAAGAGCTGGAAGAACGGGGTCCTACTGATAACAGCGGGAAAGAGCGTGTTGAGGTTTGCGCCCCCACTCATAATTACTGAAAAATTGGCTATGAAGGCTTTGGACGTGGTTGAAGAAGCGATTAAGGAGGTGAACGAAGGTTGAGGAAGGCTATAATTTTAGGGGCCGCAGGAAGGGACTTTCACAACTTTAACGTGTTTTTCAGAAACAGAAGCGACGTGAAAGTTGTGGCGTTTACGGCTACCCAGATACCTTTCATCGAGAACAGGGTTTACCCGCCTTCCTTAGCTGGCCCAAACTATCCAGAAGGTATACCGATCTACCCTGAAAGCAAGCTAAGAGACCTTATCAAGAGCTACGGCGTTGACGACGTTTACTTTTCTTACAGCGACGTCGATTTTGAGCACGTAATGCGCCTGGCATCTATATCTTTGGCTGAAGGTGCTTCTTTTCACCTCCTTGGCCCAAAGGACACGATGCTCAAGTCTTCAAAGCCTGTCGTGGCTGTGTGCGGGGGGAGGACGGGCGTGGGTAAGAGCACCATCTCAAGGTTTGTGTACAGAGCCTTGAGCGGGCTCGGGCTAAGGGTGGCTGTTGTAAGGCACCCTATGCCCTACGGCGACCTAGAGAAGTCTGCAGTCCAAGTATTCAGATCCGTTGAAGACCTGAGAGGCCTGACTGTAGAAGAGGTTGAGGAGTACGAGCCGCACATAGAAAACGGGGCAACCGTTTACGCAGGCGTTGACTACGAAAGGATACTGAGGCTCGCTGAGGCCAGCTCAGACGTTGTTCTATGGGACGGAGGGAACAACGACCTTCCGTTCTACGAGCCCAACCTAATGATAGCCGTAGTAGACCCAACTAGGACAAACAGCGTAACCGGATCTTACCCAGGGGAAGCTGTTGTGAGGATGGCTGACATAGTTGTCATAAACAAGGCAAACCTTGTAGACGAAAGAACGCTTGAGTCCTTTGAGTCTATGGTTAGGGATGTAAACGAAAGAGCCAAGATAATTGTTACAGATTCTATCCCTAAGCTTTACTCGGAATTTAGCATAAGGGGAAAGAAGGTTTTAGCCGTTGAAGATGGGCCAACAGTAACTCACGGAGGGCTGAGCGAAGGCGTTGCTGCAAGGGTTGCCCTTCAGGAAGGCGCTGAGCTAGTTGACCCTAGGCCATACGCTGTGGGAACCATAGCAGAAACCTACAAGAAGTACACGCACCTTGGCAAGGTTTTGCCTGCTTTGGGCTACAGCAGGGAGCAGTTAAAGGATCTTGAGGAAACTATAAACTCTGTACCTGCTGAAGTTGTAGTTCTAGGTACTCCAGCAAACCTATCTTACTTCATAAAGATAAACAAGCCCATAGCTACGGTTAGGTACGAAGCCTATGAGAGAAAGGGAAGCCTGAAGAAGGAGCTAGAAGATTTCGCAAAAAGCCTGCTGAAGTAAATCATTCGACTACCTTTTGGTCCTCCTCTACGTCTTCGTACCACTTTTTGCTTTCCCCCACTCTTGCCCTTAGCTTCCACTTCAAGCTCTTTGGCCTGTTCTCTATCTCCTCAAGCAGCTTCTTTATCCGGCCTTCAACCGTTTGCTTCTGCCTATCTTCTAGCTGCAAAGAGCTCAGGTGCTCAAGCACTTTGTTTAAGTTCATCGTAAACGTCTTGTATATCCCCCAGTCGTCAGATGTCAGCTTAGTCAAGTAATCAATTTCTATGTTATCGCAAGGCTTGTCCCCAAAATCGTGGTCTAAGAATATCGCTACGATGTCGTTTAGGTCCTTTTCGTTAATTTTAACTATCTGAAGCTTTGTGAAAAGAAGGTCGGTTATTGGGATCGTGTTATCGCAAAGGGGTATCCTGTCCTTAAGCTCAAACCTGTGGGCCATTTCAAAGTTATCCAGAAAAACGTCTATCCTTCTCATGTTCTCGAAGTCGTTGAATATTAACCTCTTGTAGCCGTAGAGGGCGTTGAACCTCTCCCTAGGCTTGTATCCAAGGTCTTTAAAAAGCTTAGATATTTCCTTTGACTGCTTGCTGAGCCCCATGAAGTCTATGTCCCCGTAGGTTCTCTGAAGAGGCGGAGTCCTTGTGGACGGACAGGAGTAATATACAGCGAGGCCACCCAGGAGCTTTAGGACGACGTTTCTCTTCTTTGCTTCTTCAATAATCCTCTGGGACTCCTGAATCACGTCCTTTAATGGCATGAGGATCACCCGGTCGTCAACATGTAAGACTTTATCTTCCCGTCCTCCAGGTTAACGACCACGCCTCTGAGTATCCCGTACTGGTACTCGCTTCCAGGGTTCACTACAAGCGTCCTTCCTAGGTACTTAGCCCCTCTGGATTCATGAACGTGCCCGTGCAGCCCAAGCATCGGCTGATGCTTTTCTATAGCCTTTCTTACAGCCACGCTTCCAACGGGAACCATGACCACCGTGCCGGGGAGTGCTACAGGCCTTAAGTTTTCGTCAACCTTCGGAGCCATGTCTAGCCCCGTATTGTATGGGGGCGGGTGTATGTTAAATATCGCGCTCTGCATGTTCTTTACCTTAGAAGCCATCTCTTCTATCTTCCTTTCCAGCTCTTCTTCTGGGATGTCCCTCGGCGCATGCCACGGCGTCATGTTCGCGTAGCCAGTGCTGATCATTTCATAGCCATCCAGCTCAACCACCTTCCCTTCTGGATGAACTATAAAGCTTGATGAGTCGAGCACAGAATCAAGCTCTAAAGCGTCGTCGTTTCCCGCGTTTATGACTACGGTTACTCCAGAGTTCTTCAGCCTTTCTTCTGCAAGCCTAACCCAGCTTTCTAACCTCTCTTTCATAACTTTTAAGAAAACTTCGTTTAGCTTGTTCTTGTCGTTCGAGAGCTCCTCGTACTCCTTTTTGCTTACTTTTATAGGGTAATATCCAGAATCCGATATCTCCTTGATCAGATTCTCTTCCTGATCCTTATTCTTTATCTCAACCTTTTGTCCCAGATAATCCGCGAACTCGGTTCCATCTTCTCTAACTATTATTGGAACTATGGCTTTCCCCGTGAGGTCGCCTCCTATTATTGCAACCTTCGCTCCGTAAACTTTTGGGGCATTAAGAAACTTTCTAAAGCACTTTTCGCTTCCGTGAAGGTCCGTCGCGAAAAATATCCTTAAAACTCCTCCCATTTGATAGCAGTATATTTATGTTGTTCATATTAAAGCGTTTACCAATTTTATTTTATTTAAAGCGAAAAAATTTGCCGAATTAAGAAAATTTTTTATGCTTTTGTACGCAAAAATTTATAAGTAATTTTGCAATAATTAACAAGCAAATGGCAGAAAAGGGAGTCTTCCTAAGGAACGCAACTGGGCTGGTAAGAACAATATCGCCGCTGAACATATTCTTGATAAACATAGGTGAGATTGGGTTTGGGACCGGGCTAATTACTTTAAACGAAGCTGACAGCTTTCTCCCTAACGGAAACCCAGGAGGGTACGTAACTTTAGCTATTCTTCTTATGACAGTTGTGGTTCTCTTTGAAGCTTTCATATACTATTACATAGTAAGGACCGTGGGGAGAACTGCGGGGGACTACGTTTGGGTCAGCAGGAACCTTGGCCCAGTTCTAGGGGGTCTTCTGATCTTCGGGTTTACCTTCACAGGTTTTCCGTTCATAGCTATAGTCCTTAACTGGATGATCACTCTATCTTTAGCTCCATCCCTTTCAACAATAGGAGTAGCCACAGGCTCCTCTTCTGTTATATCTATGGCTTCCTTCATGACATCTACAGGCTTTCTGATAGCTTTCTCCTTCATAATGCTGGCCGTGCTTCTGCTGATTGACCTGTTCTACCCCAAGTACGGCTTCATGCTGCTCGGGGCCATAGTAGTTATATCCTTGATCGGCACGTTCATGATGGTTGTTCCTTACCTTGCCCTTGGCTCTAGCGGTTCTATAAGCAGCATCAACTCGTTCCTTGCCTCTTATAACTCATCGTACTACTCGATAGCTTCTCAGTACCACGGTCCTATAGTCTCATGGCCCGCAGTTTTGCTCCTGCTTCCGTACACGGCCTACGCTCTGCCATGGATAAACAACGCAGCGGACTTCTCAGGTGAGCTCAAAAACATAAAGAGAGCTGCTTGGACAGGAACTTTCTTAGCGGCTGCCTTCAGCGGGATCTTCTTAGCTCTGTTCCAGCAGATTTACTACAACACCGTTGGCTTCAGCTTCGCCACTCAGGCGATGATGTCTTGGCCTTCTTCGCTTTCTAGCATGGGCGTGGTGCCCAACATGCTGACGATAGCAACCATTCTCTACAGAAATAACCCCGCTTACATATGGATTATGAACATATTCTTCTCTTTCTGGTACTTGGCTGCCGTTCAGCAGACGATACTTTCGATTTCTAGGTACGTGTTCGGAATGAGCTTTGACAGGCTCCTGCCCTCCTGGTTTGCGGCTGTAAGCGAAAGGTTCCACTCGCCTGTCAACTCATTGGCTTTAACTGGGATAATTGGGGCTGTTATGATCATAATCGTATCCTTCACCAACTGGCTCTACCTGTACTCTACAACAGCCTTAGGAATGGTATTCTTCATGTTCGTAGGCATAACAGCAATAGTTCATGCTATAAAGAGAAAGGAGGAAGCTGGATCATACGCTGTCCCCCTGATAATCTCAGGAATAGTTGTAGCCATAGGTTTCGGTTACCTATCCTATCAGTTCCTGTTCCTACCATACTATGGCATAAACGCTCTATCATGGGGCCTTATGATCTTCTTCTGGGCAGTTGGGGCTTTGCTGTATCCCATAGCTAAGTGGTACTATTCTAAGCGCCAGCTAGACATAAGCCTAATTTTCAAAGAGCTGCCTCCTGAATAAAATTATCTCAAACTAATTTTTACTTTTAATATTTTTAGAGCCTTGGATTATAAAGCTTAAAAGAGCTGTTTTCAAGCTTTTCTGTTTTTAATCATCTCTTCAACATAGCTCAAGAGGCTTAGCTTTCCTTCTATCTTCAGTATCTTGATGAACCTTTCTATTTCGTCAGGAAGCACGTGGGCCCTCGATGTTAGCTCCCAGTAAACTTCCTCAGGCTTTTCTCCTTTCTTTGACTCGATTATTTGTCTGATCGTCTCGTAAAGCTCCCACGGGTATATTATCCATGCGTCAGTCTCAACGACGTAAAAGTCTGGGATGAACTGGGATGAAGGCTTTAGGTGAAGCGTTGCGGTCTTAACTTCTCTCGCGCCTTTTCTTAAGCACTCTTCTTTAACAACCTTCAGGCTAACCCCCTGGTCTGCTACGTCGTCTATCAAAAGGACCTTTTTCCCCTTTATGACCCTGCTGTTAAGGTACTTGACTTTTATGGAAGCTGTTTTGTTAAGACCAACGTACCTCTCAACAGCCACAACCAGATAAGGTATCTTGACGTTAGCGGCTATAAAGAAGTCTTGAAGGGACCTGAGGACAAACAGCCCTCCCCTTCCTATGCCAACGTTAACCTCTGGCACAAAGCCAGACTGCCTTATCTTTTCGTATAAGTTGAAAGCCAGGTTTCTTAGCTCCTCGTAGCTGGGCTTTATGTAGTAAATTTTATTTCACCTCCAGCTTCTCTAAAAGCTCTTTAGCCTTTTCCTCAACATCATCTGAAGACATCAAGGCGATTCTTTCTGAGGCTCCGACGTACTCGGCCGGCTTAAGGGAGGCAAACTTCTCCTTGAGCCCTTCCGGAAGCTCTTCTGCAAGCTCCTTCATCTTATCTATGTTCTCGAAGACCCTTTCGTAAGCAAGCATGTCTCCGGAAAGCTTAAAGGCTATCTGCAACGGCTCAGACAGAACCTCTTGGTGCGAGTTGACCTCTTCTCCTACAAACTCAAAGCTATTAAGGGCTCTTAAGAGCCTTGAGCAAGCTAGATACGAGTGAGCCATAGCGACGCCCAAGTTTCTCCTGACCGTGCTGTCAGACAGGTCCCTCTGCATCCTTGAGCTTAGAGGCTCATAAATAAGAGCGTGCAGCAGAGAATTTGAAACCTCGCACTGTCCTTCTGCGTCCTCTAGATCAACGGGGTTAACCTTGTGAGGCATCGTTGAGCTTCCAACGCCCTTTCTCACGAACCTTATGAGCCCAAGAGAATTATATAGCCAAAGGTCTTGGGCTAGCTCCCTCATTATAGAATTTATAAGGCTAACTTCAAAAAGTATCCTGGCTGCGTTGTCCCAAAGGGGGTTCTGCTTAGTAACTAAAGCAAAGCTCAGGCCCAGCCCTTCCACAAAATCTTTTGCGAACTTTATCCAGTCGAACCCTTCGTCTATAAAGTAAAATGAGTTGTACGAGCCAACGGCACCGCTTAGCTTTCCGTATGGCTTAACTGAAAGCATCCTTTCAGAAGCTTCTACGATTCTTTCTGAAAAGTAGCTCATTTCTTTACCAAAAGTTGTTGGGACGGCAACGACCCCGTGCGTCCTTCCCAAAATTACGCTCTTTGAGTGCTCTTTTGCCATTTCTGAAATTTTTAGCGCGAGCTTTAGGTAGCACCTTAAGAGCTCCCTTTTTCCCTTCTCTAACATTATCCCGTAGGCGTTTGAGTTTACGTCTTCGCTTGTCAGCCCTAAGTGAACAAAAGGCGCAAGGCTCTTGAAGCCCATTTGATGGAGCTTCTGCCTCAAGAAAAGCTCAACAGCTTTTACGTCGTGCCCTGAAGACTTCTCTAGCTCTTTCACTTTTTCGTACCACCCTTCCCCTAAGCTTTCCAAAACTAAGCTAGGCTCGTAGCCCGCGCAGCCTTCTTTCAGTATCCCCGATTCGCAGAGCTTCTTCAAGTATAGCGCCTCAACGTAAAGCCTGTAGTAAAACAAAGATTTTTCGGAGAATATTGAGCCAAACTGCTTAACTTCATCGTAGTACCTATCGTCTAAAGGCGAAACGCGCTCACTCAACCTTAACGGTCATCTCCCTCTCTGGTCCTAAGGAAACATAAGAAACCTTCACCCGCGTGCTTTCCTCTATGAACTCAACGTAATCCTTAAGCTGTCTGGGGGCGGCGCTCCAACCTTCCTTAACTATCCTAGCCATTTCTGATTCATCCATCTTAGGCAAAGGCTCTAAGTTCTGGTAAACCGGTTCTGCTTCATCTAGCTCAAAATCTGAAGATATGCTTTCTCTTTCTCTTCCAAGAACTTTGTAAGCAACTGCAACCTTAAGCTCTCTTAACCCGCTCAAAACGTCAAGCTTTGTTATAAAAAGCTCGTCTATCCCGTTTACGCTTACAGCGTACTTTATAGCTGGTAAGTCAAGCCATCCTATCCTTCTTGGCCTCCCAGTAGTAGCCCCGTACTCCTTTCCTTTTTCCCTTATAACCGACGCAACGCTCTCTTCAGCTTCGGTGGGCATGGGTCCTTTTCCTACTCTGGTTGTATAAGCTTTGAGTACCCCAATTACCTTTCCGGCGTACTTCATAGGAACGCCTGAAGAAACAAAGGCGTAAGCTGAAGTCGTGTTGGTGGAAGTTACAAAAGGATAAGTCCCGAACTGAGGGTCAAGCAAAGTTCCCTGCGCGGACTCGAAGAGAACCTTCTCCCCTCTCTCCAAAAGCCCCAAAAGCTCTTCCCTGACGTCTGAAGCATAAGGCTCTAGGGCTTCCCTTGCAGCTTTAGCAAATTCCCTCCAATCGAACTTTATTCCGTAAAGCTTTTCGTAAATATCGCCGTCATAAGAGCCTTTTAGAACGTCTTTTACTCTAGGAGAAATCCTCAAGGCTCTTGAAGAAGATGCCGGGCCTATCCCTCTAAGAGTTGTCCCAACCGAAGAGGCTCCTTTGAGATCTTCTATCTTCTTGTCAAGCTCCACGTCAGCTGGCGTAATAAGGAAGGCCCTGTGATCAACCTTTAGGTACATATTTCCTACGATTCTTTTCAGGTTCATGACTTCCTCTCTAAAAACTTCTGGGTTTATGAGAACCCCCGAAGTTACGTAAAGCTTAGATCCGCTTAAAGCCCCCGAAGGTATTTGATGGAAGGTAAAAGATAAGCCGTTGGCGTAAACAGTGTGGCCGGCGTTTGGGCCTCCGTTAAACCTAACCGTTGCGGAGTACTTTTGGGCAAGGAAGTCCACAACTTTCCCCTTTCCCTCGTCTCCCCACTGAGCTCCTACAATTACGTCCGCTATCACAATTTTAAAAGTAAAAAAGGTTTTTTAAACTTTTTTGTAAAAGCAAGTTAACATTTTTTGATTTCTCGAAATTTAACGCGCTTTAATCGTTTAGATCACAGCGTGTCTTTAAAAGAATTAGTTACTTAATCTAGCTTTATCTTTAATTAAAAAACTTTGCATAAATGAGTGCATTTAATTTTAAATCAAGAAGCTGTTGTTAAGATAATCGGCTTGTGCTTTAGATAAGATTGAAAAAAGATTAACCCTTTAGCTTAAATAAGCGGGGCAAACAATACATTATCGTGATACCTGAGTTTTATGAGTATCTTACGCAAAACTACGAAAAGATAATCAGCAAAATTAAGGTCCCTGAAGAGAAGGCTAAAGAAGTTAAGGAAAAGTGGATAGAGAGGCAGCCTAGGGACCTTGAAGGCAGGCTTGCAGGAATAGACAGCAGCTGGAACTTAGCTAAGCACGCGGGCTTCTTCTTTTATTTAGTAAACGCAGTAGCAGTTGACCAAACAGGAAGATACGTGGTTGAGCCAAAGCTTTTGGCTGACGTTCAGACGGCTGACAGCATAAGCCAGGAATACAGGAGCATAGACTATTATTTAGAGAGCATAGGCATGGAGTATGAAAGCGAGCTGGCTCAAAAAGCTATCAGCTCAGGCTATACAGCTCTTGTCGACAACTCAGCCTTAGCTGTAATATACGATAAGAGAAATCAGAAGGTTACCGCCCTTATAGAATATGTGATGAGCTTAATTAATTCTGAGGACATAATCTTCATAGCGAAATCTTCCGAAAGCAGGAGGGACATTAAAGGCTCAGTTGGAGACGTTTACTATTACACTAAGCTCACTTATAAAGCTGGAATCTCTAAGGTGTCTTACGACGATCACGGGGTTTCGTTCTTTTACGCGAGGATCGATGACTGGGCTCCCGTTATAAGGGTTGAGGTCCCGGGAAAGATAAGCGAGGGCGAAGCCTTTAAAATAGTTGACACGCTTCATTCTGTTTCAGTCAACGGATATCCGTATCCTCTTTACCTGGCTCATAGCATTTCCAAGATAACAGACGAGGAGCTGAGCAAGGCTGAGTCATTGTTAGGCCTGAGCTCAGAGCCTTACGCCAGGGAGGTGCTCTGGGAATGAACGCCGTAGTGGCTAACGGTTCAGAAGTGGATAAGTTTTTTATAATTTCTGACGCCCCTGCTAGGCTCGGCGAGTATCTTATAGCTCAAACGGGAGACGGGCAGGTTCTGGGGATGGTTGAAAAAACCACTATAACAAGCACCATAATAGAGAACGTTAAAGATTATGTAACAGCTAAGGAAGCGGTAAGGCTAGCTTCAAAGAACCCAAGGGATAGAAACTATACATCTTTCGTTAGGGTGCTGGGCTTGGTTGAGTCTTTAAAGAGGGGAAAGGCTGAAATGCCGTCGCTTCCGGCTGAGCCTGGAACAGACGTTCTAGAAGCACCTGAAGAGCTGCTTTCTGAAGTTTTTGGGCACAAAGAAGGGGGAATTTACGTAGGGAGGCTTCTCAGGAAGAGCTCAGTCAGGGTTTCAGTAAGCGTCAACGCTATAGCGTCTAGACACTTGGCCATACTGGGAACTACGGGAAGCGGGAAGTCAAACCTGCTGGCTCTTTTGGCCAGGGAGATAGGAAAGCTAGGGGGCACCATGATAATATTTGACTACCACGGAGAGTATTCTTCTTTGAGCGGCGTAAACAGGGTGACAGCTAAGATAAACCCAAGGCTCCTGGACCCAGATGAGCTGGCTGACGTATTAGACATAAGGGAGAACGCCAGCAAGCAGAGAAGCGTCCTAGCCAGGGCTCTAACCGAGGAGGTAAAGAGAGCAGATGATTTTTGGGCCTCCCTTAGAAACAAATTGCTGGAAAACAACGGTGACCATAGGGAGACAGCGGAAAGGGTTATAGAGATCATAGATAGGGCTCTGAGAACTATGGGTAAAGTCATGGACACAGAAATAGGGAACCCGATAAACATGATAAAGCCTAACAGGGTAAACGTTATAGACATGTCTGAGCTCACGGAAGCTCAGTCTAAGCTTATCGTTGCTTACTTTGGCAGGGAGATACTTGAGCAGAGAAAAGCGTACAGGAGAGGCGAAAAGCACAACGTTACCTTTGACACGCCAGTTATTTTGGCTTTAGAAGAAGCTCACGCCTTCTTGCCAGAAGGGGAATACAGCGAGGCCCACGAAGTAATATCCAAGATAGCGAGGGAAGGAAGGAAGTTTGGGGTGGGCCTTATAGTTGCCTCTCAGAGGCCTAGCAGGCTGAGCCAGGACGTTTTGAGCCAGATGGGCTCTCTGGCTGTATTCAGGATATCTCAGCCCAGAGATCAGAGATACGTCGTCGAGGCTTCAGAGCTCATATCAGAAGAGATAGCGTCAGGGCTACCTTCCCTTAATCCAGGCGAAGCTATACTTTTGGGCCAGTGGGTCAAGCTTCCTACGGTTGTTAAGGTAGATCTTGTGGAAGAAAAGCTTACCGGAACCGACTACGACGCAGTTAGGGAGTGGTACGAAAAGAAAAAGAGCTCGTCTGTAGCTTCAGAAAGGTCTGACGAGCTGATAGTGACATGATGATAGCCCACATATCTGACACCCATCTGGGCTCCATGCCTTACAGCATAAGGGAAAGGGCAGAGGACTTTTACGAGGAGTTTTCCGAAGCCGTAGACCTAATAATAAAAGAAGGCGCTGAGGTAGTAGTTCACTCGGGCGACATCTTTGATTCTCCAAAGCCCCCAGGATTGGCCGTGAACACGCTTTACGAGGGCTTAACGAAGCTCAAGGATAAAGGCATAAAGTTTCTTTACGTTTTGGGCGAGCACGACATTAGCAGGGTAAGGGACATGCCCTTCCCTTACTTGATGACAAAGATGGGCTTAGCGGTCTACTTGGGAGGAAATGGGTCCTTTTCAGTAAAAGACGTGACCTTTTACGGCTTTAACAAGCACAGGAGGAGCGAAGTTGAAGCTCTTATGGAAAAGTTAAAGTCTTTAAATAGGTCTGAGGGAAAGAACGTTCTTGTTCTGCACCAAGGGCTCTATGAGTTTAATCAGTACGCGGGGGAAATATCAGCCTCAGACCTTCCTCCATGGTTCGACTACTACGCTTTTGGTCACATCCACGAAGCGGAGACTAGAAGAATTTCTGGGTTCAAAGGCCCCATAAGCTACGCTGGCTCGACAGACGAATCTGCAGGGTTCAACTTAGTGGACCTCAGCGGCGAAGAAGCGGTCATACATAGAATACCACTGGAGTCTTCTAGGAAGACGTTTAGGTTCAGCGTGAAGTACGAAGAAGTGGAGAGTTTTGTTCAGGAAGCCTTGAGGCAGGTCTCCGGCCTTAAAAAGAAGCCGATGGTCTTTGTTAAGGTCTTCGGGAAGAACATAAACAGGGCCAAAGTTAACTCTTACCTGAACCAGCTGAGGGAGGCTTCTCTCTTGCTTCAGGTTAAGTTTGAAGAGGAAGAAGAGGTGTTTTCCCTTCAAGAAAGACCTTCTGACATAAAAACCGAGATGATAAAGCAGGCTGAAAAGATACTGGGCAAAGAAGGAGTCTTTGCTGTTTCAGAGCTTCTTCCTTTGTCTGAAGATCCTGAGGATTTAGCCGAGAGGCTTTGGAAGGCCTTTGAGTCTGGTGAGCTAGATGATTGAAACCGTCGAGCTCTTTAACTTCTTATCTCACAGGGAGACAAAGCTTGAGCTTGAAGAAGGTGTAAACGTATTCGTTGGGAACAACGGTTCAGGAAAGTCTTCAGTCATAGACGCTCTAACATATGCTTTTTACGGGGAGCACACAAGGGGGAGCAAAGCAAACATAGTAAGGAGAGGATCTTCAGGGGGGTACGCTAGGGTTGTTTTTAGCGTTAACGGGAAAAGGTACGTTGTTGAGAGGAAGTTTGACAAAAACGGGAACCTTGAGGGGGCTACGCTGAGAGACGAGAAGGGAAGCTTGATCGTGAGCGGTGAAAGGAGACAGTTCGGCGAGTCTGTTTCTGACACCATAGAAAAGATCCTTGGGCTAAATTATGAAGAGATGAAGGTCGTTGCGATAATTCAGCAGGGTGAGCTTGACAAGATAATAAGCTACAAGCCCAAGGAGTTCAAGGAGCTCATAAACGAAATAATAGGGATAGAAAAGCTGAGCAGAGCCTACGAAGCGATGGGGGAAGCTATAGACAGCTTTAAGTCTAAGATCTACCAGCGTTACGGTTTCGGTCCAGACAACTTAAGCCAGATAGAATCTCAGCTTTTAGACATGAAAAAGAAGAAGGGAGAGCTTGAGCTTGAAGTCTCAAGTCTCAAAGGCCAGCTGGAAAAGATATCTTCTGAAAGAGCTCAAAAAGAGCAAGAATACCAAAAGGCTCAACTAGTGAAGGAAAAGTACGAACAGCTCAAGGGCCTGAGGGAGCAGTTTGAGCTGCACGTAAGGAAGGTAAGGGAAGAGCTTTTGAAGAAGGAGTCAGAGCTCAAGTCCGATATACCGTTAGCTGAAAGCTATATAGAATTTATCAAAAGCGGCGCTGAAGAGCAGGCTTCTAAAGCCGAAGAAAGCTACAGGAGGGCTGAAGAAGAGCTTAAGCAAGCGATCTCTCAGTACGAAGAAGCAAAACAAGCCTACGAGTATTATAAAAAGCTTGCTGAAGAGGTTAATAAAATCAAAAACAGGATTGCTGAGATCGATGAAAGAATAAGAAGCTTAAGCTCAAAGAAGAAGCCCTTTGATCAGGCTTTAATCGGTAAGGAAAAAGAGCTTGAGGAATCCATTGAAAACCTGCAGAAAGACTACGCCGAGCTGAACGGATCTTACTCAAAGCTTCAGGAGCTCCTCAATAACTATTCTTTGATAGAAAAAGAGGGCCGCTGTCCTGTCTGCGGCTCGAGCGTGAAGGACATAAACGTAGAAGAAAAGAGAAAGCACGTCGAGGATGAAATGAGCAAGGTCAAAAAGAGGTTAGAAGAGATAGAAAAAGCTAAAAGAGAATTGAAGGAGAAGCTTAAATTAGCGAGGGAAGCTGAGGAAGCTAAGAAGGAAAACGAAAAGATAGACGCTCAAATTTCCATATTATACGCCCAGAGACAGGAGCTAAGCAGCGATCTAATCAAAAAGGAGGGCGAGCTTAAGGCTTACTTTGAGAAGCAAGCAAGGCTTGAGGAGCTGAAGGAAAAGAAAGAAAAGGCAGAAAATTTAAAGAGGGAAGCGGAAAAAGCTTATCAAGAAATAAAAGACAAACTGGCGGAAGCAAAGGGATGGCTTTCTTCTAAAGGGATAACAAGCTATGAGGACATAAGAAGGCTGAAAGCTGAGCTAGAAGAAGTTCAAAGAAAGCTAAGCGGACCTGACAGCGAAGTAGACGATGAGGCTAAGGCTATGCACGAAAAGATCCTTAAGCTTGATGAAGAAGTTAAGGGCTTCAGCGAAGCTTACTTTTCTGAGCTTGAGCGCGCGCTTCAAGCTCTAAGGCAAAAAGAAAGTGAAATAAGCTCAAGCATCGCCTTTATTCAAGGTAAAATATCTGAATTAGAACAGAAGATAAGCTCGCTTGAGCCTTCTCTTGCTATCGTTAAAAAGGCTTCAGTTTACATTGACAAGTTCAAGAAGATGAGGGAGGAGATATTTCACAGGGACGGTTCACTGGCAAGGTCTATGAGGTCCTGGGCTGTAAAGAGCATATCCTATTTTGCCACCGAATACGTTCAGCTCTTTGGGACTGGGATATCAGAGGTAAGAATAAGCGAGGACGAATCTGCCGTTGGAATAAAGTGCTATACTTTGGGAGGATATCAGGACATAGATGCTATGAGCGGGGGAGAAAAGGTTGCTGTTGCCGTAGCCATTAGGTTTGCCATAGCTAGGCTCCTGAGCTCAGGAAACATAGACTTCGTGATAATGGACGAGCCAACAAATTACCTGGATGAAGAAAGGAGGAAGGCTTTTGTAGATTTGGTTAGGAGCATAGCCCAGTCGATCAAGCAGCTCATAATAATAACTCACGACAGGGAAATATTTGAAAACGAAAGCGTAAACGCGATCTTTAACTTTGAAAAGCTTAACGGAATCTCAAGGGTAACTAAGTACTAAGGTTAAATATTAATTTATATATAAAAATTTGTTTTTATATTTACTCTCTAAAGGTGTAAGCATGGAGAGGACAGCATCAGGCCTGAGAAAAGCTATGGGAATGTTAGACGTTTTTATGTACGACTCTTTAACGATATCGTTCTTTTCTATGATGTGGTTCCTTCTTTATGCTTATAAGCCAATAGCTTTTCCAAGCGGAAGCATAGTTTTGGGGACAATTCTTTTATTTTTGATCTCAGTTCCCTTCTTTTACAGCTATTACTACCTGAGCAAGCGCATGCCCCTCTCAGGGGGTGATTATGTTTTTCAGAGCAGGGTCATAAACCCGGGAGTTGGATTCGTGACTACTTTTACCGGATGGGTAATTTGGCAGTTCTTCTTCCTAGCATGGTTCGGCTATTATATATCTGACGTCCTCATAATTCCTTTATTATATTATATATTAGGTAGCCAGAGCCCATGGCTTAGCTACTTGTCTTCTCCATACTTTGTTTTCTTGCTTACCCTGATCCTTTTCATCTTAGCCTTTTTGATAGTAGTAAAAGGGCTTGAAGCTTACGTGAAGCTTCAAAAAGTGCTCTTTGCGCTTATGCTTTTAGCCGGCGTTTCGGCTTTGATCATTACTTTCACAAGCTGGAAGCATCCATACATCTTAAATTTTTCAGCATCTCCGTCTTCTATCTTTGAGACTCTCGGGACTTGGGCACTCAGTTGGGGCGCTATGGGTTACGGCATGTGGTCTGCGTTGAACAACGAAGAAATAAGCCAAGTAAAGAGCCCAAAGTACTTTTTGGCCATGGTTTCCGCGGCTGCCTTGAACGTTGTCTTCGTCATTCTGCTTTGGGTTGGGCTCAACGTCAGCCTAGGCTACAGCTACATATATCAGGTTTCGCAGCAATGGGCCTCAGGCAAGCTAGAAGGCGTTTACGCTCTGACAGGAGGCCCATACTACACAGCTATGATGCTGAGCCTCAAGCCTAACATAATCCTGTATTTCTTGCTTATATTGGGAGCTGCTACGTCCATGTTTCAGGTGATAGTAGCTATAATGATTGGGGCTTCTAGGGTTATACTTTCACAAGCATCTGACGGAATACTTCCAAGAAAGCTGGCAGTGGTAAGCGACAAAACCAGCTCTCCAGTATACGCCGCGCTCTTTGGACTCATTATATCTTTGGTTTGGCTTTACATGATAGTTTTTGTTCCTGCTATAGGCCCATACTTTGTATCCGTGGTGTTTGCTACCCAGATAACGTGGATATTTACGATGATAGCTACAGTCGTTCGCGGTATCAAGGAGAAATCTGCTGGCGCTTTGATAGCAGGGTCTTTGGGCCTGCTCCTGAACGTTTTCATAGCCTACCTTTACGTAGCCTTCCCTCAGCTGGGCCTTGTTTCCGCTGCGTCGATAATAACCATAGCCCTCGTAACCCTAATTCCTTCGGTCTACTATGTTATAAGGGATTTAAGGTTAAAGAGGACTCAAGGAGCGTTTTTTGAGGAAACTATAAAGGAGATACCCGAAGTAATAGAGGTGTAAGCTATGACAATACTTTCGCCTGGTCCCACTGAAATAGACCCAGAAGTTTTGAGGGAAATGATGAGGTCTGTGAACCCAGACCTCGACAAAGCGTTCTTTGACCTCTATAGAGAAACGTGCGAGATGATTAAGAAGATGATAAACTGGGATGGGGACGTTTACATAATGAGCGGCGAGGGCATGCTTGGGCTTGAAGCGGCTATAGCAAACACGATAAAGGAAGGAGACCCTGTTCTATCACTTTCTAACGGAGTTTTTGGAGAGTCCTTCGCAGATCTTGCATTGAGGTACGGAGCAAAGGTTGACACGCTTTCTTCTCCATACGATCAGCCTTTTAACTCTGAGCTCATAAAAGGGGTTGAAAAGTACAAGGCCGTTACTTTTGTTTATGTAGAAACCCCTTCAGGGCTTATAAACGACATCGAATCCGTTTCAGAAAAAATTAAAGACAAGGGGCCTCTGTTTATCGTCGACGCTGTGTCAGCTATTGGAGGAGTTCAAATAGACTGCAAAGCTCTGGGCGTTGACATCTGTTTGATGGCAAGCCAAAAAGCCTTCAGCTCCCCTCCTGGCCTGGCTATAGTTGCGGTATCTAAAAAGGCAAAAGAGGTAATCCAAAGTAGAGATTACAAGGGATACTACATGGGCATAAAGGCTTGGGACGAAAACCTAGCTCAGGGGATCTTTCCTTACACCCCTGCGGCCAACGACATCTTAGCTCTCCACAAGTCCCTCAAAAAGATATTTGAAGAAGGGCTCAGCGCGGTTTACAAAAGGCACCAAGCTTCTAAAGAGGCTGCCGTGGAGGCTGTTAAAGCTATGGGCTTAAAGCTTTTTGTTAAGGACGAAAGGTACTCAGCACCAACTGTAACTGCAATACAATCGCCTGTAAAGCCAGAAGAAATAGTTAATTTTGCTTGGCAGAAGCTGGGCGTCATGCTGGCTGGCTCTTGGGGTCCCCTTAAAGATAAGGTTGTTAGGATCGGGCACATGGGCTACACTGCTCAGAGAAGGTTCCTTCTAGAAGGCTTCGTAGCCTTGGGAGCTGCCCTTAGCTACTTTGGCGTAAAGACCGACGTGGCTTCAGCAGTAAAGAAGATAAACGAGATTTTCGACAGCTACGGCCTTTAAGCTTCTATTATCTTTTTTAACGAAGTTGGGCTGGGCACCCTTATCCCAGCGAGGTACAGCTGCTTCTCAAGAAGGTTTAAGTCCAGCTCGTCGTGGTAAGAGTAGCGCTTCAAAGATTCCTCAACCAACCCTCCCGGCAGCCCCAGCAAGGCGGCGTAGGGCTGCGCGTACCCGCTTCTGTTCTTCTCATAATCTTTTATGCTTTCGATAAGCTCTTTTCTGAACGCTTCGATCAACTCATCGCTCAAAGATCTGTGAGCCGAAACCGTGCAGCAATAATGCTCAACCTCCTCGTAGCTAAAGCTCTCTGAGTAGCCTTGACCCCTGAGGACGCTTGCGTAAGGTTCCCAAACGGTTATAGCCTCTGCTTTTTCTCTTAAAAATTCATTGACAGCTGAGCTTGGGTCCCTAAAGTAGCTCACAGCCAAAGGGTTCCGGATCACTGAGCTGTTTACCGCTGTTAAAAGTATCAGCTCCATGGTTGAAAGCTTGCTGCTCAAAGCTTTGGGCTTTCCAGGCGATGGTCTGCTGAAAAGGTACCCTCCTCCTGACCCAGCAGGCGCGATTATTTTGATCGGGAAGTCAAGGTAAGAGAAGAATATCTGTGATATCGCAGGAGAAATTCCAAAATGAATCCTGCCGGCTGAAAGATCTTTCATCACATCTAAGCCGTTATCGTAGACTTTTATTTCAAGCGTGTAGCCCCTTTCAGCCAGCTTCTTTTTCAAAGGAATGACGTAGCCGTATTCAGAGGACCTTATGATCCCCAGCTTAATGTAATTGCCCGAAACCTTTGAATAGGAGTTTAAGTAAACCAAATAGTTCCTCCCTATCTTTTCCCTCCTTATCACCTTCTTTTCTTCCAGCTCGCTCAAAACCTCTGAAACCCTGCTCTTTGATACGTTTAAAGCCCTGTATATTCTGCTTTGCAAGGCTTCGCCGTTCTCTAACAGCTTTATTATTTTTTCTTCTATTTCTTTATCCATTCGAACAAATGTTCGCAAAGGTTAAATATTAATTTTTCCGAACTTATGTTCGATGGAGAGATACGGCGTTGAGCAAATACCTGAGGAAGCAAGGCACGGCAGAATCATAAATCAGTTTACCCTCTGGTTTGCAAGCAACCTAACTGTAGCTGACTACGCGCTTGGCGCGATACTTGTTACTTTAGGTTTGGGGACCCTTTGGGTATGGATCGCCCTAATAGTAGGAAACGTGCTTGGAGCTTTTCTTGTAGGCGTTTTAGCGTCTTATGGCCCTGAATACGGCCTGCCCCAGATGATGGTTTCAAAGAAAGTGTTCGGAAATTATAACGTGCCTTTTTCTTTAGCCCAGTGGGTTAGCACTTTAGGGTGGTTTTCGGTTAACGCAATAATATCGGGATACGTTCTATACTTTGTATACCCTGCGATTCCGCTGTCCGTTTACATCTTTGCTTCTGCCGTATCTCAAGCAGTCATAGCTTACTTTGGCTACGATATAATTCACAAGTCTGAGCACGCTCTCTCTTATGTTCTGGGAGCTTACTTTGCTCTGATACTCATACTTGCCCTCTTGGGGAAGCCAAGATTTCCACCTCTTCAGGGATTTAACCCAGTTGGCTTTGCGGTTGCTTTGGCTACAGTATTTAGCTACATAATGTCCTGGGCTCCTTACGCAAGCGATTACAGCAGGTACCTCCCTCAGTCAGCTAGCAAGAAGAAAATAATAGCATACGTCACTCTCGGCGGCGCAATAGCATCTGCTTGGATGGAAGTCGTCGGCATGGTTGTATCTGTGAGCTCAGGAAACTTTTCAGGCCTGCCCACAGTTTTGATAAGCTTCTCTTCAAAGTATTGGATTTTGGGGTACGCTTCTGTTGCCATGATATTTTTGGGCTCATTATCTGCAAACGTTCTAAACATATATTCAAACTCTTTGAGCCTGTTATCTTTAACTAGCAAGATAAAGAGAGACCAAGGAATATTGATCGGCGCGACAATAGGCACAGCCCTTGCAATAATAGGCGGGATCAATTTCGTGGGCTTTTTTGAAGGATTCTTGTACTTCCTAGATTATTGGATCACTCCGTGGATAGGCGTTATGATAGTGAGCTTGTTGTTAAAAGATAAGGGGAAAGGAATATCAGGTCTCTACTTATTGATCTCCTACGCCGTTTCCTTGCTAATCTCCGCGCCTTTCATGAACCTAGAAGTTGCTACTTCTGGGTTGATAAGCTACGTTGGGCCTTTAGCCGAGATTTTTGGAGGAGCTGACATAAGCTATTTTGTTTCTTTTGCTTTTTCTATAATAATAACTTATTTAATTTTTAGATTTTTAAAAGCTAGTTTTTGAGCTATAAGGGTTTCCCTCGACTCCAAATCTTAAATTATTTCTTAAAGAAATCAAAATTTTGATTTAAAAATTAGAAATTTTATAAAAACTTTGCCGTTCTTTTTATAAAAAATTTAAATATATCAAATCTAAACGCCCAACGATGAAGAAGGGAGAGGAATTAAAAAGCGCCTCTTTAAAGGCCTCTCCTAGCTCCTCTATACCATGGCTTGCAGTTATTGCGTTGGGCATGGGAATGCTGGTTTACGGGATAGCAGAAAGCTATGGACCAGTTGTTGCCATTAGCAACATAATCCCTTCTAAGTTCTCTTACCTGGGCTTTAGCCTACCTTACATCGCTGGAGGCATAGGGTCGCTCTTTGCAGGCGTGCTAACTGACAGGCTCGGAAGGAGAAACTCATTTTTGACAGTAACTTTAATGATACTCATCGGCGTAGTGATTTTCTTGGCATTCCCCTCTAGCACTCTAGCGATTATATTGTCTTTCATCCTGATAGGGATGGCCGCAATAGGGCTCGAAACACCTATTCTAACGGCTATTTCAGAAATGGTGCCAGCTAAATATAGGGGGAACCTTGAGGTAGTTGTTCAGAACTTTGGTAATTTAGGAGTTGCTTTGGTTTTCATTCCGGCTTTGCTCGGATTTTCTGCAGTACAGTCAGAAATAGCCTATGGGATACTTTTTGTAGCACCTCTTGCGGCAATGGTCATAGGTTACTGGAGCGTGAAAGAGAGCCTACCCTGGACAAAAGCGAAGCAAGGTTCGAAAGAAGAAATTGAAGAAGCATGGAAGCAGGTTGATAAAGGTAAAGTTGATACTGTTAAGCCAACATCGCCGCTTTGGTTCAGGTTATTTGTAATAACTGTAATAGGGATAGTTCAGGACGTTGCTTTTGTGTGGATAACTTACGACGTAGCGTACTACTACTTTTCTTCGAGCGTTGCAACTTTGGTCCCAATAATTGGCGGAATTACTATGATGGTTGTAGGAATAATTTTTGGGGTCTTTTTTGCGCACAAAATGTCTAGGAAATCAGCTACCACTTTTTCATATGCGCTCCTCGTAGCTCTGTGGGCTGTCTTATGGGCCTACGTTGATATAACCAAAAGCATATCAGGCTTGCTCCTGCTCGCTTTGATGACGATCCTGTTTGTTCCAACCGAGTTAACATGGGGTACAAGAGCGATGTTAACTCCGGAGCTTTTCAAAACCGAACAGAGGGGGACTTATGTATCAGTAGTAAGGACCATAGTTTGGGTAGCTACTGGGCTAATTACATTATTCCTATCTTACGCCGTTTTCCCCTTCAATATATCTTCAGCTATCGTTATGGTTATCTTCATAATCGGCTTAGCTTCAGCGCTTGCTTGGCAGCTTAAAGGCTTTGAAACCGGAGGAAAGAGCCTTTCTGGCTTAGATCTTTAAATTTTTTATTTTATTTTATTATTTTTAAATAATCAAAGTTTGCCATTTTAAAGCAATATCTATAGTAAATTTAAAAGCAAACAAGACCAGGCGATCTTTATTTAATTTAGCTGCTTAGCTTAATAAAAGAAAAGAAGCGCTTAAAGTTAAAATATACTTTGATTTGAATTTAATATTATGAAAACATTAGCTGAATTAATAGAAAGTCTCCC
>CAYFJA010000015.1:0-3360 GCA_964343315.1 uncultured Nitrososphaerales archaeon
GCCATGATGCCTTCCTTAGCTAAGTAATGCTGTGCCATGTCGTCTATTCCTTTCTGGCAAAGAACTACGTTTGCCCCTACAGACTTGATTTTGTCTACCATCTGCTTTAATATTCTAGTTTCTTCGTCCAAGAACGCTTTCATCTGTTCTGGGTCCGTGATGTTTATCTTTGCGTCTATCTCTGTTTTTTCTATCTCTAAGGGCGCGTTGAGAAGAGCTATCTTAGCGTTTCTTACCAATTTTGGCATGCTCGCGTGAACCACTTCTTTGTCAATGACTACGCCCTTTATCAGCTGAGTGTTGGTTATTGAGCCTCCGGGTTTCTTCTCAACCTTTACGTTATCTATGTCTACCTTATAGGCTCCGTTTACTTTGTCCGCAACCTGAAGCACAGCATCAACGATCAGGTTTGACAAAAAGTCTGCTTCTGAAGAAACCATCTTAGTAGACAGAGTGGTTTTCGCGATCTTCTTGAGGACTTCTTTATCGTCGGGGTTGACCTTTTCCGCTATTTGTTGCAATATCTTCAGAGCTTGCTGAGAAGCCTTCATATATCCATCGATTATGATTGTTGGGTGTACACCTTTGTCGATAAGCTCTTCAGCTTTTTCAACGAGATATCCTGCCAAAACAACTGTTGAAGTTGTTCCGTCTCCCACTTCGTTGTCAGTTGCTTTAGCGATTTCAACCATCATCTTTGCAGCAGGATGCTGAACGTCCATTTCCTTCAGTATTGTGGCTCCGTCGTTAGTTACCGTAACGTCTCCCAAGCTATCGACTAGCATTTTGTCCATGCCCTTTGGACCAAGCGAAGTCTTAACGATGTCCCTGATTATTTTAACGGCTTCAAAGTTGTTTCTCTGAGCTTCCTTGCCTCTCTTTTCTGTAGTCCCTTCCTTAAGTATCAATACTGGTTGACCAGTTGAGGTAACAGCTGGAATAGCTGTAACATCAGCCATCTACAATTTCACCTCCAAAATCATCAATTATATAAATAAACCATTTATAAACTTTGTTTACGTTTTACGTTTACCTATAATATTTCTATATATGCAAACGCTCTTAAAAGACGTTAACTTTTGTATTGCAAAATGATCATTGCAAGCGGGAAAGGTTTGTTAAAAGCTTAAATCAAAGGTTCAGTATAACTATCTCATGAGCGTTAGGCTGGAATACTACGACGTAAGCGTAGTTGAGCTCGAACCAATAGCTCCAAATCTAATAGCTATAGAGGGTCTCCCAGACGTCGGTTTAGTAGGAGCGATCTCTGCGATGCATTTAATTCAAAAAAGAAACATGAAGCCTATAGCTTACATAAAGAGCCATCTTTTCCCTCCAGTTCAAACAGTAAAAATGGGCATAGCCTATGACCCTATGGCTGTTTATAGCGACGGAAAGCTTCTTGTAATAACTTCTGAAATACCGATACCAACAGCAGCAGTTAAAAGCTTATCGCTGACTTTGGCCGATTGGCTCTACGAGAAAAGGGTCTCTATGGTCGTTTCTATAAACGGATATCCAACGCAAAGAAGGATAGAGATACAAAAACCAGAGGTTGTAGGGGTGGCGAACAGCGCTAAGGGAATTGAGATACTTAAAGAAAAAGGAATTAAAATACTTGAAGAGGGCTACATAGCTGGGGTCTTCGCTGAATTGCTATCTTCGCTAAAGGAGAGAAACATAGACGCTTATGCTCTAATAGCTGAGAGCTTCCCAACATATCCGGATCCTGGGGCTTCTGCGTCTGCGCTAGAAGCGTTATCAAAGCTCTTAGATATAAAGATAGACGTGGAAGAGCTGTTAGAAAAGGCTGACGAAATAAGGCTCAATTTAAAGGACTTATCAGCTAGGGCCTCTCAAAGCAAGATGGAGGCTATGCCTTCGATGTATAGGTGATGGAAGATGATAGACAACATAGAACCTTTAAGCGAAATATATGAAACGTCAGGAAGCTACCTGATAACAGTGGACCTCCCGTTTGTAAAAAGCAAAGATCAAATTGAGATTTACGTAAAAGAAAATGAGATCGAAATAATAGCTAACACTTCTAAAAAGATATACTGGTCTTCATACGAAGGCTTAGGAAAAAAGGTTGAAGTTACAAAATATAGAAAGAAGTTTACGCTGCCATTCAAGATAGATCCGGAAAAGGTAAAGGCCTCCTTTAAGAACGGGATACTGTTAATTGAAATTCCAAAAACATCTGAAAAAAGAACTAAAATAAATATAGATTGAATTTTTTTTATTTTATTCTATTATTTCCCACTTTGACTGATACTTATCTAGCTGTTCTTTAGTGTATTCGTCTATCGGGTGTTCTCTTTCTGGGATTTCAACAACCTTCTTAACGTCGAAGAGTTCTGTGGTGAAGTACCTCATAGCTGAATCGTTCATCATAACCACTATGTGCTTGAGCTCTGGGTGCTTCTTAGCTACCTTTATTGCCGCCGCGACGTTAGCTCCTGATGAAATCCCAGCAAGTATCTTTTCCTTAAGCATCAGCTGCTTAGCGTAGTAAATTGCTTCGTCTGAGGTTACTGTCACTACACCGTCAAGCATGCTTACGTCTAGGTTCCTTGGCACAAAGCCGTCGCCTATGCCCTCGATCTTATGGCTTCCCCACTTCCTTTTAGATAGCATGGGCGCTTCTGTTGGCTCAACAGCATAAAGCTTTACCTTTGGATTTCTTTCTCTTAAATATCTTCCAACGCCAGTTAAAGTGCCTCCTGTGCCTTGTGTTAAAACTAAAGCGTCAACATTTCCCCCTGTCTGCTCCCATATCTCTGCGCCTGTAGTATCATGATGAGCGGCAATCGCATCAGGGTTTGAATATTGATCAGGGAACCAGTACTTTTCTGGATGTTCTTTGTACATCTTCATAGCTACCTGGTAAGAAATGTCTGCGTCACTTTCTGCTCCTGGGGTTTCTATTATGTTTCCTCCAAGCGCCCTTATCAGCTTCTTTCTTTCTTCGGACATTCCCGCGGGCATAACGATGGTCACTTTAAAGCCTAGCAAAGTTCCTATCCAGGTGCATGCTATACCAGCATTGCCTGTGCTCACTTCTATAATCTCCATTCCAGGCTTTAGGTCTCCCCTCTTTATCGCTTCAGTTATCATTCTATAGTAGACCCTATCTTTGAGGCTTCCTGACGGATTTAAGTAGTCTAGCTTAGCGTATATTGTGGCCTCAATGCCAGCTTCTTTAGGAATTGTGTGTAGCTTTACCATAGGCGTCCTTCCAATAGCTTCTAACAAGCTGTCGAAGGCCTTTGAATGCGCGTCCCAATCTACGGACATTTTTGCTCATAAATGGGTTAAAGAATTAGTTTTTAACTCTTTCTTTTTACTTTGATAAAA
>CAYFJA010000015.1:3460-15191 GCA_964343315.1 uncultured Nitrososphaerales archaeon
ATTTAATTTGCTTTTTTCAATTTAAAAGCTTAAATTTTCAAACTTTTATTTTTGAAATATGGTAGATTTCCCTTTCAAAGAAAAGCCTTTCATCATTGGTATGATTCACTTAAAGCCTCTTTTGGGCTCACCAAGATACACAAACCTAGAAGACGTGATAAGCTTAGCTTTGAAGGATCTGAAAGCACTAGAGGAAGGAGGAGTCGACGGTATAATGGTTGAAAACTTGGGGGATGTGCCTTACAGCAAGGACCCCAGCAATGATCCATTTACTATATCTTCTTTCTCAAGGGTTTTGTGCGAAATAAAAAGAGCTGCAAGTAAGCCCCTTGGAGTTAACCTTCTAAGAAATGGATGCTTAGGCGCATTAGCTTTAGCTCAGACCTTTGGCTTAAGCTTTATCAGGGTAAACGTTCTTAGCGAAGCATATGTCACAGATCAAGGAATAATAGAGGGCTGTGGGTATGAGCTTTTGAGAGCTAAAAGAAACCTTGGGTCTAGCGTCGCAGTTTTAGCTGACGTTCACGTAAAGCATGCCCAGCCGTTGCTTATGAGAGAAGCTCATGAATCTGCTTTAGATGTAGTCGAAAGAGGGTTGGCTGACGCAGTAATCGTTACTGGATCCAGAACAGGTCTTCCGCCTTCTGCAGATGAAGTTAGAAAAGTGAAAGAGGCTGTTAAAGTTCCAGTTTTAATCGGTAGTGGGTTAAACGATAAAAACGCTAAGGAGCTTCTAAAGTATGCAGACGGCGCGATTGTAGGAACCTACTTTAAAAAAGACGGAGCCTTAGAAAACGAGGTTGACGTTAACCGCGTTAAAAAGCTAATGAGCATAGTTAGAAGTTGAGGGTCTGGATAGACGCTTTAACCCCTAAGCACCTCTTGATGAGCAAGGTCCTTGAAGAATTTTTCTTAGAAGACGGTGCGGAGGTTTTAATAACGTTAAGGGAATATGAGGAGTTAAAAAGGGTCTTAAATAGAATAAAGCCCAAAGCAAAAACCGAAACGATAGGTGCCCACGGTGGAGGTAGCGACGTGGAGAAGCTGGTGCAAAGCGCTAAAAGGATTCAAGGATTAGCCGATTTGATAAGCTCCTACAAGCCAAGCATAAGCATATCCTTCGGAAGCCCCGAAGCCGCAAGGGTTTCTTTTGGCATAAAGGTTCCGCATATTCTCATATGCGACTCCCCCCACAGCTACTATGTTTGCAAGCTAACAGTTCCTCTTTCTGATTACGTATTAACACCTTGGGTAATAAGCAAGAAGAAGTTTTCTGTTTATGGTATTGATGGAAAGAGGGTCTTGAAGTACAGAAGCTTGGATCCAACAGCATGGATATACAGGAGGGAGATTTGGCCTGAAAAAAACGAAATAGAAAAGCAAAGCGAGGGTGCCATCGTTTTAAGGGAAAGCGAATACTTGGCTTCTTATATCAGCGATGCTATAAACTTCGAGCGTTTTGCGAAGGATTTAGCAAAAATTTTGCCCAACGAAAAGGTGATCTTGTTAAAAAGGTACGTAAACGCGTATTTTGTTGAAGAAAACTTAACAGTTTACGGTGGAGAATTTTTCGGCCCCAACGTACTTGAGAAGGCTAAGCTGTTTGTTGGAGGGGGTGGAACGATGAACGTAGAAGCTATACTTTTGGGGGTGAAAACAGCAAGCGTCTTTCCTTACACCACAGATATTGAAAGCTACCTTATTAAGAGGAAGCTCATTCACAAGATCAAAACTCCTTTAGAAGCTAAGGGGATATTAGAAAAAGCGCAAAAGCCTAGCTTAAATCTCCCAGACGCAGGTAGAGAAATCTACAGCTTGTTAAAGAGCCTGAAACTGACCAACTCTTGACCTGAGCCTTTCTATGAGCTCATGTACCTTTTGATGATCCAAAGTAAGCAACGTTGTTATCACGCTGGTGTCCTTTGTCTCGTTCAACCATTTTATCGTTTCTTTTAACACCATTTGTCTGTGCTTTTTCCTAGCTTCTGCAAGATTCTTACCTAAGCTTACGTTAGCCACATAACCATCCCTTTCTTTTTTAAGCCAAATAATAGCATAACCCATAAAAGGAGCATATAATGGAACGTTCAGCTTAAAGTCATCTGTTATGCTTAATTGGTAGTTCTGTGCGGGTTTCTCTATGTATCTTATAAAAGTGATCCCTGGAACTACAAAGCTTTCGTAAAAATAAGCTACGTATTCCAAAAAAGACCTTGGAACCTTAATTGTTAAGTTTTCAAACACTAGCGTTCCGTCCTCATAAAGCCTGACAAATTTACCCAAATACGGTTTTTTAATTTCAACGTTACTGTCCTTTATCTCTTTTTCGATGTCTATGTTTTCGCTAGTTAAAAGCTGAAACATCTGGTCAACTTTCCTGAGCTTTGTAAGCCAAACCTTCCTGTCAACAGAACCGAGCCATTCCGATTGGGCCTTAAGCTTGCTCAAGCCAACGCTGTTCTGTACAACCAATTTTTCAACCCCGTACTTTTTTGCAAGCTTTAGAATATAGTTGAAAACTTTTTTAACGTTTGCCCTTATAGAATAGAACCCGTTTACTTTTATTATTCCGTCTTTAACGATATAATACGAAAAAAGAACCTCATCCGAGGTATCCCATGAAATATAGAGGCACGTTTTATCAGAACTATTCACATTTCGAAATATTATCGAATATCTTTATATCATTATCTTCAATTTTTATGCACATCAAGTCCTTTGCGGCGTAAACGTTTGGAAAGATTTGCTTAGCTTCTTCCTCAAGCAGCCTTTCGTCTACATACCTTTCGCTGAAGTGATATAATATTAGCACTTTCACAGAGGATTTCAAAGCTATGGTAGCCGCTTGAACCGAAGTTGAGTGGAGCATTTCTGATGCCTTTTGCTCAAGGTCTTTTGCAAACGTAGATTCGTGGATCAACACATCAGACTCTTTATAAAAATCTATGATCTCCTCGAAATATGCTGTGTCGCCGCTAATAGAAACAGATTTTGGTTTTGGGGGACTGTCAGAAACCATGTCGGGCGTAATTAACTTTCCGTTTACTACAACGCTCTCCCCTAACTGAAGCTTGTTCCAGAGAGGGCCTCTTGGTACTCCAAGCTCTAAAGCTTTCTCAGGGTGGAACTTTCTTTTTAATTTATATTCAAACAGCCTGTATGCGTAGGATTCTGTGCTGTGCAAAGTAGGGAACGCTCTAACTTCTATCTCTTTCTCCTTAAAAACAGTGCCTTGATGGGCTTCTACAAAATCAACGTCGTAAGTTAAGTCCATGTGCATCTTTTTATTTAAAAATTGCAAAAACTGAAAGAGCTTCTTGGTGCCAACTATAGTTAAAGGATCTTTTCTGTTTAAAAGAGCCATGGTCATAAGAAGACCTGGAAGACCTAAAATGTGATCAAAGTGTTCATGAGATATAAACACAGCTTTAAGCTTTATAGGATTTAAGCCTGCGATCTGCATCTGCTTTTGTACCCCTTCGCCTGCGTCAAAAAGATAAGCTCCGTTTGTAGTCTGAACATAAACTGAGCTCGTGTTTCTACTTTTGGTTGGCACTGCAGCAGATGTTCCTAATATTACTATTTTCAACTCTCAAATATCTAGATATTGCGTATTTATAAGTAAAAAGCGGATTTAACTATAGGATAAGGTGCGTCAGTCTTGATGCCGCTCGTTGAAAATACAGTCCTCGAAGCTTTTAGTCCCAAAGACTTAAGCGTTGATAATAAGCTTGAGACTGGGGGAGTAGGATGCTTCAACACTGAAGACAGATATCTTGTTTCATAGTAGAATGGGATTTCATCTAGTTCTTCGAGCGCCGTCTCAAAAAGCTTCTTGCACGATTTACAGTCATCAGACAAACTCAAAGCTTTTTCTAAAAGCCTTTTGTCAAAGATCTTCCCCAAATATATTGGTCCTATTTCTTCCATTTTATCTCCGCAATATGGACAGAACATAAAAGCTTCTGTTGTGATGTACCCGCAGTCGCTTGTATATATGTACCTGATTTCCTTGACCAGTTTTGTTGCTTCAGAACCACTTGGAATAATCAAGTGATAGGTTCTCACGTAATGCTTGTCTACGTGAGCAAAAACAGGAACCGCGGCCAAGTTGAGTTGAGAGGCTTCTTGAATTACAGACGTTATTGCTATCCTAGCCTGAAGCTCCTTTAAAAATTGAACCTTTTTAGCTTTGACGCGATACCTTTTTTCTAAAGCATCTTTATGAATAGCTCCCAACACTTGAGAATCGGTGAATGTAAATGAGATCAAGCCGCCGCCTTTTACCGACCTAAGCGAGTTAAATATGTATGGAGAAGAAGAGCCGAATGGGTCAACGTCCAAAGCATCAACCCTTCCTCTTGCAACCAAAAGCTGAAAGAAATCGTTTACGTCAAGCTTATAAACTTCAGAAGCACCTTTTACATTATTTATTTCTATGTTCTTTAAAATTATTGAAAATGCACCCTCGCTTATGTCGTTGAATATAGCTTTTGAGAAACCCTTACCCTCTACAAGAAGTCTTAGCCCTTTAACGCCTGTCCCAGAAAAAGGCTCTGCGTATACAAGACCCCCGCCTTTTAATTCAGCATAAGCTGAGAATATTTTTACGAAGACGCTCCTGGCAAACTCACCCAATGGATTATAAAATGCTTCATATTCATCGAGCTTTGTGTAAATCTTTGTCCTTCCTTCTTGAAGAAAAGGGGTTATCATGAGTGATCAGCCGAGGTGCATCATATCATCTGGCCTTGCCATCAACGCAGTTCAGTTTCCTCATCAACTAAAAATAAAATTATCTTCATTTAAAAGATTTTTCTTTGAAACCTTACTCTCTTTTTAGTTAAAAACTTATTTAACAGTATTTCCGTATAGATTGCATATGACTAAGCCGATGGAGCTAGGTGATATAAAGGAAGGATCGTACATGCTCATCGACAATTCTCCGTGCAAGATAGTTGAAGTTGAAAAGAGCAAGCCAGGCAAGCACGGGAGCGCAAAGGTCAGAGTTGTTGGTATAGATATTTTTACTGGAGCAAAAAAGACCTACGTAGGACCTTCAGAATCAAAGGTAGAAGTTCCTATAATCGAAAAAGGCTCTGCTCAGGTTTTGAGCGTCTCTGGTAACGTTGTCCAGCTGATGGACCTACAAACCTTCCAAACGCTTGAAGCAGAATACATGGAAGAGGACGTAAAAGCAAGGATAAAGGAAGGAGACGAAGTTGAGTACTGGAAGGTAATGGACAAGATAAAGATAATGCGAATAAAGTCTTAGCGCGCGATTTTTTAATTTTTTTATCAGCTTCATAAGTTAATTTGTTTTTAAATTCGTTCAAGAATTTAACAAAGTTATTGGTTATTTAACACTAAATTGACAACTTCAACCCTACCAAGAAAAACTTATATGGGACAGCCACGAATTTAAACACAATGAGCAATTCATTTGAATTTCTGAAAGAACTTTCGGCAAAAATCAATTCAGATGAAACAAAAAAGAAATCGCTCGTGCAGTTTTCAGGAAAAGCTTTTCAGTTCAAATTAAACGAAGGGGAAAGCTTTTACATAAAATTCGGCAGCGATGGTAGCATATCGGTGGAAAAAGGAGAGATAACTTCTCCAACGGCTACAGTAACAGCAAGCGATTCTCTACTTGTAGACCTCATAAACGGAAAAGCAGATCCAGTGAAATCTTTCTTTATGGGAAAGCTGAAGGTTTCTGGAGATCTAATGCAAGCGCAAAAATTAGTTAACGAAGTGAAAAAGCTTATACAGTGAAATTACATGGAATCCACAAAAGAGCGAAACGTAAGAAAAGTCACTGTAATCGGAGCCGGAGAAATGGGCCACGGCATAGCCGAAATTTTTTTGATGAACAATTACGACGTAAGCCTCGTAGATATAAACGAGGATGCTCTTAAGAAAGCAAAGCAACTGATAGAAGACAGCCTTAACAGGTTTGCAGCTAGGGGAAAATTAAAGACAGAAGACGTTCCCAAATTTATGAATAAACTCGTCCTTTCAACAAATTTAGAAGAATCGGTTAAAGACGCTGATTTAATTATAGAAGCCGTTCCAGAGAAGATAGAAATAAAGGCTGACGTATTGGGAAGAGCGAGCAAATACGCTAAGCCAGATGCAATAATAGGGACCAACACGTCAAACATTAGGATTACTGATCTATCGCAGTACGTTGTTTCGCCTTCAAGGTTCTTGGGAACTCACTTCTTTAATCCTCCGGTAATCATGAAGCTCGTTGAGCTTATTAAAGGAGAAAAAACTGATGAAAAAGTTTTAGATGATGTTTACTCTCTCATGAAATCTCTTGGAAAAGAGCCAATTAAGGTGATGAAAGATACCCCGGGATTCATAGTTAACAGGATAAGCGCGCCTGAGCTTCTGCTCTTTTGCCTCATAGCTGACCAGAACATAGCTAAGCCCGAAGAGGTGGACGCGTTCGCCAGGGAACAGGGACTTCCGATGGGACCTTACGAGTTGATGGATTACGTAGGACTTGACGTAGTTTATGATTCGTTGGTTTACTTTTCTAAGACCCTTTCTCCAGACTACGGAAAATGTAAAACTATAGCAGAGCTGGTTAAACAGGGAAAGCTTGGGAAAAAGAGCGGACAAGGATTTTATCAGTGGGTTGAGGGTAAGGCTATAATACCAAAGGCAAAAGCTTCAGATAAATTGAACCTTCTGGATGTTTTAGTGCTTGAAGTTAATGAGGCAGTAAAGTTAATAGAAGAAGGCGTATCTACGCCTGAAGATATAGAAACCGCTGTCAAGTTAGGGCTTAACAGGCCCTTTGGACCGATAACTGTTGCTAAATCGTTAACGAACGAAGAAGTTAAATCTAAGCTTTTAGAGCTTTACCAGAAGTTCGGCTGCGAAGTCTTTAAACCCGCAAAGAGCATAGAAGAAGGCAGGCTTAAAGATGTTATTGAAGGGAGATATAGGCCGGCTAAACAGGAAATAAAAGAAGAGGTTGTTGCTCAACCGCAAAAGATCGAAGGTTTTAAGTACATTAAGCTTGAAAATTTAGGGGATCACGTTTTAAGGATATTGATAGACAGGCCGAAGCGCAACTTTTTGAGCCCAGACTTAATAGATGAGCTGGACAAGGCAATAGACAGCATATGGAATGATAGGGACGTGTGGGTTGTAATACTTACAGGCGCTGGAGCCGATTTCTCTGCAGGCGCTGATCTCTCAACTTATATAGATAACATCATGCAGTTTATAGAATTTTCAAGAAGAGGCGAAAGGGTGTTCAGAAAGCTAGCTGAGATACCAAAAGTAACTATAGCAGAAATGAAAGGCTACGTTCTTGGAGGAGGATTTGAGCTAGCTTTAGCTTGTGATATTAGGGTTACTTCGCCAGATGCCGTTATTGGCTTTCCGGAGACAACGTTAGGGCTTATACCAGGGTGGGGAGGAACTCAAAGGCTTGCAAAGCTTACAAACATGAACACAGCTTTGTGGCTAATACTCACAGGAAAGAGGATCTCAGGAGAAGATGCTTTCAAATTAGGAATAGCATCACAGGTTTATGATAAAAGCGTTATAGACGAAGAAACTGTGAAGCTAGCTAAAGAAATAGCTACTAACAACGCCCCAATTGCTGAAGCCTTGGCCAAAAGGCTCATAAACAAAGCTACAGAAGTTCCGATGGACGTAGGGCTGGAGTGGGAATCAACGGCTTTCGGTATTCTGTTCAATACTGAGGACCTTAAGGAAGGAATTTCAAGCTTATTTGAAAAGAGAAAACCTAAGTTCAGAGGAAGATAAAAATGGAAGTATATATAGCTGATTACTTAAGGAGCCCTTTTTCAAGGTCTAGGCCGAAAGAACCGGAAAGAGACGTGTTTAACGCACTTAGAATGGACGAAGTTCTCGCTATGTTAATAAAAGAAATAGTGAGGAGAACAAACATAGATCCTAAAGAGATAGGAGACGTTATAACTGGTTGTGCTTTTCAAGTTCACGAAAACTGGCTCTATGGAGGTAGACATCCAGTTCTCCTCGCTAACCTTCCCTGGGAAGTCCCTTCAATGGGCGTTGACAGAGCCTGCGCTTCGTCTATGACCGCTATAGGAATTGGGGCTATGGAGATTGAGACAGGTAACTCTGATCTAGTTATTGCGGGAGGCATGGAGCACATGACTCACGTTCCTATGAGCGATAACCCGCACGTCGTTCCAAACTACAAGTTGCTTATTAGACCTGAGTACATGAAGTATCAGATGAACATAGGTTATGTTATGGGGCTTACTGCAGAAAAGCTGGCTGAAGTCAGCGGCATTCAGAAAAAAGAGATGGACGAGTGGTCTTTGAGAAGCCATATGCTGGCGAGCAGAAGCTTATCGGAAGGATGGTTCTCTGGAGAAATTCTCCCTGTTAAAACGGAGTATCAGGGAAAAGAAATCGTTGTGGACAGAGATCAGAGCATAAGGCCTGATACAAGCTTAGAGCAAATCAGTTCTTTGCCTCCGGCCTTTAAGCCCGACGGCGTCATAACGGCAGGAAATTCGTCGCCTCTAAACGCTGGTGCGTCTGCGGTCCTTCTAGCTTCTGAGAAGGCTTTAGAAAAGTACAACCTTAAGCCTTTAGCAAAGATTAAGTCTATAGGCTGGGCAGGGGTTGAGCCATATCTTATGGGAAAAGGCCCAGTACCTGCCAGCAAAAAGGCCCTTGAAAAGGCAAACCTAAAAGTTGAAGACATAGATTTCTGGGAAATAAATGAAGCTTTTGCCGTTGTGACCCTTTATGCTATAAAAGAGCTTCATATTGATCCTGAAAAGGTGAACGTTCACGGCGGAGCTATAGCGATAGGTCATCCGTTGGGGGCAACTGGAGCAAGGATAACTGGGACGCTTGCTAGGATATTAAACGAAAAGAAAGGAAAGTACGGAGTGGCAACCCTATGTGTAGGGGGAGGTCAAGGGTACGCTGTAGTCTTAGAGAGGGTTGAGTGAAGTGAGCTTCGAGTTACCGCAGGAAGTTGAAGAAACAAGAAGAAAAGCTAGAGAGTTTGCTCTTAAAGAATTCACAAAAGAAATTATAGATCATTATGATGAAACAGAGGAATATCCAAACGAAATTAGGAAAAAGGTCTTTGAGGCAGGCTTCATAACAATAGAAAATCCATGGAACCTGCTCGTGACGATGGAGGAGTTTTGCAGGGTTGATCCTGGATTAGGGCTCAGCGCGCTTGCTTCAGTCTTTGGCTCTGAGATATTGTTGCTCTACGGTACTGATGAGCAGAAGGAAAAATATCTTTACCCAACGCTGAGAGGCGAGAAGATCAGCGCTGTAGCGGTTACTGAGCCCGGAGCCGGCAGCGACGTTGCCGGCATAGCTTCTAAGCTTGAAAAAACTGAGAAAGGATGGATCCTCAACGGCCATAAAATGTTCATAACCAACGGCACCGTAGCTGACCATTATTATTTGTTAGCAAGGTCTGCTCCTCCTCCCTCTAAAGAAAAAAGGCATCATGGGTTAACTTTAGCGATAGTTGAAAGAAAGTGGAAGGGTGTTAATCCGGTAAAGCTGAAGGGAAAACTTGGGATGAGGGCTACCGATACTGCAGAGATCACTTTCGAAAACGTTTTTGTTCCTCAAGAAAACATAGTTGGAGAAGAAGGGAAAGGGTTTTACATAATTATGACGTTTTTTAACATAAGCAGAGTATATGTGGCCGCCCAAAGCGTTGGCACTGCTCAAGGCATCTTAGATTTCCTACTTGAGTATCTTACTAATAAACCGGCCAGCTTCAGAGAGATGGAGTACGTGCAGTTTGCCCTTGCTGAAATCAGCACCTTGATTGAAGCCGCTAGGAACATCACCTATAAAGCGGCTTCAAAGGTCTTCTCGTTTAACCCAGACCCCGCTTTGACAAGTATGGCTAAGTATTATGCTGCAGAAGTGGCAAACCAAGTCGCAAACGTTGCTTTTAAAATAGTTGGGATGGAAGCGTCCGGCACTAAATTGGAGAAGCTATACCGGGACGCAAAAATTACTGAGATTTGGGAAGGGACAAGCGAAATAGAGAAACTTGTAATTGCTAGGATGCTTTTAAAAAGGTTAGCAGAGGTGAAGTAAATGGCATCTGAAGAACAAAAGCTTTTGATCAATATGATAGAACAGTTCGCGAAAACAGAGCTGGAAAATATCGCGCAAAAAATAGAGAAAGAGGGGTTAAAAAGAGATCTAATAAAAAGGTTAGCAGAACTAGGCCTCTTAGCTGCGACAACACCGCAGTCAGAAGGCGGTTCTGGGATTGACAGAAAGTCTTTTTCTCTCATTTTAATGATACTGGCGAAATACTCTCCTTCCGTTTCATACTTTACGTATTTACAGAACACTTTAATCAGCGAGCTGTTGCTGAAGAGTAAAGACAAAAAAGAAGAATTTTTAAAGATAGCTTCAGGAGAAGCCTATGGAACGATTGTACATGATTTATACCTTAATTTTAACCAAGAAATAACTCTCAACAATTCAAGGCTTTACGGTACAAACAACTATGTTACCTTGCCTGATGCGGAGTTACATTTGGTCTTATCTAGGTCTGGATCTTCGTCTCATTTAATAATAACCAAACCAAATAGCGTGACATTTAGGAGGCCTTTGGGGCTTAGAGGATTAAGCTTTGGTGCAGCGAGCTATGATGAAGAAATAAAAGATGAGCAGAAGGTTTTAAACGAAGCTGAGAGCTTCTTACAGAATCACCTTTTTGAAACTGCGGATCAAATAGCGGCAATTGCGATAGGAATGAGCGAAGCGGCAATTGATAAAGCCATTGAATACTCAAAAGAAAGGAAAGCCTTCGAGAGTTACCTCTATGAGTTTCAGCCGATTTCTGCTGTCCTAATCGAAATAAAAGGAAAAATAGAAGAATTGAAAAAGGCTTTGCTGCTTGCTGAAAGCTTTCAAGATAAACTTTCTCTAAAGCTAAATTCCCTTGAAACAGCGAGAATAGCCTCTAGGGTTGCGCTTCAGATACACGGAGGTTATGGTTATCTTGAGGATCTTGGAGTCGAAAGATACTACAGAGACTCTATGCACTTATCTATCTTAACATCTAATTACTTAAAAGAAATAAAGGCCCTCTCAAGAGATATAATATCTCCAGAAGCTTTTAAAATTTAAAAAAATAGTAAGCTTATTTTTATGACATCATATAAAGATTAAGCCCCGGTTCTTTGTCTTCTATCAACTTAACGTAATAAAGCGGACCTGGAGGCTTAAGCGTTCTTAAAAACACGTGGGTTTCTTTTTCCAATAACCATCTCTCTCTTAAAGCATATTTCTTAACTGTACTAAGACCTAAGTAATTAGAATAAGCAAACAGAATTACGACCAAATTCATTTTTAACGTTGCTTCTAAAAGTCTTCTTAAAGAAAATTCATATTTAGAGGGATCAACTAAGGCCTCCGTCTCCCATGTTAAGAGATCGCTTACTATTAGAGAATCATTAAAATTACTTATGCCTTGTAAGTCTTCCTCCAAGTTTCCTTTAGCCTTTGCAACGATTAACCCTTTAGAATGCCCAGCCATCTTTTTTATGGTTTCTTTGATGTCTGTTTCGTCTTCGTCAGGCCTCGCCAGATATACCACTTTACGCTTTCTTAAAAGATAATCTACTACAAGCCAGTATCTGTACAACTTAGAAAAAGAACTGCTGAGCGAAGTGTCTTGTACATAAAGAGTTATGCCAGGCTCGCTTAT
>CAYFJA010000015.1:15291-21705 GCA_964343315.1 uncultured Nitrososphaerales archaeon
GATCCTTCAGATATAAAAATGAGCGAACCGTTTTTGTGTTTTGAAGCTTCATAAACAAGCTGCATTAGAGCCCTTTGATGCATTCCCTTTTCATTCCACAAAAACGCATTAACAGAATCAATTATTACAGTAGATCCTTCTTTTAGCGAACTTAATATGCTAGAAAAAACAACCTTTTGGTTCCCGCTTAACATCCTTATTATTTTTAGATTTTTAGGATCTTTTCCAACGATGTTTTTGGCTTTAGAAAAGATAGAGTCTTCTGTTTCGTTATACGAAATATAAGTGACCTTGTCAGAATCAAGAGCAGAAGCCAAAGCTAAAGTTGTCTTCCCAATTCCAGGATCTCCTTCTATTAAAGATACATAATTTTTAGTTTTTAGTATTTCTAAAGGAGTTCTATAAGGTATTATTGACATATAAAAATATATTTTAGTAACACAAATTTAAATTTTAGAATAATGGGCCTGTGTAAAAATAAGTACCTTTAACTAGACTACACAGATTTCCTTTGCCATCATAAACTTCAATTAATGCATATGCAAGGTTTTTTCCACTTTTAATAACTTTTGAAATCGCTTTTACTGGACCTTCAGTAACGGGTCTTAAGTACGTTACTTCTAAATCAACAGTAACTTCATTGTATCCGAGGTTGCTGGTTAAGGCTGCGCAACCCCCGGCCGCATCTGCTAGAGTTGCAATAGCCCCGCCGTTTACCATTCCTCCAAACCTTGTAATTTCCTGTTTAAAATCCATATAAAGAACGCATGAGCCTTCGGATATCTTTTCTACTTTTATTCCGATATATTTCAGAAAAGGATCGCTTTCAAGGACTTCTTTTAAAATTTCTAAGCTCATACTCTCTTAATAAAACATAATCAATAAAAGATTTACTAAAAACAAAACCATGCATAATGAAAGTTAATTTAAAAATGATTTGACTTTTATAGCTTCGATTCTAAGCTATATAAATAACCGCTGAAGTAAAGAGTCCATAGCAGTATAGGATAAGCTATCATTCTTTCCATTCCACCAAAACCTATCCCTAAGGTTATTCCCAGCGCATATAATATGAGAGATGTTAGCGAAATCAGCCCTATAATTACAGAAACATAAGACATGATTGATTTTTGTACCTTAAATGAACTTATAACCGCTAAGGAACCGAAGAAGAAAGTTATGAACGAAACTATCGTGTGTATATGATAAGGGGAATTTTCAGGGAAAACTCCTACTAGAGCGGCGCCTAGACCTGCTATAAACATAAGAATTGAAAACAATCTAAAGTTTAAACCTTTATAAATTAAAAACGATGCTAATATTATCAATATTCCAAATATTATAATAGAGGTGTTAAAAATCGGAGCTGTGGCCCCAACTCCAAGATCGCTTATGTAATTGTTTCTGATGCTATAACCAACGTATCTTGCCTCGGCAATTATCATGGCTAAAATGAATTGAAAGGTCCCAATAAATGCAGATAGCCCAGCATATTTGCTATAAAGTTCTTTCTCCATAATATTTTAAAAGAGCATCTAGTTTATATTACTTATTATTTAATGTTATTTAATGCACGGTCGAGGTTCTTCAAACAAAGTAACCTTCGATTTTAGTTGTTCTTTTTTAAAATAATCATGCATTAAAATTAACTTTAAAACAAAAATTTCAATATTATTAAAATTTAGGCAATTATCTTTAAGGTTTAGTTAATTGATCAAATAAATTAGATTTAAAGTTATTAAGCTATCTGCATCGCCGTTATTACGGGTGAAAGGATGTACTTGCCGCTCTTAGTAGATACAAGGTGCGGGCCTATGATTATTTCTAACTTTGCAGTGCTTCCTCCACTTACCTTCAGCCCACCTGCTATGATAGGTATTTTGATTACACCGCTCGGTACTGTGACGCTTATGTTTACTCCTCCGATAGTAACTGTGGCCGAGCTTATTATGAGCCTAACTTCAGTATAATTACCTGCTGGTACAGAAGCTGAAGCTAGAAAGGATAAGTTTGATGACAGTAGCACTGTTCTTGTGGTGTTAGAAACGGTTATCCATTGCCCGCTTTTGGAATGAAGCATGATAGAAGATATAGTTAGATATATAGGATCTGAGTTCCCAGTTGTTACATAAACTTCAACAGTTCCATGCGATGTATAATAATAGAGACCTGCTCCTGCTAGGGCGATAATGACTATTACTACTATAGCTGTAACAGCCTTGTTCATAATTTTACTTATTTTTTTAAAAAATAAAAAATTTTCTAATTTTTAACGATAAATCTGGAGAATTTCTATTTCTACATCTTATTAACTTAACTTTTCTCTGAGCGCTTTCTTGTCTATCTTGTTCGTGCTTGTCTTAGGCATGCTATCTATAAAATAAATTTTATCTGGTATCCACCATTTTTGAATCCTTCCCAGCTTTACGTAGTCATTTAAGTGATCGTAGATCTCCTTTTCAGAAACTTCGCCCGTCTTTACTATAAAAGCCACTGGCCTTTCACCCCACTTGGGGTCAGGCGCACCAATTACTGCAACTTCTCCCACACCTTTAACCTCGCTTATAGCGTTCTCAAGTATTATTGTCGGTATGAACTCTCCTCCGCTTTTTACCGCATCTTTTTCCCTGTCTACTATGTGCAAATAACCAAACTCATCGATTACTCCAAGGTCTCCTGTGTGAAGCCAGCCGTCTCTCCACAATTCTTCCGTCTTTTCAGGATCGTTATAGTATTCTTTAGTTAACCAAGGAGCTCTTACTATTACTTCTCCAACAGTTTTGTTATCCCACGGGACGTCATTACCGCTTGGATCTACAACCCTTAAGTTAACAAGAGGAACAGGAAGACCCGCGCTTATGAGGTGATCTAATGCTTCTTCGTACTTCATTTTTTCAGTATAATCGTTCATAACTGATATCGTAAGAACTGGGCAAGTTTCAGATAAACCGTAGCCGCCAACCACGGTTATGCCATAGGATATAGCTTTTAAAGCCAAGCCCTTTGGAAGCGCAGCTCCTCCGATTATGACCTTCCATCCCTTTAAGTAATCGCGGTACTCCTCGATCGAGCTGTCATTCAGGATCATATAAAGTATTGAGGGAACCATGGTTGAGAACGTTACTTTTTCGTTCTTTATTAGCTCAAGAATAGTTTTGACTTCATACCTTCCTGGAAGAACGTACTTGTTCCCGTTCATAAACGCTATGTAAGGCATTCCCCAAGAGTGAACATGAAACATAGGGACTAATGACATAAAGACATCGTTTTGCGTGAGGGTGAGCGGTTTATATTTCATCGCTGCAGATAAAGATAAAGCGTGCAGCATGATTTGTTTTTGGGTAAACGTAACTCCTTTAGGTAAACCCGTAGTTCCTGAAGTAAAGAATATAGTGGCCCTGGTTTCTTCATCAAGGTCTGGTGGATCGCACTTCCCTTTTTTTAAAAGATCTTCATATTCAAACTTAGGAGCCAGCTTCGTTTCAACAGGATTTCCATCTTCCGAATAAACTATCCAACCCTTCACGAAATCGAACAGAGAAGCGTTCTTCTCCACTATTGGCACAAATTCATCCCTTATTATTACGTACTTGTCGTTAGCAAAGTTCATGGTGAGATATATTAGCTCTGGCGGATACCTGATGTTGATTGTGTGCAAGGTTGCGCCGCTCATAGGCACAGCGAAATAGGACTCCATATACACATAAGTGTCCCAGTCTATAACGCCAACCACGTCGCCTTCATTAACACCTATCTCTTTCAGCCCATTGCACAACCTAAGCACCCTATCGTAAAACTCGGAAAACGTATATCTCTTTTTATTTCTGTAAACTATCTCCCTGTTAGGAAAATTTCTGTATGCGTTAGAAAATACGTTTTTGAAGTTCAGGTTATACTTGTAAAAAGGTGCCATTAATATTTAAATGCAATAATTTTATATAAACCTTTCTCAACGCGCAAGCGTATACTTTCAATTTAAACCGCATCCGCTAAAAATTTTATTATATTCATTTATGATGCTTTAACTAAACTAAGTTGTCCTTTACTACCTCCGCTATATCTTTAACCTTGATCTTCCCGTCAGAAAGGACAGTTGATGCATCGTTCAGCATAGCGTTACAGAAGGGACAAAGAACAACAATGGTCGATGCTCCAGTTTCCTTTAATTCGTTAAACCTTATGTGACTTATTTTTGTTTTTTCCTTAACCTCATACCAATAATTTGAACCTCCAGCTCCACAGCAGAAGGTGTTTTTGCCGCTGCGCGAAGGTTCCTTTAAAAAGCCAACTTTTTTCACAATGAACCTTTGAGGCTCGATTATGCTGTTATGCCTAGAAAGATAGCAAGGATCGTGAATCGTTAAAACCTCGCTTGATGGCTTAACCTTGATCTTTTCTTTCTCTAAAAGTTCATGGATGACTTCTGAGTAGTGCTTTATGCTTACCCCTTTCATCCAAGGATCTATTTTAGGGTACTCGTTCTTGAAAGTATTGTACCCGTGAGGGCATATTGTTATTATGTTCTTTACTCCATATTTCTTAAAAAGCTCTATGTTCTTTAAAGCCAGGTCCTGGAACTTGCTCTCCTCTCCAAGCCTCCTAGCCGGGTCTCCACAGCATGTCTCTTCCTCTCCAAGGTAAGCGTAATCATCTTGCAAGCCTGCCTTTTTCAAGATCTCAACGAAGTTTTTCACTATATCTTTAGCCTCAGGATCAAAGCTTCCCATGCAGCCCACCCAAATCAAATTTTCTGCATTATTTACCTCCGAGGCTTTCTTGATTCCCATTTCATGCAACCATGAATTTCTGTCCTGATTTGGAAGACCAAGGGCGTTTTCCTGAGAACTCAAAGACAATAGGAGCGAGTTTTTCTTTTCGTCTAATTTCATGCTCATCACTAGCGCTCTTCTGAGATCTAATATGAAGTCTATGTGCCTGATGTAGACCGGACAGGCTTCTTGGCAGGCGCCGCAGGTGGTGCAGGACCACACTGTTTCTTCTTGTATGAACTCCCACACTGGTTTCTCGCCTCTTAAGCCATTTTTTAGCTCTGTTACAAGCTGAGTAGGAGAAAGAGGCCTTCCAGACGCAAAGGCAGGACAAACGTCCTGACACCTGTAGCAGTGCATGCAAGCTTCTAGCTCAAGCCTGTCAAATCCTTTAATGTCTGAAGTATTGTTTATTCCAACTTGAACCTCAAAATTTCCCTTTTCCATTATTTCTTTAAGGTCAAATGGCTTTCTCAGCTCCCCGCTAGCCCTATCTTCCCTTAAATAGTTAGTTAAGCTGAGAAAAGAGTGAAATAGTGAAGTTTCAGGCAGTATTGCGATCAAAACAAACGCAAGCTCGAAATGGGTTACGTACAGCGCTACGTAATCAAAATAACTTAACTTTATTGAAGCGAAAATTATAGCGTTAAAGAAATAGTAAGACCTTACGCCCAACGAGCTTATTCTGTAAGATTCTATTAAGGCTCCTGTAATAGACAGGTATATAAAGCCTATTAAGAAAATCGAGTTAAAAGCCAAATCATTCTTTGGAATTATACTTTTTCTAACAAAAAGCGCAATAAGCCCCGCTATCGAGCTGATTAATAAAACCCACATAACTACGTCCATTATAAAGCTGTAAGTATAGAAAAATGGCCCGCAAAACACCGCTTTGCCTGTTATTATGTTATAATACTGATTATAGGCTACTATCAGCGTACCTATAAAAGAAAGCAGAAGCGCATATATCATAAAAAAATGGGACAAGCCTCCGAACTTTCTGTCTCTGAGTAATCTTTTATGAGTTAAAATCTCATAAAAATAACTGGGCCATTTATTTGATTTTTTAAAGATTATGATCAAAAATTCTTTTAAAGAAGCTCCGTCTTTTTTAAGGCGAAAGTTTAGGAGCAAAAAGAAGAACAAAACAGAAAGAGCGGCTGAAGAATAAACAGCAAACATCATGTAAAGCCTTGGTAAATTAAAATATTCTGGATAGCATAAAGCTGCCAGTATCAACGCATATTATTTTAAGGCCATTTCTTATTAATTTATCTTTAAACAGCTGGAATTCTAAAATTTTTAGTTATAACGAGTTGTTTATTTGAAAAATATATTTAAAATGGTTAAAATTGCAATTAATGTTTCTAAAATTTGATACAATCTCGTGCTTTCAAAAAGCTTTAATCCCTGTTAAGTAAATAAGATTTCATGAAGATTTCTGATTCTGTTTTTCTGATCGATAATACTAACGCTAACGTATATGTCATTGTTAATGAAGGTGAAGTTTTCCAAATAGACAGCGGATTGAAAAGCAGCTTTAACGCAATACGCAAGTTTTATTCTGAGAACTCGCTCAGGCCAAACTATGTTTTGATAACTCACGCACACGTTGACCACATAGGGGCTCTAGCTGAAGTATACC
>CAYFJA010000016.1:0-20678 GCA_964343315.1 uncultured Nitrososphaerales archaeon
CGGCCACCTATGTTTTTATTAAACAGTCGGGACCCCCTTGTCACTGCGACCTGCGGTCCCAGCTATTCGCCAAGACCGCAGGCACCCCTTCTCCCGAAGTTACGGGGCCAATTTGCCGAGTTCCCTCGCCTGCGGTATCCCCGACACGCCTTAGGCTACTCACCCAGGCCACCAGTGTCGGTTCTTGGTACGGTCTCCAGCCTTTAGCCCAACCCTCCTTTCACTGTCCCCTGGAATCGAGGGAACCCGCCAAAAGGCGGGCCATTCCTCCCTCGCACGGGTTCTCGTCATTACGACGCTCCCCCGTGCTCGGAGAGTTAGACAGGGCGACGGCCCTGCTCCCCCTATCCAGAGGCAAGAGGGCTGGGCATCCCCTTTCGGGTAGGGCTGGAGGCACCGGAATATTAACCGGTTTCCCCTTCGGGCCTATCCCTTGCGGGATGGCCCTTAGGACCGGCTAACTCTTGGCCGACGACGCGTTGCCAAGAAAACCTTGGCCTTCCGGCGGCCGGGATTCTCACCCGGCTACGCTGTTACTACCGCCAGGATCTGCACTAGAGGCCGCTCCACGGGACCTCACGGCCCCGCTTCTACGCGGCCTCTACGCCCGCCTACCGCCCACCCCCTTATCGAGGGTGACCCGGCGTATCGGCGGCAGGCTTAGCCCCGTCCATTTTCGGGGCCTCCCCGCTCGGCAGGTGAGCTGTTACGCACTCCTTAGGGGATGGCTGCTTCTGAGCCTACCCCCCTGCTGTCTAAGCGGGGAGACGCCCTTCGGTTTGGCACTTAGCCTGCACTTTGGGGCCTTAACGCCGGTCTGGGTTGTTCCCCTCTCGGTTGTGGGGCTTACCCCCACAAACCCGTCTCCCGGCTTCTTCTGCGCCGGCACGTTCGGAGTTCGAAAGGGTGGTGGGACCTTTCGGTCCCTTGCCACCCCATCGGTGCTCTACCGCGCCGGCAGCATCTGCCGGGGCCTGACTGGGATCAGCTTCGGCGGGAACTAGCTATCACCGAGCTAGATTGGTTTTTGGCCCCTTGCCCCAGATCAGGGGACCGAACTGCACGTCAGGACCCTTGCGGGCCTCCACCGGGGTTTCCCCCGGCTTCGCCCTGTCCGGGGCAAGATCGCTCGGTTTCTAGTCTCATCCCAATGGCTATGGGGCGCTTTCACACCCCCTCCCTCGCCCCTTGCGGGGCTGCGGAGTATCGGTTTCCCTTCGCCTTCGGGCTTAAAAGCCCTTAAACTCGCCATTGGGATGAACTCCCTGGCCCGTGTTTCTAGACGGATCGCAGCACCCTGGAGCCCTGCCAACGCGCTGAAGCCTTGCGGCTCCAACGCGCTGGGAAGGCTCCTTTCGGGCACTGCACGCTTATAGCCACCTGGTTTCAGGCTCTTTTCACCCCCCTTCCGGGGTTCTTTTCAGCTTTCCCTCACGGTACTTGTGCGCTATCGGTCTCGGGGGGTATTTAGCCTTGGAGGCCGCTTTCCCCCATCTTCCCCAACCACTGCCAAGGCCGGGTACTCTGCCCTAGCTCAGCCCGCCCACGCCTTTCGCCTACGGGGCTATCACCCTCTATGGCGGGCCGTTCCAGGCCACTTCGGCTAGGCGTGTAGGCTAGGCCGGGCTCCGCCCACCGCTAGGGCAAAACCCCACATCCCCCTGCGGCTCGTCGCCACAGAGGTTCGGTTTGGGCTGTGCCCCTTTCGCTCTCCGCTACTCAGGGCATCTCGTTTTGATTTCTTTTCCTCCTCCTACTCAGATGTTTCCTTTCGGAGGGTTCGCCGACGCGCCTAACGGCGCGTCTACCAGGCCTTAACGGCCTGGTGGGATTCCCATTCGGGGATCCCCGGATCGTAGGCTGCGTGCGCCTCCCCGGGGCTTATCGCAGCTTGCCACGCCCTTCTTCGCCCCCCGAGCCGAGCCATCCCCCAGGTGGCTTCTGCCGTCCCTGGACATAGCTGACTTTCGTCATGCCTGTGCGCGGCGTCACAGCGGGACTTAAGTCCCACTTAGCCCTTCGTCTGCGGTTTTACCCGCAGACTGCATCAAAGAGCTGATGTTGGCCGCAGGATTAAGCTGGGTTCAAGCTGGAATCTGCATGGAGGTGATCCGGCCGCACCTTCCGGTACGGCCACCTTGTTACGACTTCTCCCCCCTCGCGGACCCCCGGTTCGATGACACCACTTAGGATGCCACCTCGCCGGGGGCCCACTCGGGTGGAGCGACGGGCGGTGTGTGCAAGGAGCGGGGACGTATTCACCGCGGGATGGTGACCCGCGATTACTAGGGATTCCAGGTTCACGAGGGCGGGTTGCAGCCCTCGATCCCAACTACGGTGGGGTTTCGGGATTACCTCACCCTTTCGGGTTCGGCTCCCATTGTCCCCACCATTGCAGCCCGCGTGTGGCCCAGGGGTTTCGGGGCATACTGACCTGCCGTAGCCCCCTCCTTCCTCCGCCTTATCGGCGGCGGTCCCGTCAGTTTCCTCCGCACCCCTTTCGGAGCGCGGAAGCAACTGACGGCGAGGGTCTCGCTCGTTGCCTGACTTAACAGGACACTTCACAGCACGAGCTGGCGACGGCCATGCACCTCCTCTCGGCTTGTCAGGTAAGGTCTTTAGCCTGACCTTCATTCTGCCGTCACCCCTGGTAAGGTTCCCGGCGTTGACTCCAATTAAACCGCAGGCTTCACCCCTTGTGGTGCTCCCCCGCCAATTCCTTTAAGTTTCAGCCTTGCGGCCGTACTCCCCAGGCGGCCCGCTTAACGGCTTCCCTGCGGCCCTGGCGAAGCCCTAAGCTTCGCCAAGACCTAGCGGGCATCGTTTACGGCCAGGACTACCCGGGTATCTAATCCGGTTCGCTCCCCTGGCTTTCGTCCCTCACCGTCGGGCGCGTTCTGGCCGGGCGCCTTCGCCACTGTTGGTCTTCCGCGGATCAGCGGATTTTACCCCTACCCGCGGAGTACCCCCGGCCTCTCCCGCCCCCTAGCCCTGTAGTATGATCCGCAGTCCAGCGGTTGAGCCGCTGGATTTAACGGACCACATACAGGGCCGGCTACGGACGCTTTAGGCCCAATAATCGTCCCGACCAGTCGGGGAGCTGGTATTACCGCGGCGGCTGACACCAGACTTGCCCTCCCCTTATTCGCCGGGCTTTTTAGACCCGGCAAAAGCCGCCCTCAGCGGGCGGCACTCGGGGTAGCCTCGTCACCCTTTCGGGCATTGCGAAGGTTTCGCGCCTGCTGCGCCCCGTAGGGCCTGGACCCTTGTCTCAGGGTCCATCTCCGGGCTCCTCCTCTCAGAGCCCGCACCGGTCATAGGCTTGGTGGGCCTTTACCCCACCAACTACCTGATCGGACGCAGCCCCATCCTAAGGCGGGTGGGCTAGCATGCTAGCCCACCCCTTTCGGGGAAGGGGCCTTCCAGCACCCTTCCCCTATGGGGGATTAGCCCCAGTTTCCCGGGATTATCCCCCTCCTTAGGGTAGGTTAGCTGCGTACTACTGAGCCGTGCGCCACGCCCCCCACGTGGCTGGGGGACGTACGACTCGCATGGCTTAGTCCCACCCCGATACCGGTCGGGTCCGGCAGGATCAACCGGATTCAAGAACTCCAGCTTGAACCCATTTGCTTCCTGCGGCCAACATCAGCTCCAACTTACAGTTGGATCCTCATCAATGTACGCGCATTTGGAGATCACCGCCTCATCGTTCGGGCATCCGCCCATCTCGGCGATGACGCCCGGGATTGCGCGATAATGTCTTTCAAATCCTAACTTATTAATTTTACCGTGATAACAACAAAAATCTAGCTTTATGAAGTGTTGCGAAAAGTTGCCTCAAAAAATAGGCTTTCTTTTACTGGTAAAAAAATTGACAACAGTTAACCGATTTTAAAACTTCTCTGATTAAAAATTCTAAAATTTATCCGTTAAATTTAGAAACCGAACAGTTCCCTTCTAAATAAAACCTCCAAAGCTTTTCCTTTCCCCTGCTTATCCCTATTCTAGGGCTACTCGCAATTTTTTCCCATTCATTTAAGTAACCCCTGGCTATGAATAAAAGGCCTTTTTTAGTAAGGTCGTAGCCGTTGAACCTTAGGTCTACCTTTAGGGCTTTGGTTAAGTTCCCAGGGCCGCTGGCGGCCTTGCAGATGGATCCTTTTTTGCTCTCAATCAAATCAACCCCAAAGATAGGCTCTGCAGCCCTTATCAACACAGCTCCAGCTTCCTGTTTACCTGACCTTGAAGTAACGTTTAGGCAATAATTGATCCCGTATGAAAGGTAAACGTAAGCGTAGCCGACGTCCCCATACATTATGGAAGCCCTGCCTTTGTTTCCTCTGTAAGCGTGGCTTGCTGGGTCGTCCCTTCCCCTGTAAGCTTCAACTTCAGTTATTCTCAGTATTAAGAACCGGTACCCAAACCTCCTTACCAGTAACTGCCCCAACAGTTTCTTAGCAACCTCAACCGTTTCTTCTTTATAAAAAGACCTCGGAATGGGCTCAGGATTTATAAAATCTGTATGCATTTTCTCTTCCTATCTTAAGGGCTAATTCCCTATCCTTTTCAGATAAAGCTTTGAGCAGTTCAAGGCCCCAAGAGGGCTCGCTTTCTTCGGTGCTTGAATCCGAGTTTATCAAGATCCTCGAGGGATCGAGGTAGCTTATGATGCTCAGAGCCTCTTCAACTTTTAGCTTTCCTGGCTGAAGAGATAAGCCGTAGAAGTAGCTTCCTTTATCTAGGCCTTTTAAGAGCTCAAAGTTAAAGTGGTCTATTACGGCCATTTCCTCAGGGAATCCCGACTCCCTGATAAGCTTAAGCTCAAGCCTAGCCGCCTCAAGCTTGTTGTTCCTTGGCGTGTGAACTATAGCCGGCCTGTCCAGCCTTTTAGCTATCCTGAGCTGTGCTGAAAAAGCTTCAACCTCTTCTTCAGACCCTGTTTCTATCCCTACTTCTCCAAGAGCTTTAACCCTATCGTCCTGAAGCCAGCCCTCTAAAGATCTGTAGTCAATTCCCTTTGGTATGCACCTTGGGTGAACGCCTAGAGCAGCGATAAGCTTTAAGTTAGCCTTAGAAAGCCTTTGGGGCTCTACCTCAAGCAACCACCTGTATAGGTCTTCTAAGGTTGCCCAAGAAGACGGTCTTACAGGAATCCAGCTAGCTTCAACTACAGCTTCAAGGCCATCCGCTGAAAGCCTCTTCAGAACGCTCAGGGAGGATAAGTAGTGGTGGTTGTGAGAATCCACCCACATCTTCCTTCGCTAATGCTTTGGCTGGCGCAAATATAAGCTGTGCTGAGAAAAGTTTATTAGTCCAAGCGCATTATATAAGATTTCGCCGAAATGAGCAGAAAGCTCTTGCTTCTATTCTTCATAGGCTTTGTTCTTTTGGCTCAGCCTTTTTCAGCGGTTAACGTTCACGCCCAGGGACAAACCAAGACCCCAATAAAACACGTTTTCATAATATGGAAGGAGAACAGAAGCTTCGATAACCTGTTTGGTGTTTACCCCTACGGGCACAACGATGCCCTTAAGGGAAACCCGATAGTAGATCAGCTTTCCATACCAGACGGAATACTTAACATGAAAGTTTCTGTTCCGAACTATCCAGGGATCCCCTTCTTAGGCTATACTTCAATAAGGTACGCAAACAGCCCAATACAGGAGGATCCCGGGGAAGGCTGGGTTGATTATCACGGGGACTGGGACTACGGGAGGATGGACGGGTTCGTCGCTTACTCTGGGTCTCAGGCTATGGTTTACCTGGACTACAATCAGATACCTTTCTACTGGGATTACGCTGAGGAATACGTGCTCTGCGATAACTACTTTACTGCCATAATGAGCGAGTCCCAGCCCAACTGGTTCGCTGTTTGGAGCGGAACAACTGTCGTCTCAAACGACATAAGCCCTCCGCCTTATCTTCCTTTAAACCACACGATATTTTATCAGCTCACCCAGTACAACATAAGCTGGGCAGTTGTTGGCCTCTTCAGTCAGCCCGTGGGAGCAGGAGGTTCTGAGATAGGCTACCTTGACTACATATCTGGCTTCAACAGCCCGCAGTACTTGAGCCACATCCTCAACTGGTCTGTCTTCTATAAAATGCTGCAGAACGGTTCTGTTCCTTCTTTCGTTTTCATAGACGATTACGGCCTAGCCAGCGGCGTTTCAGACCACCCGCCTGACAACATAACTTACTCTGAGATGTGGACCGTCAACGTCGTAAACGCGATAGAAGAAAGCAAAGTTTGGAACAGCTCAGCTATATTCATAACATGGGACGACGAGGGAGGGTTCTACGACCACGTTCCTCCGCCCCAGATAAACAACTTAGGCTTGGGGCTAAGGACTGCATGCATAATAATATCGCCCTATGCAAAGGAAGACTATATAGATCACCAGGTATTGAGCCACTACAGCCTGCTTAAGTTCGTTGAGTGGAACTGGAACCTTCCATATTTATCAAAAGCGGTAGCTGAATCAAACCTACCCCTTGATGCTTTCAACTTTAACCAGCCTCCCAGGCCCCCGATAATACTTGGCCCAACGCCTAACATAGAGGGAACTTACGGAACCCCGTACGGATACATAACGTTTGAGAACGGGTCCATATATAAGCTTACAGCAACTCAGACTTCCCAGCAGTACCCAATACCTCTTCAGATACCAGTTAGCCAGCTTCCTTACAAAGTTCCTCAGAACTACTCAGGAAATATAGGCTTTGTTCCAACTTACACCTATTCAGTTCCTCCCGCATGGACAAACCTAGTTGAGTTCGTAACAATGCTAATTGGGGTGGTGTTCTTCTTTGTTGGCTTTTACAAGAGAGACATAAGATTAGGAAAAGCGGCGCTGGTTTTAGCGCTAGTAATTTCCGTAATTCCTGCGGTTCTATCTACCATTTATCCCCCAGTGCCCCCAGCTCCCGTACCTCCAACAGAATCGTCTATATCTATGTTCGGAATGATAGGAGCGGTATTTGCTGTTCTCGCAGCGCTTATTCTTGTCAGCCCATACCTTTCGAGGAGAAGAACAAAGTCTATGGCTTAAAGATTAACCTGTATTTTTTGCCACACCTTAAGCAAGTGTAAATTATTCTTCCCCTTCTTACCCTGACCGTTTTTCCGTAAATTGGAGGGGAATACGCCTTGCACCTTTTGCAGAAAAGAAGCTTTAGCTCATAAGGCTGCCTGAGCTTAAACTTAAGCGCTACCCTTCTAGCTAAGATGGCCTGCTTTTCTGCGTAGGGCGAAGTAGGGTTGCTGTATACTAAGTCCAAAAGAGAGCGTATTATGCTCTCAGCTTCCTTCTTTTTGTATCCATCCATAGCCTTCAGAGTCTACCCTCTCGGCTAGCTCAGGTCCGCCTTCTGAAACAACTCTACCGTCAGATATTATATAAACAACGTCCGGCTTGATGTACTTAAGTATCCTAGTATAATGGGTTATTAAGACAAGGGATGGGCTGTACTTGAGATAATAATTCAGAATGGCCTTAGATACGCTTTCCAAGGAGTCAACGTCTAAGCCGGAGTCTATCTCATCCAATATCACGTACTTAGGCTCAAGAACGTACATCTGGATGACTTCTAGCTTCTTCCTCTCTCCTCCCGAAAAGCCCTCGTTTACGTTCCTGTTGATCAGCTCGCTGCCAAAGCCAACCTCTTCTATCTTGCTTTTGATTATCTTGTTGAAAGTGTACGTTGATACGTTCTGACCCTTTAAAGAAGAATAGGCTGCCTTGAGCATTGAGATAACCGGGACCCCCTGGACCTCCACCGGGCTCTGGAAGGCCAAGAAGATCCCTCTCTTGGCCCTTTCGTGAACCTGCAGGTTTGTTATGTCTTCTTCGTTAAGAAATATTCTTCCTTCTTCAATTTTGTAATCTGGATGACCCATTATAGAATAAGCTAAAGTTGTCTTACCAGAGCCGTTTGGGCCCATGACAGCGTACTTTTTCCCCTCCTCAAGCCTTATGTTTATCCCTTTTAAAATAAGGCTCCCGTTCGTAGAAACTTTGAGGTTCTCGACCTTAAGCATTTGTTTATTGTAAAGCTCCTTCGCTTAATAACGTTGCTAAAAAAATAAAAATATTAGCCCGGGGCGGATTCGAACCGCCGTCACCGGGTTTCCCCTCGACCGCTAGGGGCGATCCAGAGCCCGGTATCCTTGGCCCCTAGACGACCGGGCTTCACAAAAACTTAACAGACGAAGGATAAAAACGTTTCTTAATAATGGTTATTGCTTCGTAGCTTGAAGCTTTTTTATAGCTTCCTGATAGCCAAACTCTAGGGACTTGGAGTTTATTTCCCTGAACCTCGGGTTTACGACTTCGTTTACAGCTGTTTTTAGATCATCGAGCGAAACGATGTTTGTTATGGCGCTCAAAGCTCCAAGCATTATCATGTTGGCTACTATAGCTGTCTTGAAAACGTCTCTGGCCAGGTCGCTGGCCCTTATGTCAAACCTTTTTCCCTTTTCAGGGTTAACCAAAGAACCATCGTATATTACTATGCTGTTTTCAGAAACTTTGCTCGAAAGAGCGTCCCAAGCGCCTTGATACATAAACACCCCTATGGTGGCGTTTCTCACCTTAACCGCTGCAACCTCTGACTCTTTGTCTGAAACTAAAAGCTCAGTGTACGACTCCCCTCCTCTAGTAGAAGCGCCGTATTCTTCCGTCTGAACCACGTAGAGGTTCTTGAACTTAACCAGAGAGTAGCCCAAGAGGTATCCCATCAGCTGAATTCCCTGTCCTCCCCTTCCACCTATTATTATTTCTTCCTTCATGCTTCCTTTTCACCCATAGCTTTCTTCTTTATCTCTTCAAGCTGCTCAAGGTAAGTTGGCTCCTCCCTGTTAACGAACTCGCCTAAGCTTATCTCCTCGTTCCAGTCGTACTTGGCTTCAAAGGGTCCTATCCCCCTTCTTATCTGCCCGATCCTCTTTATCTTTAAGTAAAGGTCATAAGGCTCCTTGAAGCCGTTTATCCTTCCAAATATTTCAGGACACTGGGCTATCACTTCTATGAAAGAGAAGCCCTTGTGAGTTAGAGCCTTCTTTATGCTCTCCTTGAGGAGCACTGGGTACGCTGTAGACCACCTCGCTACGTAAGTTGCTCCTGCGGCCGCAACTAGCTTAACCACGTCGAAAGGCTTGCTGTCAGGGTTGTACGGAGAAGTGTATGTTATTGTTTCCTTTGGGGTCGTGGGAGCCACTTGTCCTCCAGTTAGCCCGTATATAAAGTTGTTAACCATGATGACCGTTAGGTCAGCGTTTCTTCTTGCAGCGTGTATCAGGTGGTTTCCTCCTATCGAAGCTATATCTCCGTCTCCTCCCCAGACTACAACTTTTAGCCTTGGGTTAGCCAGCTTTATCCCTAAAGCCACAGGAATAGCCCTTCCGTGGAGTACGTGAGCGCCGTCGAACCTCAAGTAGTGAGGAACCCTTCCCGTGCACCCTATACCGCTCACCATCACGAGGTCCTTTGGATCTAGCCTGAGCTCTTCAACGGCCCTCAAGAAAGCCTGAACCACTGTGCCTATTCCGCACCCCGGGCACCAGGTAGTAGGCATCTTTTCGCTTCTTACGTACTTTTCAAGAGGGTGCTGCAGCGTAATCTCCATCAAGCCTTCACCTCCACCAAATTAAACAGATCGTCAGGGGATGGAGCTTCGTAGCTTAGCCAGGGCAGGACGCTCACATCCTGCCCGTCCCTTAAGCTCCACTTAACAGGATAGATAAGCTTGCCCACGCTCATCTCAATAGTAATAACCTTAGATGCGTTTCTAGCGGCTTTTCTTAGAGGCTCTTCTGGGAAAGGCCAAATGGTTATGGGCCTAAATAGCCCCCACTTCTTCCCTTCCTCCCTTGCCTCCTTAACCATAACTGATGCTATCCTTCCCATTATCCCTGAAGCAACGAAAAGAACTTCTGCGTCATCAGTGTACAGCTCCTGCCACTTCCAGATCTTGCTTGCGTTCCTCCTTATCTTTTCAGTTACGCCCAAAACGTACTTGGCCTGGACGTCGGGCCTTTCATAGTAGTAGCCCCTTTCGTCGTGAGTCAGGCTGTCCCTGAGAACGAAATATCCTTCCCCGAAGTTCGCTATTGCTGGAACATAATCCTCCCCTCTTTTGTATGGTAGGTATTTATCTGGGCTTTCGCTCGGCTTTTTGCGGTTTATGATAACTAGCTCGCTCTCGTCCTTTACGTACAGCCTCTCCCTCATCCTAGCTAAAACCCCATCGCTCAGGAGAACCACGGGCGCCATGTAAAGCTCTGCTAAGTTAAAAGCCTCAACGGTTAAGTCAAAAGCTTCCTGAACGCTCGATGGATATAGGGAGATGATTTCGTAATCTGAATGAGACCCAAACCTGGCCTGCATTATGTCCCCCTGCCAGGCTTTAGAAGCTATGCCAGTGCTAGGGCCTGCTCTCATTACGTCAACTATGACTATCGGAGTCTCGGTGGCTATAGCCAAGCCTATACCCTCCTGCATCAGGCTGAACCCTGGTCCAGAGGTAGCCGTCATGGCCTTTGCCCCGGCCATAGAAGCTCCAACGATCATGTTTATAGAAGCCAGCTCGTCTTCCCCCTGAACGTATATTCCTCCTAGCTTTGGTAGCCTCTTGGACATCTCTTCTGCTATCTCAGAGGAAGGCGTTATCGGGTAACCTGCGTAGAACCTGCACCCAGCAGCTATCGCTCCCTCAACTATCGCGTCGTTTCCGTGGGTGAACAAAACCTTTCCCATCTACCTCACCTCTCTAACAAATATAGCAAAGTCTGGACAAGCATACTCGCATATCTTGCACCCTATGCACTTTGAGTTATCCGTAACCCTCGTTGGCCTATAGCCGTATTTGTTATAAGACGTATCCCTTTCAAGGATCTTAGGGGGACAGAGCTCTATGCAGAGGTTGCACTCTTTGCACCTATCCCTTATAACCAAAACCTCAAAGGACCTTTTAGTTCTTACGGTTGAGGCTTGCGCCTCCTGTCTCAAGCTCATCTTTATTAAGCAAAAGGTAGCATTGCTTTTAAGCTTTTTCTAAATTTAATTTTATAACCCTGTAATAATGGAAAAATTTAATTCTATAGAGTTATTTTATTAATATTTTTTCAAAATTAAAACTCTTTAAAAGACTAAATTTAAACTTTTATCATTAAAAATATAAATATTATATTTATAAGCTTTAATCTTTAAGATCGAGCTTAGAGCTTTACCGCTATACCTCCAGATGGGAGAACTTCAGCCTTCTCCCTTAACATTACTTCCATCTTCAGCTTCTCCCATTCCTTCTGGTTAAGTATACATCCTGGGTCTGGGGCCAGGATGTCGTGGTAGTAGTTGTAAGCCCTTGCTCTGCATCCGCCGCAGGTGTATCTGTACGGGCAGGTCCCGCAGTAGCCCTCTAGAATGTCTTTGTTCCTTAGCTTTTCTAGCACTTCGCTGGTTCTCCAGAGGACATCAAAGTCATCCTTAAATATGTTTCCTATCTTAACCTCCTCTTCGTGAGGGAAGAAGACGCACGGATATATGTCCCCGTTAGGCTCTATGCTAACGTAGAACCTCCCTGCCCCGCAGCCTCCTATAAAGTCAGCTAAGCTCTTCAGCTTTGGGTTTGAATACTCAGGGTTATAGAAGTGTGTGGGTATTATGTTCTTCCCAATGCTTCTCTGAGCTTCAACAACCTGAGCTACCATTGCGTACTGAGGTGCTGTGGAAAGAAGCTCAACCCCTCCTACTCCGGTGTTCTCATAAAGCATCTTAAGAAGCTCATACCTCTGCTGAGGTTCAAGGTCTTCTGTTATGATCTCTCTCCCTCTTCCCGTTGGGACAAAATTGTAGATCATGAGCCAGTCAGCTTTTAGTTGCCTCACGAACTCTATCATCTCGGGAACCTTGTCTAGGTTATACTTGGTAACGGTCATGGAAACTTCTACGAACATTCCTTCCTCTTTACAGTTCTTTATAGCCTGTACCGCCCTCTCCCAAGACCCCTTAACCCTCCTAAAGCTGTCGTGCACTTCAGGGTCTGGGCCGTCTAGGCTTATCTGGACAAACTGAAGCCCAGCTTCCCTGTACTTCTTTACAACGTTTTTGTTGGCGAAGACCCAGCCGTTAGTCGCCATCGCTGCGTACATTCCGAGCTCGCTTGTCCTCCTGACGTAGTCTATCATGTGAGGCAGCAACGTTGGCTCGCCTCCAGAAAATGCAAGCGAAGCGACACCGGCTCTGGCCAGCTTCTCAATTCCTTGCAGTACCATCTCAGGAGTTGGCTCGTCTTCCCTTCTTCTTCCTGCGTTTTCATAGCAGTGCAAGCAGTTAAAGTTGCACGCGGTAGTTATGTTCCAAACGACCTGATAAGGCGCCCCAGGTACGAATGGCCTCCTAACCCCAAAATAAGCCAATCCCTTAACGGTGCTGGCAACGCCTTTTCTCCAGTAAGCGTTGCTTAAAGTTTTCTGTATTTGTTCTTTAGTGAAGCCAAAGGATTCAGAAGCCTTGTTAAAAACATAAGACAGCGCCTTTTCTGTAAGCTTGCACTGAAAACATGCGTCTTTTCTCTTCCCTATCATCAGCTCTAGGGCGACTTCAAGCCTGTTCCCCTTATCTTTTTCACAATAGGTTGTTGAAAACTTGAGTATCCTCCTGATTATAGGGTTGTTAATCATTCTTTCAAAAGAAGAAATCATGCCAACGAGGGATGAATCCTCCTTTTTGCTGAGGGTGCCTGTGTTTTCCATAAGGCCCCTCACTTCTTTAACAGCTTTATCTACTACCGCGTCATCTCCCATAGAAATTTCTAAATATGTTAATTATTTATACTTTGCTTGCTTAGTGCTATAAAACGAAGATCCTTAATCATAAACAACATAATTATTAATTTACAAACGACGATAACAATCAAAGACATTGTAAATTATTTAACATAAAGGATTAAGAGCAAATAGAACCGAAAAGCGTTTATTCCCTTTTTAACCAAATATTTACAAGCATGCAAAAAGAAGACCAAAAAACTATATACTTAAAGGCTTATCCTATCAAAAGCTTTGAAGACGTGAAAAAGGTTAAGGACGATGTTTCAGCGGGAAATATAGTGATAATCAGGTTCACCCCACTGGTAAAGAAGTCTTTGGACGAGCTTTCTAAGAGCGTTGAAGAACTCTACAAGTTCACGATGAGCTTAGGAGGAGACATAGCGAGGCTGGGGGAAGACAGAATAGTAATTACGCCTCCCGGAATAAAGATCTACAGGGAAAGCGGGCTTAAATACTAAAAAGGTTTTTAAGCAGAGAGAACCTTCTATCTAAAAGATGTCTGAAGAAGAAATCAAGAGCCTTGCTTATTTAATTCAGGAGTACAGAGAAGCCTTAAGGTCTACTTTGCCTCTTGCTAAGGAAGTTGTTGAAGAAGAAATAGGTAACCTGATGAACCAGTGCACTGAAGCTATAAAGCTCCTAGAGAACCCTAACAGGGAAAACTTAGAGAGGGTAAAAAAGATAATAGCTTCAATAATGCTCAGGTTTGAAGAAATATACCAAGAAATAGTTGAAGAAAATAATCAAAATGAGGAAGAAGATTTAACCTTTCTGAGTGATTTCCTTTACTATTCCCGCAGCTATAGTCCTTCCTGAGTCCCTTAAAGCGAACCTTCCTAGCTCCGGGAAGTCTTTGAAAGTCTCCAAGCATATTGGTTGCAGAGGCCTCATCCTTACTAACGCAGCATCTCCCGTCTTTATGCTCTTCGGATGGTCCTCTACGACCTGTCCTGTCCTTGGGTCTATCTTTTGAATTATCTCAACTATCTGGGTGGCTTGCTGAACTGTGTGGGCGTGAAGGACCGGCGTGTAGCCTGCTGCTATAGCAGTTGGGTGGTATATTACAAATATCTGGCCTATGAACTCCTTAACGACGGTCGGCGGGTTAGTCACGTGCCCTACTACCATGCCTCTCTTGACGTCTTGCTTTGATATGCCCCTAACGTTGAACCCTATGTTGTCTCCCGGCTCAGCCTTTTCTATAGGCGTGTGGTGCGTCTCTATAGACTTCACTTCGCCTTTAAGACCAGGAGGCATGATGATTATCTGATCTCCAACCTTTAGCACTCCAGTTACTACCCTTCCTACTGGGACCGTTCCAACGCCAGTTATTGAGTAGACGTCCTGAATCGGTATCCTCAAAGGCTTGTCAATGGGCTTTGGAGGAACCTGCAGCATGTCGAGGGCTTCGTAAAGAGTAGGACCTTTGTACCAAGGCATGTTGTTAGACTTCTCTGTTAGGTTGTCTCCAACCCATCCCGATACTGGGATTATCGGTATTGTGTCTACTTTGTATCCAACCAACCTGAGGAGGTCCGTTACGGCCTTCTTAACCTGCTCAAACCTTTGCTGGCTGTACGGAGGCTGTGTTGCGTCCATCTTGTTTATCAAAACGATAAGCTGGTTTACGCCTAGTGTTTTTAAGAGGAAGGCGTGCTCCCTTGCCTGTCCTCCCTCAGCTAAAGCTGTTTCTGCTTCTCCCTCCTTTGCAGAAACTACGAGAATAGCAGCGTCAGCTTGGCTAGCCCCGGTTATCATGTTCTTTATGAAGTCCCTGTGACCTGGCGCATCTATAAGGGTGAAGAAGTACTTCTTAGTTTCAAACTTCTGAAAAGCTAAGTCTATAGTTACTCCTCTTTCCCTTTCTTCCTTTAGCCTGTCCAGCACCCAAGCGTACTTGAACGTATCGCCTACTCCTAGCTTTTCAGATTCTTTTGCGTACTCTTCGACTTCCCTTGGGTCTATGACTCCTAAGTTGTACAAAAAGTGCCCCATAGTTGTTGATTTACCGTTGTCTACGTGACCTACTACAACTAAATTTAAGTGTGGTTTCTGGGACATTTATCCTTCCTAAATAGGTGATAAAATTTAATATATAATGTTTTTGGAGAATGCTATCTAAATTGAGAATTTTTTGTTACCTAGAGTATAAGCAGTAAGTTTCGCCGCTATCTATGATTTTTCCCTCCATCATCTTCCTTAAAGATTCTGCCGTAACGTTCTTTTTGACCGGAAGCTCCTCGCTTAGAGCGTATACCCTAAAGAAGTACCTGTGAGGGCCATGCCCCCTAGGAGGACACGGGCCGCCGTAGCCTATCCTGCCAAAGTCGTTTAAGCCCTGGACTCCAATCTGAGAGTCAGCCTTTACTCCCTCCGGAAGTTCGTTTGTCTTTATGTTGTATATAACCCAGTGCACAAAAGTTCCCATAGGAGCATCGGGATCCTCAACTATAAGCGCGTAGGACTTTGCCCCCTCTACTTTATCCCAGTAAAGATGAGGCGATATGTTTTGACCGTCACAGGTGTACCTTTTATCTATCCTCTGACCGGCTACAAAAGACTTGGAGTCAACCTTCATAAAAAATTTTTATAAAAAAAGAATATTAAAGCTTTATTCAACCAGCATCCTGACGTCTACCGCAAAGGCCCCGTCCTTGTTAACTATCAGCGGGTTTATGTCCATCTCCTTTACGTCTAGGTCCACTATCATCCTTGAAACCCTTGTTATGGTTCTTATTACAGAGTTTACGTTGTAGTTTCTTTTTCTTGCGGTTAAAGCTGAGTAGACCTTGCTTTCCGTCAGCATGTTAAGAGCTTCGTCTTCGGATATCGGGGAAAGGCCGTAGCTTACGCTCCTTATAACTTCTACGTAAATACCTCCCAAGCCAACCAAAACGGCAGGCCCGAAAACAGGATCTTTAACCGCGCCAACAAACACTTCAACACCATCTAGCTGTTTCTGGAGCAAAACCCTATTGGACATGCTCTTGGCCGCGTTGAATGCGCTTTCTAAGTTCTCCCTTTCTACGTTCAAGAATACTCCTCCCAGCTCAGTCTTATGAACCGGCTGATCAGAAGATATCTTAACCACTAAGGGATATCCTATCCTTTCTGCTTGTTTCTTCGCTTCATCAAGGTCTGTTACCACGGCCCATGGAGCTACCCTTATGCCATATATTTCTAAGATCTTAAAAGCTTCATAGTCTGGTATAACCTTCTTTCCGTTTATGATGTTAAGAGCTTCAGGTATCGGGGCTGGGATCCTTATCTTTTTAGTTGACTCCTTTCTCTTTACGAAATACCTTATTGCCCTGACGGCGTCCTCAGGGAAGTTAAAAGCAGGTATGTTAGCTGAATCGAGGACCCTGATCGCGGCTTCTTCAGCTAAACCCATCATGACCCCGACCACGCCCCTTCCTTTAAAGTTTTGAAGGGCCTTGGCAACCTCCAAGCAGCTGACTGTTGCCAAAGACTGGACCATAACGAGCTTCGTGCAGTCTAGGCCCTGAACTATCTTTAGGGCAGTTATGTACCTTTCTAAAGTAGCGTCGCCTCCTAAGTCTAATGGGTTTTTAGGGGTAACAAAGGAAGGCAAAACTATAGAAAGGTCTTGAATAGCTTTTGGCGGCAGCTTTATTAGCCCGAGCTTTTGCCTCTCTATCTCATCAACGGTTAAGACCGCGTGTCCTCCGGAATTCGTAACTATAAGTATGTTTTCCTTTATTGGCTCGTTAGAAGCTATGAGCTTGGCCAAGTTAAGCATGTCTGTCAGGTTTTCTACAAATATAGCTCCTACGGTTTCGACTGCGGCCTTAAAGAGCTCATAGGATCCAGCCAAGCTCCCAGTATGCGTTTTAACCGCTTGGGCCCCTGCGGCGCTGGCCCCTCCTTTCAAGAATACGACCGGCTTCTTTCTAGTTATATCTGGCATAATATCGAGGAACTTCTGGCCGTCAGAGACGCCTTCTAAGTAAACAAATATCGCTTTAGTTTCTGGGCTTTCGGCCAGAAACTCAAAAACGTCAACTTCCTTTATGTCCGCTTGATTTCCCAAACCAATAAAATAGCTCAACCCTGTTTTTGTTGCTTGGGCCCAGTTAAGCATGTAAGCCCCCATACCTCCGGACTGAGCGACCAGCGCTATGTTCCCGGGCTTAACGTCAACGTAAGTAAACGTAGCGTTAAAGCTAGGAGTTACTATGCCCATCGTGTTGGGTCCTAAGAACCTTATACCGTGCTTAGAAGCGACGGCCTTGAGCTCTTCTTCAAGCTTTGCCCCTTCTTCTCCTATCTCCCTGAACCCTGAAGTTATGACTATGGCTGCTGGAACAGAGGCCTTCCCCAAGTCCTCCATTACTTCTATAACGAATTCTTTTGGAACGCTGATTATAGCAAGGTCCACTTTATCGGGTATTTTAGAGACAGAAGAGTAAGCTTGAACCCCTTCAACTTCTTCAGCCCTGTTGTTAACCGGATAAACTTTACCTGAAAAGGTTGATTTTATGTTTCTAAAGATTATGTTTCCTATCTTCTCCTTGCTTCTAGATGCACCTACAACAGCTATGCTTTTGGGATAGAAAAGCTCCTCTAACAATTCTTGCAAAATATATCATTAAGCCAGTATTAAAGTGTTGTTTTGCAAAATTATAGAAATTTTTTAAGATTGAGAGGAAGCTTCAGCTTGCTGCTTTTCCTGTTTCTCTTCTTTAGCCTTTTCTTGCAGAGGCTCCAGCACAGCTACTGAAGCTTCCCTATCCACTTTAGCTAGAAGAGTTATCCTTCTTATAGCGAGTTTGTCTCCATGAGACCAAATAACTTGATTTAAAGAGGGAGAAATCTTTACCTCTTCCACCTTGAGCTTCCTCATTATTTCCCTTTTGAGCCTCCTGACAGCCTTTTTGCTCCTTTTGTACTTTGGCAGAGAAAATATCTTGCTAAACGAAACAGTAACTTTAACTTCATCAGGCAACTAGATCACCTCAGCTTTCTGTGTCTCCAGTCTCTTCTTTTGTAGTTGAACCTAACTTCTCTGTTAGTCTTCAGAATTACCCAAGCCGGAACAGGCTGGTTGCTCCTAAGCTTAGCCATATAGAACTTTTTCTCAAAGGAGCTCTTTCTGCTTCCCATCTTTCACCACCTTATCTTTATCTCTTTCTTAGAGCTTTGAAGCTTTAAAAGCAATTCCTTTAATTCTTCGTCGGTTATCTGATGGTCTAGCTTGCCTTGGAGCGCAAGCTGAAAAATCTGATCCTCCAAAACGTAAGCTGTCTGATTGCCTACGAGCTTCAAGTTGTTTAGCCTGTACCTTGCTTCTGGGGTAAGGTATATCCTCAAGTACTGCTCCTTTAGAGCCTCCAGCTCCTTTTTCTTCTGCTCATCTTCTGAAGAGCCTTTGTAGGCGCTCATCAAATTCACCCAATGCCTAGCTTTTCTAATATTGGGTTCTGCTTCTTGAATTCCTCAAAAACTTTTGAAGCCAATTTGTCAAGAAGAGATCTCCCTTTGTCAGTCAGGACCCTTCCTTTAGGCGTCTTGGCTACAAGCCCAGCCTTTTCCAAGTCCTTCAAAAGGCTCCTTATGTGGCTCGAGCCAGCTGGCCTTGAGTGAGCTAAGCTATATCCTACAGCTTTTGCCCCTCCGTATATCTTAGTGAACTCTTTTATGCTTATAGGACCGTGAAGGTAAAGCTTTCTAAGCATGCTTGCAGCTCTATAGTAAAACCAGTCTGAGTCCTGAGGAGGCCTTTCAACATGAGATCCAGTTTTAGCATAATAAAAGTAAGGTCGAGGCTCAATTATACCAGATTTTTTAAGATACTCCTTAAGCTCAAATATTAAAGCGTCAGCTGGTACATCATAAACAGTCGGCATGCCATTTAATATCCTTTTTAGTGATCATATAAACTTATCGATATAATATAAAAAATAAATATGAAAAATAGTTTAAAGGTACTTTTGAAGCCTTTTTTCTGCGTCGTCCCAGTTAACTAAATTCCACCATGCATCTAGGTATGCGTTCCTGTTGTTTTTGTACTGAAGGTAGTAAGCGTGCTCAAACTCATCTACTATCAAGATTATCGGAAGCTCTGCGTAGTGGTTCATAAAGTGGTTTTCTATCGTTATGAAGAGAAGGTTCTTAGCTTCTGTATCATAGTAAAGAGCCGTCCAACCGGTACCCGGAAGAGACTTTTGGGCTTCTGAGAAAACCGCCTTAAACTTATCGAACCCTCCGAACTGCTTGTCTATAAGGTCCCCGAGCTTCCCTCCTGGCTTTCCTCCCCCTTTGCCCGCTGGAGCCATGTTGTACCAGTAAATCGTGTGAAGTTTGTGGCCGTTCGCGTTAAAAGTTAGGCTCCTAACTATCCCCTGCATGTCGTAGCCAGTTACTTCACCTTTAAGCACTTTTTCAAGCTTCTCTAATGCGCTGTTAAATCCGTTAACATATCCTTTGTGGTGTCCGTTGTAGTGAACGTCTACTATTGCAGAGCTTATGTAAGGCTCGAGCGCATCGATCTTATAAGGAAGAGGAGGAAGCGAATACCTGTTAAAACCTATTGAGGTGCTCATTAATTATGAATTAATCTACTTTTTATTATTAAACTTTATCAGAAAATTTTTACGAAAAGCACAAAAGCTTTACTAATCTTTTTATCGAAAAAGCGCTTTAAACCGAAAACTTTTTCAGCGCTTTTCTCCTAACAGGACCTCCGCAGACTGGACATTCTTCTAGTTTATAGTTGTAAGTCCTGCCGCAGTAAGCGCACCTGTAAACCCAAACTATCTTCTTTTTAATTCTTTTCACCTTAACGCCTTCAAATTCTATTCCCAAAAGGCTGAGGGCGTTCTGCAGCTCATAGTCATCTGTGTAAACTTTTGTATCTCCAAGCTTTTTAGCCAAAGCTAGAAGAGAAAAGTCTGCTTCAGATAATCCTTTTGAAATGGTTAGCTGCTTCTCAATTTCTTTTATTTCTTTATCTGAAACCTCTACGACGCTCAGCTTTCCCTCTCTGATAAATCTGTTGACGATTTCTTTTTCAGCTTGAGACTTAACTTCGTCTAAAACTTGATAAGTCGTATAAAAATAATCCCCATTAATCAAGGTTATCTTAAACAAACCGGCTGCATCTAAGACTATCTTTTTCACAAGCTTAGTCAACAAACAAAAAAGAAAAACGTTTCCTAAATTTAATGTTAATTTTAAATTTTACAAAGATTATTTTTAAGCAAATTAGATGGAGATAGATAAGAGGGTTAAGGTCTTCTTAGAGGACTGTCCAGCCAGCCCAGTGCCTCACATATTAGCAGGAAAAGGTTCTGAGTACCTTAAAAACCAAGCTCAGCTGACTGTTTCAGTTTACCTAACCAGATTATGCAACCTAAGGTGTAGAACATGCTATTTTAATGCAGGAGAACCTTTTGAAAAAGAGCTAAAATCGCAGGATTGGATTAAAATTGTTAAGAAGCTTGCAGACATTGGGGTTAAAAGGGTTTATATTTTAGGAGGGGAGCCAACCGTTCTTCCCAGGGGGTTCTTGCTCAGCTTCTTAAATGAGGTCAAAGAATATGGATTGAATGCAAGCCTGAGCACAAACGGGATCTTGATTAACGAGGAGCTTGCGGATGAGCTGAAAAAGCTTCGGGTTGAACAAGTTCAAGTAAGTATAGACGGATCCACAGAAGAAGTAAACGACTATATAAGGGGCAAGGGTTCTTACAACGCCGCAACAAAAGCCGTAAAGGTTCTAAGAGATAAAGGGTTAGAAGTTTCAACCTCTATGACGTTAACTTCAGTTAATTATCATCAAGCTGATGATTTTATAAAGCTAAGCGAAAGCTTAGGCGCTTCAGTT
>CAYFJA010000017.1:0-19960 GCA_964343315.1 uncultured Nitrososphaerales archaeon
TCTATTTCAGACGCTTTCGCGTTTTCTAAAACATGTTCAGGCCTTGAAGCCCTGGGAATTGGGAAAACAGAGCTCCACCTAAGCAGCCAGATCAAAGCAAGCTGAGCGGGGCTTACGCCGAACTTTTTTGAAAGCTCGAGCAGCTTGCTGTCTTTCACTAGTTTCCCGTGGGCTAGAGGATAGTAAGCCATGAAAGCGATCTTTTCTTTTTCGCAGTAAGGCAAAAGATCTTTTTCCGGATCTCTGTGATATAAATTGTAGTTGTTTTGAACTGCTGCTACGTCGTTCTTCCTTAGCGTTTTTCTGGCTTCTTCTAAGCCTTTTAAGTCAAAGTTGCTTAAGCCTATAAACCTAATTAGCCCGCTCTCTATAGCCTCTTCCATGCTGAGCAAAGCTTCCCTGTTGGATTCGCTCCTTCCTGGGAAATGTATAAGGTAAAGGTCAACGTACTTTGTTCCTAACCTTTCTAGGGACCTTTCTAAGCTTTTAAAAAGCTTATCCTTCTTCAAGTGTATCGGCAAAACTTTTGTTGAAACAAAAACCTTTTCCCTTTCATAACCCTTGATGGCTCTTCCAACTAAGGGCTCTGAACCGTAAAGCTCAGCCGTGTCAATTAAGTTTATTCCTGCTTCAATTCCTGCCTTTAACGCTTGTACTTTTCTTTCAGCGTCCCTGAGCCAGCCAAGCTTAGCTGTCACTATCCAAAAAGGGTCATAGTAGGTTCCCATTCCTATCACAGAAACCTTCACCCCTGTGTTTCCGAATTCTTTGTACTTCATTAAATAACTGATAGCTGCGCGTGAATTTAACGTTTAGTAAGCGCTGGGCGATTAAGCCTTGTTGACCCCTAAAATCGGGCAAACGTATATAAATTTAAAGCAAAAAGAATTTTTTGCGGGGGTCCCCTAGCCAGGTCGATGGGGGCAGAGGGAGCCTAAGCTCAAGACCTGCTGGCGTAGGCCTTCGTGGGTTCAAATCCCACCCCCCGCAAATCTTTAAAAATAAGGGCCTTAGCTCCTTTTTATGCAATTTCTGCGATAATAGGACCGTTGCGCAATTTATAATTATAAAAACGCGTAAAGGTTGTTTGTTAAAATAAGTTTTTAAGCCGCTCAAGAAAATCAGCTTAAATGGGATATTTTAGGATTATAAAGTATTCTGAAGCCGACAGAGAAACGATAAAGGCGCTTAAGGAGCGTTCTTATAAAGAAGTTTTAAGCTTAAAGAATAAGGTCTCTGAGATAATTGAAGAAGTTAAGGTAAAGGGAGACGAAGCGATAACCGAGTATTTGAGCTCTGTTTTTGGAAGAAAAATAGAGGCTAATGAGCTAATAGTTGAAAAAAGCAAGCTTGAAAAGAGCTACAGGAATTTGTCGGAAGGGCTGAAGGAGAGCCTAAGGTACATGATAAAGAACGTTACAAAGTTTCACAAGAAGCAGCTTCCCAAGCCCATCTGGGTAAGAACAGATAAAGGGGTGCTGGCGGGAATGTACTTTGTTCCAGTGCCTTCAGCAGGCCTCTACGTTCCATCCGGAAAAGGCAGCTTCCCTTCAGTAGCCGTAATGCTAACTGTGCCAGCTAAGGTAGCTGGCGTAAAAAGGATAGCCATAGCTACCCCTCCTGTTGACAAGGACATGAACATAGACGCTGCTACCGCCGCAGTTGCTTATATGATGGGCGTGGAAGAGGTGTACGCTGTAGGAGGGGCTCACGCGGTAGCCGCTTTTTCCTACGGGACTAAAACCATTAAAAAGACCGAAGTAGTAGCAGGACCAGGCGGTCCATACACATTTATGGCTAAGATCCTTTCGTGCGACGCGGCGAGGTTCGACCTTCCGGCCGGTCCTTCTGAAGGCATGATACTCAGCGACGGCGAGGCAGACCCTGAAGTTGTTGCCTGGAACTTAGTTAACGAAGCAGAGCACGGGCCTGATTCTGCGGGTGTTCTTGTTACAACTTCAGAAGAGTTCGCAAAAAAGGTCTCCGAGCAGGTAGACAAAATCATAGAGAGCTTGCCAGAGCCTAGGAAATCATACTTAATAGAGAACTCAAAGAAGTACAGCGCAATATTGCTCTTTGATAACATAGACGAGGCCGTGGATTTCGTTGCGGATTACGCTCCAGAGCACTTAGCAATTGAAAGCAGGAACGCAGATATCATATTTGAAAATTATAAATACAGGCTCAGGGCGGGGACGGTAGCTATCAACACACCGCTTTCTGCAGGAAACTATGTGGTCGGTACAAACCACACTCTGCCAACCTTTGGATTCGCAAAAGCCTACTCTGGACTGAGCGTCTTAAACTTTCTCACATCGATCACAGTTGAAAAGGTAGAAAAAGAAGGATGGCTTAGGATTAAAGATAAGGTAGTAAAGCTAGCTGAATACGAGGGGTTCCCGGCTCACGCAGGAGCTATCAAAGTATCGGAAAAAAGGTGGAGCTAGTTGTGGAGGGAAAACCTGAAGAAGTGGCAGGAGCTTCCGGAATACATCTCAGGGATATCCTTAGAGGAAGCAAGAAAAATAGCTGGGCCTAAAAGCTTTTTGCGCCTTCAGTCAAACGAAAATCTTTTTATTCCCAAGGACCTTGTTGCAAAAATTTTGCTTGAAGCCTCAGAGGAAATCGACGTGAGGTTTTATCCAAAGGAAATAATTAACCAACTTACTGATGAGATAGCTAAGCGAAATTCAGTTAATCCTTCTATGGTTATTGTCGGATCCGGCGCAGACCAGCTTATAGAGCTTATAGTTAAAGCTTTGGGCTTTAAGGGGAAAGTCTTCCTTCACAACCCAACCTATTCTTATTATAAGGTTGTAGCTTTACAGAATGGGCTTGAAGTTGTTTCCCAAGAGTACATAAATGGCTCATCGATAAACTTTAAAGCAATAAACGAGCACAACCCGGACGTTGTGTTCATCTGCAACCCTAACAATCCTACAGGAGAGCTAACTCCTAAGGAAGAAATTAAAGCTCTAGCTGAAGAAGGAAAGAGGCTAGTTGTCGTCGACGAAACGTACGCAGAGCTGTCAAAAGTTACTAACGAAGATTTATTGTTATATTATGATAATTTGATAATTTTAAGGACTTTTTCTAAAGCTTATGGTTTAGCTGGCTTAAGGTTGGGGTATGCTCTAGCTAGCGAATACGTCATCAAGGCTTTGAGAAAGGCTCAATCTCCTTTCCCAGTTACTTCTATTTCTGCGGCCGCGGCTTTGAAAGCGTTAGAGATGCGCAGCGCTTTCGAAAAATATTGGGAAGAAGCTTTAGAAACCAGAGCTTGGTTTGTGTCTCAGCTTGACGAAAGCGTTCTTAAAACAAAAAGCGCGTCATACTTTTTAACGATATCCTTTAGGGTGGATCAAGAAAAAGCCTTCTTAAGCCTTTTAAGGGAAGGTTACGTGACTAGAAAAATAGAGCCTTTCGGAACCTTCAGGAATCCGATAAGGCTTAACCTTGCTCCAAAGGAGCTCATAGAGAACCTGCCCCACTTAATTAACAAAATCAATAGCTCGATCTAATCAGGTAAGAGAGCATTTTTCTAGGATAGCTGTCAGCAAAAAGCCTTGAGTGTAGCAGATTTTATTGATTTTTAAGGGATTTTATTACAGCCTCAAGGTCTTCAGTATAAAACGCAGATTTTAATGATATGTAGTAAAAGATCAAACCTACGGCAGCGGCAACAAAATTATCATAGGGAAAAGCTATTAGTGGTTGAGGCAATGGACCGTAAGGCCCAAGAAAAGAAATTATTAGCACTGTTAGCAGAAGGGCCACTATCCAGATGCCCGACCTGACGTGCTTTTTGCCTGTGCTGTTTAGCGAGTAATAATTTATAGCCAAATAGAAAGATAGCGCTAAAGCGATTAAAACTATATAGATTCCGAAGCTCCTTAAAAATTGAGGCTGATTTGTCGCTCCTTGGGCTGCAGGCAGGGCTATTTTTTCGTAAACAAACATATAAGTAAGTAAGCCTAGCAGCGCCAAATAGATAGCAGAAGTTATCGCTGCTATAATCCTATTAATATTATATCTTCTTGCGCTATAGACAAAATACAGAGGTAGCCCTGCAAGCGTTATCGTTACGGCTCCGTACAAAACCGTAAAGGGAGTCCAATAGATCAGCAAAACTGATACGATAAAAGCTACTGGAGTTATAATGCTTGCAAAGGGCACGGCAAACTTTCTTTTTAACTCCGGCACGTATTTTCTAAGAGCTATAAGCGCTGGCATGCCTCCGAGGTAAGCTATTACTGTGGCCGCGCTGATAAATGTCGAAAGAAGCTGCCAAGTAGGATAAGGTATTATGAAGAGCGCCCCCAATATCCAAGAAGCTAATAAAGAAACCCAAGGTATTCTCCATCTGTTTAGCTTTAAAAAGAATTCAGGGAGATGGCCGTCAGCGGCAAGCCCGTAGAACGTCCTTGAAGCAACGCCCGTAGTTATTATCGAGCAGCCTGAAGGAGAAACTATAGCATCTATTAATAAAACTGCGGTAAACCCTACCAAAATCCCTATTCCAGAAAGCTTAAAGATTTCGTAGAAGGGCCCGTTAGAGAGAACTGTTGAAGAAAGATCTGACCAGCTACCCGGCGTTAAGCCTAAGGCTTTCCAATCTATGCCCAAAATAAAAGCGACCTGTATTAAAACATACAAGACCATCATTATTACTAGCCCGCCGACTGTAGCAAGAGGTATAGATTTTTCTGGGTTTTTTGTTTCTCCAGCATAATCTATGCCTTCCCTAAAGCCAAGGTATGAATAGATTATGCCGCCTGCAGAAACCGCAAGAAAAACTGGGGAAGATCCGTAGGGCATAAAGCCATTGGGCAGGGAGCTTAAGTTTGAGGGGTGCGGATAAAACGCTATCAAAAGAAGAACTGCTAGCGTAGGAATTATTAGCTTCCAGACTCCAAAAGCATCGTTCACTTTTCCAAAGAGCTTTACGCCAAAGTAATTTAAGAAAAAGAAAACCGTTAAAAGAGCGAAAGTTAAGACCCCTCCCTCTAACGTAACGGTTCCGTTTACGAATATTCCGGGTATGAAAGAAGAAAGGTACTGAACAGCTCCAAGGGTTTCGGTTGGCGCTACGGTTATTATCCCCAATAGATACGCCCATCCCATTACAAACGAGGCAAAAGTCCCTCCGGTGTACTGAGGTATGCGCACAAGCCCCCCGGACTTGGGGAACAAAGACCCAACCTCTGCCCACACTAGGGCTACAAAAATCAGAAGAACTCCAGCTATTAACCAAGATAGTATAGAAGCTGGCCCAACGTAGATAGCTGAATAGTAAGCCCCAAATAGCCAAGAACCTCCTAGAACAGAACCTATGACGAGCATCAAAAGGTCAAAGTCGCTAAGCTCTTTTCTAAGCCCTCTATCATATTTTTGCGCTTTTACCTCTGAAGATGAGCCTTCTGGCATCATTATTAATTGTTTTTAGTTATGCTAAACAGCTGCTTATTAAATCTTATCATCTTTATAAAAAATATTGATGCAACAATATCGATTTTGGTACTTTATAGCGTTTAAATAGGCTAAAACGCTTCAAAAATTAAGCTTATTTTGTTTAAACTTAAGATGCTCGGCAACATGCTTAAGGCGAATAATTTAGATAAGCTAGCTGGGTCAACTAAGTTACTGTTTCATTTTAAGCAAATTAACTAGTAATGTTTATATTTAGGAAATTGTCCTATCCTAAACGCGAGGAAAAATGTCAGAAGACGATTTTGACGAAGAGTGGGAGGAAGAAGAAGACTGGGAAGAGGAAGACTGGGACGAAGACTGGGAAGGAGAAGAAGAGGAAGAAGAGTTTTAAGAACGCTAAAAGTTTGATTTTTTTGGTTTAAAATTTAATAATGATATATTGATATCGCCTTCTAATGAGTAAAATAAGCATAGATGAAGTGCTCGAAACGCTGCAAATAATTTCTGAACAGAAGCTTAACATAAGGGCTGTAACTTTAGGCTTAAACGTCTTGGATTGCGCTGGGTCAAGCTACCACGAGACTTCTTCTTGCTTAAAAAGAAAAATAAAAGCGTATGCAGAAAAGTTCATAAAGGCCGCGGAAGAGGTTGAAAACAAATACGGTCTCCCGATAACAAACAAAAGGATCACGATTTCCCCAGTCTACTTTTTGCTTGAAAGGTATCCGTTAAGTTTAGCGAGAAAGGCGGCATATCAAATAGGTAAGAGCATAGATGAAGCCGCAAAAGAAGCTGGAATTGATTTGATTGGGGGCTTCACCGCTCTAGCCTCTAAAAGGCTAACAAAGGGCGGGAGAGCCCTTTTAGAAGAGCTGCCCAACGTCCTAAAAGATACGGAGCACCTTTGCTCTTCAGTAGAAGTTGGAAGGACGAACTCAGGGATAAACGTAGACGCAATAATCCTTGCAGCAAAGGCCTTAAAAAAGGCGTCTTACTTAACTAAAGGGAAAGCTGGCGCAAGGTTTGTGGTTTTGGCGAACGCCCCGAGCGACATACCTTTCATGGCAGGAGGCTTTCACGGCCCAGGGGAAGGGGACTCTGCTGTAAACGTAGCTATAAGCGCTCCTGGCGTGATTGGGGCTGTAGTTAAGAACAGCAAGAACAAAAAGATGCACGAGCTCTCCGAAGAAATAAAGAAGATATCGTTTAAGGTCTCTAGGGCGGCTCAGCTCATAGGTTCTGAAATAGCAAGCAAAATAAACAGCGAGCTTGGCAGCATAGACCTTTCGTTAGCTCCAGCTCCAGAAGAAGGAGAGAGCGTAGCGGCAGTTATCAGGGAGATGGGCATAGACAGCGCAGGGCTTCCGGGGTCCATAGCAGCTCTAGCTCTTTTAACGGATGCGATAAAGAAAGGAGGGATAATGGGCGCCATGTTCGTTGGCGGATACAGCGGGGCTTTCATACCTGTAAGCGAAGACCTTGAGATGTCAGAAGCCGCTAAGAAAGGCTTCATAACGATTCCAATGCTTCAAGCTATGTCCTCTGTTTGTTCCACAGGCCTTGACATGGTGGCAATTCCGGGAGAAACCAGCTGGGAAACGATAGCATCTCTGATGCTCGATGAGGTAGCTATAGGAGTGTTCACAAACAAAACGGTTGGAGTTAGGTTGCTCCCGGTTCCCGGCGCTTTGCCCGGTGACGAAATAGAGTTAGGAGGGCTTTTCGGTAAAACTTATGTTATGAAGGTTTTAGAGTCTAAGGACAAGTCGTTCATAAGAAGAGGAGGGAGAATACCAGCCCCTACGTTTTCTCACAGAAACTAGCAAACGTTTCTTTTTTATTGGGCTAAAAGGTTAAGCTTAGCTCAAGATCGAGCAACTCAGCTTAAAAAACATCGTTAAATGCTAAAATAAACAGCGTAGTTTTCAGAAACTTCTTTTTCTGCTGAAACTATATCTTCAGATTTTTTATAAAGCTCAAGCGCCCTCTTGTTTAGCTTTAAAAAGTTGGGACCCCACTTAAACTTTGAAAGTATAACCTCAGCCTGGGACACATTTCCTAATATATAGAGAGATGCAGCCAGGGCTTCTACAGTTGATAAAAGATGAGGCCTTGCATAATTTATAGGATTCGCAGCGATAAGCAAAGGTAACCTTCTAGAGTATTCGTTTAAGTACTTTGTACCCCATTCTTCTCTTTTTTTCCAGCTTGCGTCTATTGCTGTTAAACCCTTGAGCCTTGCAAGCGCTTCGTCCTCAGGCTTTTCTTTAAGCAAAATTGGGCTAAAAGGGTTTAAAGTTAACCCAACAGGCCTTCTTACAAACTTTACCATATTAAACCTCTTAAGCTTTTCAGCGGTGCACTTTTTGGGGTCATCCTCCTCGAAGGGCACTACAAATAATTTTATGAGCGATTTTTTAGGCATTAGCTAATGATATGATAAATTTTTTGGCTATAAGCTTCACTTATTTTCTTATCGTTTACCAGTTTTTAAACTCTCTTGCAGCCTCTTGTTAGAGCCTTATGAAAGGCAAAGCTTTTATCTCATGGGCTTTTATTAAAAACTAATGGATGTGCTAGTTGGCGCGCACATGCCCATAACCGGGGGTCTTCAGAAATCCGCCGAAAGGGCCAGCGAGCTAGGATTTAAAACCTTTCAGATATTCACAAGAAATCCGAGGGGTTGGGCTTATCCAGAGCTGAAGGAAGATGAAGTTGAAGAGTTTTTAAAGCTAACCGAAGGCTTCGTTTCAGTTAATTCTCACATGCCTTACTTGCCCAACTTAGCCTCCCCAAAGGACGACATTTACGAAAAATCTGTTGATTCTCTTATAGAAGAGATGAAGAGGGCAAAGAGGCTTAAGCTAAAGTACATAGTTGTTCATGTAGGAAGCCATCTTGGGGCGGGAATTGAAAAAGGAAAGGAAAGGGTCATTAAAGGAGTTTTGAAGGCTATAAATTCAGTGTCTTGCGACTGCTATGTTCTTCTGGAAAACATGGCTGGTCAAAAGAACAGCGTTGGTTCTAGGCTTGAAGATCTTGCTGATATAATAAAAGGAATAAATAGCGATAGGGTAGGGGTCTGCTTTGACACTTGCCACGCCTTCGCCGCAGGTTATGATATAGCTACCCAAACTGGGCTTAAGCAGACGATCGAGCAGATAGATAAGCTGATAGGTTTAGATAAGATTAAGCTGATCCATCTAAACGACTCAAAAGGAGGCCTGGGCTCAGGCTTGGACAGGCACGAAAGGATAGGGAAAGGCTTTATAGGCAAAAAAGGGTTCAGGAACTTCTTTAAGGCTGAGCAGCTGATAAACGGCAAGCCCCTTATTTTAGAAACTCCGGTTAACGATTATCACGAGTACTTGGATGACTATAACGCGGTTTTATCTATAATTAAAGAAAAGTAAAAATTAAATAAAAATAGTTCTTTTAACATTTTTTATCTATTAGATTTCTAAAAATTTTTATAAAACTTTCAAAATAAATTAATTTATTGTAAATATTTACGGTAAAAGTTAATAAACCTAAAAAACAAAGTTATTGTCAATGATAACTGGGTGGGCCGGCGTTTACCTCGATGTTGCTGTTCTTTTGCTGGTTGGGGTTGCGACGTCCTTTTTAGCTTTCGCGATAGGTTCTGCCCTTTCTAGGAAAGGTGGAAAAGAAAAGACAAAGAGGTTTGAAAGCGGAAACGAAGAGCTAGGGAGGGCTAGGGGGCTTTATGTTATGCAATATTACCCGTTTTTGCTGGTTTTTATGATCGCAGAGCCGGTCTTTGTTTTCTTGTTTACGTTTTTGCTCTACTTGAGGGTTAATTCATACTATCTGTTTGCTTTGAGCCTGATCGTGTTCATTCCAAGCTTATTTTTCGCGATAAGAGAAGCTAGGGTGATAAAGAAATGGCTGATGCCGAAGGGCTGATATTTTTAGGCAATTTGGACGAAGTTGCTAAGAAAGCTCTAGATTACTTAAAGAAAAGCGAGTTTATAAAAAAGACCGTTAGCTGGGGCGTGGACTTTTCGCTCTGGCCAGTTCACTTGATGACATCCTGCTGCGGGGCAGAGTTTGCTGCAGCTGCTTCGCCTAGGTTTGACCTAGAAAGGCTTGGCTTCTTGCCTTTTGGAGGTCCAAGGCAGACAAACCTGATTGTTGTAGAGGGCACCACAACTATAAAGATGGCCAGAGTCGTAAGGAGGGTTTACGATCAGATGCCTTCTCCAAAGTGGGTCATAGCTATGGGAGCTTGCGCTATGGACGGCGGTATTTTCTTTAACAGCTACAACACTATAGTGGCAAGGGAGTACCTTCCGGTTGACGCTTACGTCCCAGGCTGTCCTCCTAGGCCCGAAGCCTTAGCCAGAGCAGTTCTTTTGATACAGGAAAAAGTAAAGAGAGAAAGGGATTCCCTGCTGGGTGGTAAAAAGTGAACCTGAAGGAAGAACTTTCAAAGCTTTCTAATAACGTGGCTTTCGATGAGAAGAAATCTCTTTACAAGGTTAGCTTTGAGGATTCAAGCCTGCTTGTTAACGCGGCATCAAAGCTCAGAGATCTGGGCTTTGACCACGTGGTCTCGGTTACCGGCATCGACTATCCTGATAAGATTGAAGTAATTTGGCACGCTTCAAGTTATTCTGTCGATGAGCTTAAAGGGATCGTAGTAGGGCTCTCCCTTTTGGTGAAAAAGCCTGAGCAACCCAAGGGAGATTGCTATGAAGGAAGGGTAATAAAAAGGCCTCCCGTAAAGGTTCCTTCGCTAACCAGCATCTGGCCAAGCGCTGTTTTTAACGAGAGGGAGGCCTTTGAGATGTTTGGAATAATATTCGAAGGGCATCCGGACTTAAGGTACCTAATGCTGCCTGAGGACTACTATGAAGCCTGGCCGATGAGGAAAGACTTCCAGTACATTAAGCCGAAGGTGTTCTTAGAATGAGCGAGAAAGTTTATAACATCGAAGATCTAGCTAACGTAAACTTAGAGGGAGAAAAGTACATAATACTTCAGATTGGCCCTTCTCACCCGGGCTCTGGGCACATGAGGCTAAAGGTTTGGCTTGATGGGGATATCATAGTAAGGGTTGATCCAGACATAGGATACGTCCACAGGACGAGCGAGTGGTTGAGCGAGAGAAGGGAGTGGATAAAAGCTGTTCCTATAGTAGAAAGGATAATGCTTCCGGACACTATTCACGCTAACCTCTCTTATGTTCTGGCTTTAGAAAAGCTGCTTAACATAGAGCCTCCGCCGAGGGCTCAGTACTTGAGGAGCTTAGCGGCCGAAATAAACAGGATAACCAGCCACCTCTACGGCATAGGGATTTTTGGAATATTTTTGGGCTCTTCAACTGTTTATATGTGGGCTTTTGGGGATAGGGAGCCCTTCATAGATCTGATGGAGATGCTTACAGGAGCCAGAATAACTTACTCTTACATAATTCCGGGCGGGGTTAGGTGGGACCTGCCCAACGGATTTAAAGAAAGGGCAGAAACGGTCCTTCAGTACATGGAGAGAAGGCTTAAGGATTACGAAGACATCTGGGTAAAAAACCCGGTGGTCCAGGCTAGAACCATAAACGTAGGGGTCCTCAAGAAGGAGGATGCGATAAAGCTGGGGGTCGTTGGGCCTAACTTGAGGGCATCTGGGGTTAATTACGACACAAGAAAGAATCAGCCATACGCGGCATACAAAGACTTGGACTTCGAAGTTCCAGTCATGAAGAACGGGGACTCCTACGATAGGCTGCTCATTAGGGTTGAAGAGATAAAGCAGAGCATTAAAATGATAAGGCAGATATTAAAGGACATACCAGAAGGCAAGATCATTTCTGATCAAATATACAACCAGCTAAACCCGGTTATGAAAAAGGTCTACGAAGAAAAGAAGAGGGTAATGTTTCCGGCGTTCATGATACACATGAGGCCGCCAGCAGGAGAAGCCACTGCTAGGGTTGAGGCTGGCAGAGGGGAGATTTTCTTCTATTTAAAGAGCACTGGGGATAAGTACCCGTACAGGTTTAGGTGGGTTACGCCCTCTTTCAGGAACCTGCCTTTCTTCACGCACGTTGCCGTTGGGCACAGGCTCGCAGACCTTCCTGCGATATACGGAAGCATAGACTACTTCCCGCCGGAGGCTGATAGATGATGGGAATAATACCTCTGATAATATGGCTGATAGAGGACCTGCTTTACGTTCTGGTGTTCCCTGGTCTAGTGGCCGCCTTGGTCGTCGTAATAGTGATCATCTGGTTGGAAAGGAAGATAGCGGCCAAGGTTCAGATGCGCTTCGGTCCTCTCTGGGTCTCAAAGAGGATAGGAGGGGCCCTTCAGTCTATAGCAGACCTGATAAGGTACAGCTTTCAGGAGTTCATAGTTCCCGAGAAGAGCGACAAGCTTGCGTTTATAATTGCTCCTGGAATGATGCTAGCTTTTGCGGCTATGCCTTTGATCTTCATAGCTGTGGGTCCGTACTACTCTGTTCTCTTCCCGAGCTACTATACGATGCTGTTTGCTGTTGGGCTGATAATTATAACTCCTATATACGCTATAGCCCTGGGCTGGGCTAGCGACAACAAGTTCTCCTTCATAAGCGCCCTAAGGGAAGCTTTCCTGCTTATATCCTATGAAGTTCCGTTCCTCCTTTCTGTAGTTTCTATGATAATCATCTATCATACATATGATTTCATAGTTGCTGCAGAGGCTCAGATGCACGGGCTCCCGGGACTAATCCTAAACCCAATAGCCGCGCTCACGATGCTTATAGTTATGATAAGGACCACCGGGAGGTTTCCGTTTGATATAACAGAAGCTGACAGCGAGTTGGTTATGGGCATGTTCACAGAATACTCAGCGCTCTTTTTCGGGATAGGAATGGCTACTCCATACATTGAGCTTTACAACTTTAGCTTAATATTCAGCCTTCTATTCTTAGGAGGCTGGTGGCCTTTCCCAGCTACGGCCGCAAACCCGATAGTTGGGGTAATAATTCCGGGCCTGGTCGTTGTAATTAAAGCCTTCATAGTTATGTCCGCATTGGTTTTCTTGAGGGCTGTTTACCCGAGGTATAGGCTAGATCAGGCAGTCAGATCTGGCTGGTCCTACGTTTTAGCTCTATCTTTGATATCTGTTTTTATTTCGATATTAGAGGTGAGCATTAGATGAGCGAAGTGAGAAAGCCTAGGGATCCTGTAACTGGGCACATAAAGGCCTTGGCTAAAGGCTTCAAATACTTGATAGAGCCGAACAGGATGACTTTGGACTATCCAGCGGAAACGATGAAGCTTCCTCAAAATTATAGAGGCTTCTTTACTGTTGACGACAAAAAGTGCATAGGTTGCAGCATGTGCGAAATGGTCTGCCCGCCAGAAGCCATTACTATGGTTCCAAGAATAATAGGCGAAGGAGGAAAAACTCTTCCGGCGCCTCCGGGTGAAGAAAAAGCCAAAGGACCAAAGAGGACAAAGAGGCCGGTTGTCAACTGGGGGAAGTGCATATTCTGCTACTTCTGCGTTGACGTTTGTCCCGTGGACGCATTTATACCAACTCAGGTTCACGACGTTGCTTTTGAGAACGATAGGGACTACAGGCCTACTTACGAGGAATACTTGAAGCCTCCAGAAGAGCCTTACAAGAACTCAAAGAAGGTTGTTTCTAAAGCTGATTTAAAGAGAGGTGTGAGCTATGAGCCTGCCCCTTAGCTATTTAGCTGCGAAAGTTGTTTTAGGAAGCCCAGCTTTAGCGCTAGCCATCATAATACTAGCTGTCTCATCGATAGCTTTTGCTTACTTAACTGTAACTTATCGCTCTCTTGTGTACTCTTCGATATTCCTCGCTTTCGTGGGTTTGATAAACGCGGCTTTCTTCATGATATTAGGCTATCCGCTTTTGGCATTCATACAGCTAATTATATACGTTGGAGCAGGAGTTGTCTTTATAGTTGTTTCTATAAGCATGCTTAAGGAACCTAAGATAGCTCTGAGGCCGCTTTCTTATTCTTGGATCGTTGTGATCTTCATATTCCTGCTTGTTTTAGCTGTTTCTTTAACAGTGGGCTTGGCTCCCAGCTACATAGCTTACCTTGGGGTTCTGAGGACCGTAAGCTTCATAGATAGATACTGGTTCGCCGACTTAATCCTGATCTTCGCCCTTGCAGTAGCTCTTATCGCTTCGATAACTATCTCTCGGGGTGAAGAGGAATGATATTGGGCTACGTTCCGATTCTTATAGCAGCCGCTGTCCTAATAGGGTTAGGAATCTGGGGCCTTGTTTTCAACAAGAACATAGTTAAAATGCTCCTTTCGCTTGAGGTTTCTTTCAACGGAGTTACTCTCTTGATCTTATACCTAGCGACAACCTCAGGGCTAATCAGCGTAGTTAAGCTAGGCGCTTATCTGGTCTTTTTAGGCATAGGCCTTGCTATAGGAGAAATAGCCATAATTGTTAGCGTGATACTTTATATGTTTAAAGAAAGAATGCTGGAAGAGCTTTCCCAGGATGAAATTAGGGGTGAGGAGTCATGATGGAGGGAGAAATTTTAGCTTATTCGTTGGCTGTGCCCTATATAGTAGGCTTCGTCCAGCTGCTGCTCAACGGGAAGGCTTCAGGAAAGGCTCATGCCGCTTTAAGCTCTGCTTCGCTCTTCGTTTCAGCTATAGCCTCAGTATTGCTTTTCGCGGCCTACGGAGGTTATGAAACGCCAGCCCTGCCGGTTTTTAGCCTGGGCACGTTCATGCTTTTCATAGATGGCCTGAACTGGCCCGTTGTCGCAGGAGTGGCTGTAGTTACCGTTCTGGTGGCAATTTATTCCTATTCCTACATGGAGGTTAGATTTCACGAGCTAGGAGTTAAGGACTGGGGCATCTACTACTTTTTATACACGTACTTCTCCGCATCCTTATTAGGGATAGTCCTTTCAAACAACTTCATTCTGTTTTATCTGTTCTTAGAGGTTTCGCTCATAACGTCCTTTTTGCTTATAGCCCTTTACGGCTATGGGAACAGGCAGAGGATCTCGCTGATCTATCTGATTTGGACCCACTTAGGAGGCTTCCTGTTCCTGGTTGGCGCCTTTGTCTACGGCCTAACTTTACACACGTTCAACTTCTATCCCCCGTTGAGCCAAGGGGCCCTGAGCTCTCTCGGTCCATTAGCGGCTTTGGTTGCAGCCCTTGTGCTCCTGGGAATGTTCGTCAAGATGGCTGTCTTCGGGGTTCACATGTGGCTTCCTTACGCTCACGCTGAAGCTCCAACCCCAGTTTCTGCGCTTTTGTCGCCTGTTATGATTGGAATAGGAGGATATGCGATAATAAGGATAGTTTACGTCCTCTTCTACCAGCTAATGCTAAGAGCTCAGGTTCTTCTTTTAGCGTTAAGCGTAATAACAATTATATACGGTGGCTTGATGGCCCTAAGAGAAAGCGACTTTAAGAGGCTTTTAGCTTACTCAAGCATAGCCCAGATGGGCTACATGCTCATGGGAATAGCTTCCCTTTCGCCTATAGGGATACTGGGGGCTCTGCTTCAGTTCTTCGCGCACGCTATAGGTAAATCTATACTCTTCACGTCTTCGGGAGTCTTGATAGCGAAAAACAACAACTTAAGGGACATAAACAAGATGGGCGGGCTTGCTAGATCTATGAAGTATACTTCTTCGTTGGCCTTGATAGGCTTCATGGATATATCCGGCCTTCCGCCAACAATAGGCTTCTTCAGCAAACTCTTTATATTGATAGGGGTTGGGATAGCTCTGGTTAAAATGGGCCTGCCCGGTCTAGTCCTTTTAGCTTTTGTTCTGTTGGGCTTTGGTCTAACCCCAGCATACGCTTTTCAAGCTATGAGAAAGATATTCTTCGGTCCTCCAAAGATAGAAGGCAAAGAAGGCGATATGTACATGCTTCTGCCTATGTCTATAATCGCTGTCGTCGGGATAATAACGTTTGCAATCCCGTTCTTGATAATTAACCCAACTTCCTCATTTCTTCACGCGTATATGCTTTTTAGCATGGTGATGATAAAATGAACGGGTATCTGCTGTTTTTAATTTGGGCCCTTCCTATGGCTGCTGCAGGCCTAGGATTAGTCTTTAAGAAGGCAGCACCAATAATTTCAATAGTTTTTATAGCTATGTCATTCGCGCTTTCTGTTCTGTCTCCGTTCATAGTTAAAATGCCAAAGGTGATCTCCTATCCCTGGTTCTCCCTCCTAGGAAAGGAAGTAAACTTCGGGATTCTGGTAGACGGACTTTCGGTGGTTATGGGCTCTGTTGTAGCCTTAGTTTCTCTTCTCATAGCTGTTTACAGCTACAGGTACATGTACGGGGACTGGGGCCTCACTAGGTACTGGTACTTCTTCTCCTTCTTCGTGGGCTCCATGCTCTTGCTAGTATACGCCAGCAACTTAATAGTCCTGCTAATAGGCTGGGAAGGGACGACTTTGGCTTCTTACGCGCTAATAGGACACTGGTACACCGATACAGATGAAGAAAGGTGGGTTGGAGACAAAGGAAGATATGCCCTTGGCGTGCCAATGTGGTTCACTCCAAGCCAGTCAGGGGTTAGGGCTATGGTTGTTACCAGCTTTGGGGACATAGGCTTCATAACTAGCTTGGGGATGCTTTATAAGTACTCAGGAACGCTAAGCATCTTAGGGATAGAACAAAACATAGGAAGCGTCCTGACGGCCCTTGACAGGAGCGGGATGCTCTTGCCGTTTTTAATAGCTTTCACAATGGGAGCTTTAGCTAAATCCGCTCAGTTCCCCTTCTACGAATGGCTCGTTACGGCTATGACGGGCCCGTCTAGCATAAGCGCCCTCATCCACGCGGCAACTATGGTTAACGCAGGGGTTTACTTCCTGCTGAGGTTTGCTCCCATGCTGATCGTCGGTGCGGCTGAAGCTGGAATATATTCAAGCCTTAGCTCATTCTTCGCCTACGTTTTGATCATAGGCGCGTTAACGGCTTTCATGCTCGCGAGCATGGCCATAGCTTCGAACGAGCTTAAGCTTATACTCGCTTACTCAACAGCTTCCCAGATAGGATACATGTTCATGGGCATAGGAGCAGCATACTTCATTGCGGCGCCTTCAGTAGCTCTGTTCGCTTCTCTATCCCACTTTATAAGTCAGGCTCTTTTCAAAGCTTCCATGTTCATGGCGGCAGGGGTCTTGATAGAAGAATACTCATCTAGGTACATAAAGGACATGGCCAACGCTTACTCAAAGATGAAGATAACGGCCATAGCTTTTCTCTTAGCTTCTCTGTCCCTAGCCGGGATACCTCCGTTTTCAGGCTTTTGGGACAAAGACTTAATACTTGAGGTAACCCTGCAGACAGGAAATTGGGCAGCATACCTGCTGGGCGTCTTTGGCGCCTTCCTCACGGCCTTTTACATATTTAGAGCTTTTACCATAGTCTTTATCAACAAAGGGACGGAAGAGCTTAGAGAAAAAGAAGTGAAGGAGGCTCACCCTGTCATGCTTTGGCCTTACTTTGCGCTCAGCGTCTTGACTTTGCTGTTTGGAGTCTTCTGGTACTTCCCGAACGGAGGGCTCTCAGAGATTATATATTCGTTCGTCAAAACAGCTACCTACGTTAAATCCCCGCTGATCGCAACGGGAACAATAACTTTCTCTCCAGTAGACGTCGCGGTTTCAGTACTGATATCGCTCACCGGGCTACTTGTTGCAACCTTTATATACAAAACCAGGAGAGAAGTTAATCTGACAAGCGCAGCGTTAAGAAAGCTAAGGGACTTCCTCTACGACAGATGGTACATAAATTCGATCTACTACAGAGCATTTGTTTACTCGCTTGACCGCTTTGCTGCTGTTCTAAGGAGCAAGGTAGAATTTGGCTCGTTCGACAGGTTCTACCACGTTCTTGTTCCGAGGTTTATTTTAGGCACGGGCAGCTTGTTGAAGAAGTTTCAGAGCGGGGACATAGGGAAGTACTTAACTGTGCTTCTTTTCGGAGCTTTAGTTTTGTTGGTTATAGGTCTTATAATGGTGGTGTTGATGTATGGTTGAGCCTGTAACAATTTTAATAGGAGTTCTCATGGCTTCCTCTCTTCTATTCCCGATATTTTCAGGAAAAAAGGGAATAGCTTACTTGGCCTCTGCGATTTACCTAGGGCTTTTGGCCTACTTAATCTTCCTCTACTTAGAAGGAGATGGCTTGGGAGCCCTGTACGGGCTAAGCCCCGGGAGGCTTTCTTTTGCAGTGCTTTTTGCAAGCCTTTTGGCAGGCCTTTTGGTAAGCTTTAGCTTAAACAAGCTCGGAAAAAGGTCAGGGATAGCCGTTTCGTTTGTCAGCGGAGGAATACTCGCTAACTTTATACTCAGCTCTACCTTAAACCCATATTACATAATAGCTTCTTGGGGCCTACTTTCAGCTTCAAGCTACGGAATAGCTGCCATCCCAAAGGACAAGGTTTCGTTGGGCAACTCCCTTAAGTACGCTTTCATGGGAGGTCTGTCTTTTCAGTTCTTAATACTGAGCTTCGTTTTGTTTTACATGTACTCAACGCCTTTGCTGGGCCTTCCAGTGGTTATAGGTGCCGCCTTGTTGGCGGTAGCTGTTGGCTTTAAGATAGGTATAGTTCCGTTCCACATGTGGCTTCCTGAAGTCTACGGCTCATCTGACCCTGTGGCCGTTTCAGCCCTTTCTTCTTTAATGAAGCTCGGAGCAATAGCCCTTTTGTTGAGGCTCTTTTCTATAGGGGTGAAGCTTTTAATGCCCCAAGAAAAATACGGGCTTTTGGCCTTCCTCATACTGCTTTCCTTAATAACTATGACTTGGGGCAACGTGGCCGCCGCGGCTCAGAACGACCTTCAAAGGATGTTAGCGTACAGCAGCATATCGCACGTGGGCTTCATGCTTATGGCTATAACAGTTATAGTCGCGTCCTACTCTTACGGAGTCAGCCCAACTTTAGCTGTTTTAGCTTTAGTCATCTACTTCTTTTCGTACTCAATATCAAAGGCTGGAGCCTTCGCTTACACAAAGGCTTTTGATGACAGGAAGTACGAGTCTATAAAGGGAGCCGCAAGGACCTACTCAGACGTCTCAGGGATGTTCTCAATATCTATGCTCAACCTTCTTGGACTTCCCCCGCTCCTTGGCTTTTGGGCTAAGCTCTTCGTTTTCATGACAGCGGCAAACCCAGCACTGAAAATATTTTACATAGGCTATATACCGTGGTATTCGCTCATAGGTATACTTAACAGCGTAATCTCAGCCTTCTATTACGTTAGGGTTATACAGAACCTGTATGCCCAGGCATCTTCTAAGGCCTCTTTTGAAGGTCTAAAAGCCACAATCATAATATCTTCAGCCCTGTTGGTTGTCGGAGGAATAATTCTCCCCTTCATTGTTTCATTTGTCTTTTAAAGATTAATTTTTAGTTAAAGAAGCCTGCACGCTCAAGAAAGCTTAAGCCTTTGAGCAAACTGTTTTATAAAAACAACCAGATAGCTGTGCAGTTCAGTAAAGGCTTGCTCTCTCAAAGCACAAACAAAAGCCTATAACTCTTAAAACTCCTTTAGAGTATGCGCTTGAATCAAAACTAAGCAACTTCGCTTTTTAAGGCGGAACCCATGATTTTTGCTTTAAATAGTAGTTTACGAAAAAGTTAGCCATCTGGAGAAACGCTCCAGCTCTGTGTGATATTTTTGACTTTTCATCAAGCCCCATCTCCGCGTACGTCTTGCTCTGGCCTTTCGGGATAAATATCGGGTCGAACCCAAATCCCTCTTTTCCCCTGGGCGCATTAGAGATTTCACCTTCAACCTTTTTTGTAAAAAGATAAAACTTTCCGTCAACCTGAAGCGTTACCGCGGAAATAAAGTAAGCTTTCCTGTTGTTTCTACCCTCTAAAAGCTTAAGCACGCCTTCTATTCCTATCGTTTTATAAGCGTATGCTGTATAAGGCCCAGGAAACCCATTAAGCTCATCCACAAAAAGCCCGTCGTCTTCAACTACAAAAGGCTCCTTGATGGCTTCGTAAGCGTGCTTAGCGGCAAAGAGCGATATATTCTCAACCCTATCGTCCTGAACCTCAAGCTTCTCAACTTCAAAGTCAGGGGCCTTGAGCTTTATTCCTAGAGCGCTCAAAGCAGCGTTTGCTTCTTTAATTTTGTTAGCGTTCTTAGTTACGAATATCAATTCGACGTTTTGCATCAAGGGTATTATTGATTGCTTGAATAATATTTTTGTTTTATAGCCCGGGGCGGATTCGAACCGCCGTCACCGGCTCCAAAGGCCGGTATGCTTGGCCCCTACACCACCGGGCTTCACCGTGATTATTGCTTTTGGTTTATATAAAATTATTGTCGATTCATTCAAAAAGATAAAGCGAAAATTAACACATTAATTTAAAAAAATTGATTTAATAATCTAAATAGAGTTATGTATAAAATGTTGTTGGGTGTTTAGCCCTGGCCTCTGAAGGGAGAGGCCTCCCCTTTCCGAGCGGCCGTAAGGAAAGGGCCCTGAGGGGGCAAGGGCTAATCGCCCGCTATGTGGGCATGCTTCC
>CAYFJA010000018.1:0-2164 GCA_964343315.1 uncultured Nitrososphaerales archaeon
GTATGCTAGAGGCCCTCTTCCTAGGGTAAAAAGCTAAAGAGCCCCTATGTGGAGCATGATGCTTTCTGTGGCCTATAAGCCTTCACCTTCCCATCACTACACTTCTCTATTAATAAATTTTTAGCTTATATTTGATCTCGAACAAGTTTATTTTAGCTTAAAACTTTAAGGTATAAAGCAAGCGGACGTTAATAGATTGCTACACTACATTTTAAGAGCTCTATATAAGTTAAAAGTTTTGAGACGGGATTCTGTTTAGTAAGAGCTTATTTAGAGTTTTTAAATCACATATAAAACTAACCAACACAGTAGAGGTCGCGGTCCTTATTTATTAATGCTAATGGTAAAGGAAATAAACGGAATTTTTTGAACTATATATGTAGTTGGAATACAAAAAAGTTTTGCTTGTAGCTGAAAGGGATACAATAACTGGGAGGTTAAAAAGCGGTCCTTACTTAAGGCTAAAGTTTGGCGTTGAAGGCTACAAGTATATAATAAAGGAAGATTTGCTCTCTCAGTCCAAATATATAAGAAACTTGAGCTTTAACGTCATGACCAACCTTTACATGCTAATAAAAGTTTTGTTGCAAAGAACCATGTTCGTTGACGGAGATTTTGACTTTGTTCATTCTTTCTTCTGGACTTTTTACAAGTATAAAAAGCCCTGGATCCATGAAAACGACCAGTCTCCATCGCAGCTTATTTACAATTACATGAAGATCAAAAATGGGTTTGGACAGTACGTAGCTGAAAAGGTGGCATCAATAATAAACGGTTCAGAGGCAGTTATAACTTGGACAAACTATGCAAAGGAAGGATTTATCAAAGACGGGGTCGATAAACACAAAATCTTTGTGGTTCCCTTACCTTCAGAAATCAAGTGCAACAAAAAAGCTCACGAGGGTTTTAATATTCTATTCGTTGGAAGGGATTTTTACAGAAAAGGGGGAGACATTGCTATAGCCATATATAAAAGGCTTGTTGAAAAACACAAGAACGTAAGGTTGATTTACGTAGGTAAAGCCTATGTTAAAGATGAAGGGATAGTCCACTACGAAGGCTTACCTAGGCCAGTTTTGGAAAGCCTTTACGAAATATCCGATTTAATGGTATATCCTTCCAGAGATGAGGCCTACGGCCTCGCCGCTCTAGAGGCCCTGTCTCATGGAGTTCCTGTTATTTCATCAAGCCTTCCTTCGTTAAAAGAAATAGTTAGCAACGGAGAAGACGGATATACTGCTACTGATACAGATGATTTTGTGGAAAAAGTTGAAGAATTAATAAACTCCCCAAATAAGCTAGAAGTTTTCTCCAAGAATGCATGTAAAAAGGTCAAAGAAAAACATGATCCTAAAAAGATTAGCGAAAGGATGAAGGAGATATATGAAAAAGCCATTTGATTCAAGTTTTCTTCAAGGTTTAGCGTTAAGGATCTTGAGCTATTTTGTTCAATCTGTCTTCCCAATATATGCTATTTACGAAGCTGGTTTGCACGGGCTGAACTACTGGGTTGCGCTCATTTTGTTCTGGACTTTAGGGGGAATAGGGAGCTTGCTGCCTTATATTAAAAAGCTTTCATCAACCGATTTTTCGATGATAATTATTCTGATATCTTTAATCACATTTTTCACCCAAAAATATCTTCTAATTTCTCTTGGTTTGATTTGGTTCTTTTTGAGCGGTCTTACTGGAAAAGTTGTTTTTATAAGCTACAATTTCAACAGACTTAAAGGCATAATAAGCTATATGAGAGGCGTTAGCGTTGGTCTTTTTATTTCTATTTTGTTAACGCTCCTTGGCTACCTTCGTTTCTTTGCTTCGGTTGGTCTGTATGTGTCTGCGCTGCTTATTTCCCTATCTGTTGTTGTGCTATATTTTTCTTTAAATAGTACACCTAAAGATGGCGGGTTTGAAAAACTTAGTCTTATCGACTTATTAAAAGCACTAAAAGGCAATAAAGTCTATTTTCGTACATTAGCAAATTCCTTGGCTTGGAGCGCTTTTAGCAGTTATTTATACTATGTTTTATATTCAGTTGTAAAATTTAACTATAAAATTTCCCTAGTTGCGGTTTTTATTAGCATATTATCTAGTTTTTTAACTAGATTCATTTTAGAACCTTCACAAGCAAATTTGAATTTTTGGGAAAAAGCTTCTGTGCTTC
>CAYFJA010000018.1:2264-19954 GCA_964343315.1 uncultured Nitrososphaerales archaeon
ATTTTAGAACCTTCACAAGCAAATTTGAATTTTTGGGAAAAAGCTTCTGTGCTTCTTTACTCAGTTTCTTTCTTAGGTATCTTTCTATCTATTATTACGAGAGGGATCCTTCTTTTGGCCCTTTCTTCTGCATTACTAGGAATTTCGCATGGCATCTTGCCGCCTCTTCTTATTTACGAGAGCCTAAGCTCTCTTTCTGAAAATAGGTATCGGGGATATTTGGCGTATAACGCTTACACAGGGGTTGGCGAGTTCTTGAGCAACGTATTTTTCGGTGTCATGCTTGCTTTTTCTATCTTAATGTATTTTTATTTAATACCTTTCATAATTTTGGTAATCGTTATATTTATTGACAAAGCTAAATAGTCTGTGAATTACATATTCTTGACAGGGTTAGCTGGAAGCGGAAAATCTCTACTTACTCAAGTGCTTTCTGAATCGCTAGAAGAAGACGGTTGGAGCGTAGCTAAGATTAATCTGGATCCGTCAGCTGAAAATCTTCCTTACGAACCCGATTTTGATATCAAAGATCTCGTGGACGTAAGAACAGTTCTCGAGAGGTACGGGCTTGGAAGCAACGGGGCCCTCATATTTTCTATGGATCTGGTTGCTGCAAACTTAAACGCGCTGATGATTGCGCTTGAAAATTATGACTACGATTACGCTTTGGTTGACATGCCGGGGCAGCTTGAAATATTTTCTTTCAGACAAAGCGGTCCTTTTATACTAAACGCATTAGCTAGGGACAAGCTGATCTTATTTTTATCTGATGTCGTCGTGTCTTCTGATATTTACAACTTTTTGATGAATGAGATTTTAGCTAGGATGATTTCCTTAAGGACAAAATCTCCAACCATACATATTATCAACAAAATAGATTTGGGTTCTGAAGAAGCAGAAAAAATAAAGAAATTTATAAGCAAAAAGCCGACAGAAGCGAGCGATGAAAGCGAAAAAAGCCTGCTTTTAGCTTATAAGCACATTAAAAACATTTCGCCAGAAACTACTCAGCTATTTATTTCAGCAAAAACAAAAGAAAACGTATGGCAAATAAAAGCGTTAGTTTCCAGAATCTTTAAAGGTGGCGAAGATAAAAAGGAATGACCAGGCTCTTAATAATGAAAAGTTATTTCCTATTTAAATGCTAACCAATCCCCTAAAATATGTTGCGAAGTTTTTTGTGTATAAATACATACCATAGTGAGAAAGAAACATTTATAAAAGCAGATGCTATTTATTATGTTTTATGAGCGAAGAAAGGGTTGATTGGTACCTCGATTTCATAGACTTGAAAAGAGAACCCAAAGAAGACGAAATTCAAGTTCTCTTTAAAGCCACGCCGGCTCCAGGTTATTCTATTGAGGAAGCTGCAGGCAGAATAGCGAGCGAAAGTAGCGTAGGTACATGGACAACCTTAACCACAGTTACCCAAGATACTTTAAACAGAATGGCAAAGGTTTACAAGATATCAGGAGATTTAGTGTACGTTACATATCCGCTTGAGCTTTTTGAGCTAGGAAGCATACCACAGCTATTTTCTTCAGTATTTGGAAACATTTATGGGATGAAAGCTGTAGCTAGGCTCAGAGTCATAGACATTAGGTTCCCAAAGGAATATATAAAGAGCTTTAAAGGACCTCAGTTTGGTCAAAAGAAGGTTAAAGATATCCTGAAGATCAAAGAGAAGAGACCCATAATAGCAACGGTTCCAAAACCAAAGCTAAGTCCAAGCCCTGAAGCTCACGCAAAGGTAGGATACGAGATTTGGTTGGGCGGAGAAGACTTGCTAAAAGACGATGAGAACCTAACAAGCCAGCCGTTCATAAAGTTTGAAGACAGAGTGAGGGAGGTTTTCAAGTACAGGGACAAAGCTGAGAAGGAAACTGGGGAGAGGAAATCAGCTTTGATTAATATAACTGCGGAAACAGAAGAGATGAAGAGAAGGGCGAAGCTGGTCAAAGATTATGGAGGGGAATTCGTAATGGTTGACTTCCTTACAGCAGGTTGGGCCGCAGTGCAAACCATAAGAAATTATGTAGAAGAATTAGGTTTGGCGCTATATGCACACAGAGCTTTTCACGCAGCATTTACAAAGCTACCAGATCACGGTGCCACTATGCTATCCATAGCTAAAGTTGCTAGGCTGGCTGGAGTAGACTTTTTGCACATTGGCACAGCAGGTATAGGGAAGATGGAAAGCACAAAGTCCGACGTGATAAGGATAAAAGAAGAGATAACCCTAGACAAAGTTCCACAGGAAGATATTTACTTCGAACAAGAATGGTACGGGCTTAACCCTATCATGCCAGTTAGCTCCGGTGGGCTCCACCCGGGTATTTTGCCACCGTTGCTTGATGCGCTGGGACCTGACATAGCTATACAAGTGGGCGGAGGTGTTCTTGGACATCCGATGGGACCAAGGGCAGGAGCAAAGGCAGTAAGGGATGCTATAGACGCCTGGGCTAAAGGCATACCGCTTCAGGAGTACGCGGAAAAATCTAAGGAGCTAAAGGCAGCTCTAGAAAAGTGGGGTACACAAAGCTACGCTTAAACTTTAAAGAAGCTTTTTATTTCATTAATCTCGTTGTTCAATTTTTCTTTAATTTTCTGCTCTCTTTCTGCTATGTACTCGTGAATTTCTTTTGCCAGCGCTTTAACTTTGTCGATTCTATCTAAATATGGAACTCCAGCCCTTCCGATGCTTGTCTTTCCCACAATCCAAAGCAACAACTCCTTTTCGTTTACTTCGCCGTCTATTCCTAAATACATCCTTTCCCTCATAAAATTGTATGAAAGCGTTGCCAGCATCTTCTTTCTCCAATTTTGTACAAATTCTTCATCTCTTAAATTTATGTAATTTTGTAATTCTTCCAATTTTTTGTTCATGTTTTCGTCTAGGCTTAAACCCGTGGCTGCAATAATAAAGTCTTTAAGATCTAGAAGAGGCTTTGCGCTGTTGGCCGTTAAGACTATTGAAGAAGCTGCCGCGCTGTCGACAACCGCCAAGCCAAAGCTTTCTATTGGATTATTTATCGATAAGCTTACTTCTTCTCCGCTTAAAATTTTTAAAGCTACGTCTATGTTTATGGGACCCCCATAAATAAACTCTCCGTTTTTCTCTATGAGCGGAACGGTCAGCACCCTCTTCGAAATGGCAAAGGACATGTTTTTAGAAACATCAATAAGCGGAAAGTTTAGGTTTCTTTCCTTAGCAGCTTTTATTAAGCTGTAACTAGTATAACAAGCTGGATGATAGTAAACCTTTAGCGACATGTGAATTTTCATTTTAATGAAATGTCTATATAATATTTTCGAAAACATTTTAACTTATAAACAGAGCGATTATTAAGTTGAAAGTTGAACCAAACTAAAACGCTTAGAGAACCAATTGTAGTCGTTCTGGGGCACGTTGACGCGGGAAAGACTTCTTTACTGGATAAGCTAAGAGGAACTGCTGTTCAGGAAAAAGAAGCTGGAGGCATAACACAGCACATAGGAGCTAGCCTGTTCCCTTCTGAGGTGCTAATTAGACTTAGCAAGGGCTTAATTGAAAGATATAAGATTAAGGTTGAAATTCCAGGACTTCTGTTCATAGATACACCCGGACACGAAGCCTTTTCAAACCTAAGGTACAGAGGGGGTTCGGCCGCTGACATAGCTATCCTTGTTATAGATATTACTAAAGGGGTTGAACCTCAAACAGTAGAAAGCATACAGATACTAAAGGAGAAAAAGGTTCCTTTCTTGGTGGCTTTAAACAAGATAGATTTGCTTGCTGGCTGGAGGCCCCACCCAGAGCTTTTATTCGATAAAGACCTAGCGATGCAAGATAAAGCGACCCAAAGACTTTTGGACGATAGAATATATACGGTTATGGGGCAATTGTCTTCGCTCGGCTTTGAGAGCGATGCTTATTATAGAGTAACAAACTTCATGAAGCAAGTTTCGCTTGTGCCAGTTAGCGCAGTAACCGGAGAAGGTTTGCCTGAGCTCCTTACAGTTCTTTTAGGTCTTGTTCAAAACTTTATGAAAGGAAAGCTGGCTTTTCACCCGGGTCCTGGCAAAGGGATAATTCTTGAAGTTAAAGAAGAGGAAGGCATGGGCACAGTGCTAAACGTTGTCCTTATAAACGGTATACTTTCCGTAAACGATAAGATAGTTACAGGAACAAGCACTGGCGCAAAGGTTACAAAAATTAAAGGAATTTATTTGCCAAAGCCTTTAGATGAGATGAGGGACCCTAGGGATAAGTTCAAATTTGTAAAGAGCGTTGAAGCGTCAGCAGGAATAAGCGTTTTAGTTTCTGATTCTGAGGGCATAGTAGCAGGGGCCCCAGTATATGTAGTTACAAATGAGGAAGAAGAAAAGAATTACTCAAAGATTATAGAAGAGGAGCTTAGGAGCTTAATCATTAAAACCGACCAGCTAGGGGTAATCGTTAAAGTCGACACATTGGGCTCTTTAGAAGCGTTCAGCTATCTGTTAAAGCAAGCTAATGTACCTATTAGATACGCGGACATAGGCCCTGTAACTAAAAAGGATGTAGTCGAAGCTCAGCTCGTGAGGCAGGCCAACAAATACCTTGGAGTAATATTGGCTTTTAACCAAAAATCTTTGGTTGAAAATCCCCCAGTCCCAATATTTTTTGGAAAGGTCATGTACGACCTGCTTCAAGAATATTTGAATTACGTGAAAGAAGAGAAAGAAAAGGATCTAAGGCTTAAGGTAGAGAGGTTGACCTATCCTGCTAAGTTTCAGGTTCTAAAGGATTACATATTCAGGAGAAGCAACCCAGCTATTTTTGGGATTAGGGTGCTCGGAGGCATATTGAAGCCTAAAGTAAGGGTTATGAATCAAAAAGGCGAAGAAGTGGGAACGATAGAGCAGATCCAAGTGCAGGGTGAAAGCGTTCAGAAGCTTGAAGCAGGTAAAGAAGGGGCTATCTCTATGAAAAACGTTACGATCGGTAGGCACATAAAGGAGGACGAAGTCCTTTACACCTTGCCTTCTTCAGATGAGGTTAAAGCGTTAAAAGAAAGCAACCTTCCGAAAGAAGACTTGGAGCTTTTGAAAGAAATAATTGAAATAAGAAGAAAGGTTGAATATCTTTACGGGTACTAGCCCTCAACGAGCGTTCTTATAACATCATTTAAGTTTGATTTCATAAAGTTTTTCATATTCTTTTCGTGCTCAGCGATTTTGTCTGAGTAGTTTTTCAGAGTGTATTCGATCTCGTTTTCTCCGCTTATGAGCCTTTTTCTTGAGTATTCGTCTATCTCAAAAGGTACCGAAACTCCTTCGTAAAGCACTTGCTTTTTCTTAAAGTCTATAGTAAGATAAAGGTTCCCAGAATAGGCTAAATTTATGATTTTGTCCAAAGCCTCGGAAGGCAACTTGATGCAAGCCAGCCCGTTTTTAACTGAATTTCCATAAAATATATCTCCAAAAGATTCCGCTAAAACGGCTTTGATTCCATAATCTACCAAAGCCCAAACTGCGTTTTCTCTTGAAGAACCTATGCCAAAGTTCTTCTTAGCTACAAGAATAGATCCGTCTTTAAATTTGGTGTCGTTGAGCACAAAATCCGGCCTCTCGTTGCCCTTTTCATCATACCTCCATCTATAAAACAGATATTTCCCTAACCCCTTTTTGTAAAGTAGCTTTAAGAATTGTGCAGGAATTATTTGATCTGTATCTACGTTATCGTAAGGGAAAGGTATTGCTTTTCCGTAAATTACTTCTGGCATTTACACCACCTCAGAAATTTCAACCTGCCTAACATCTACAAATCTTCCATAGACCGCTGCGGCTGCCGCCATGGCCGGGCTAACTAAGTGAGTTCTTGCCCCAGGGCCCTGTCTGTTCTCAAAGTTTCTGTTTGAAGTAGACGCCGCTCTTTTCCCTGGAGGAACTCTGTCAGCGTTCATAGCTATACACATGCTGCAACCAGAGTGTCTCCATTCAAATCCAGCATCAATAAATATCTTATGTATACCTAACCTTTCAGCCTTTCTCTTAACCCACTCTGACCCCGGAACCACTAAAGCCTTGACTTTAGGGTTAACCTTTTTGCCTTTAAGGACTTTTGCCGCTTCTATCAGGTCTGATAACCTTGCGTTGGTGCATGATCCTATAAAAACGTAGTCAATGTTTATTTCTGATATCTTTTGGCCGGGCCTAAGGTCCATGTACTTTAAAGCCCTCTCATATTCTTGCTTTAAGCTAGGGTCTTTAACTTCGTTTGGATCCGGCACGTAACCATCTATTGGGGAAACCATCCCCGGGTTTGTCCCCCAAGTCACCATAGGCTTAATTTTGCTGACATCTATCTCAATATATTTATCATACTTTGCGTCGTTATCGCTTTTAAGGGAGTTCCAGTATTTTATCGCATCTTCCCAGTCTTCCCCCTTCGGAGCCAGGGGCGCATTCTTTAAATAATCGTAAGTTTTTTCATCCGGCTCAGTTATTGCGCTTCTTGCACCGGCCTCTATAGCCATGTTGCAAAGGGTCATTCTTTCCTCAACGCCCATTTCCTTTACAGCCTCCCCAGAGTATTCTATTATGTGACCTATTGCCCCTCCTGTTCCTATTGTTCCTATCAAATACAGAGCGACGTCTTTTGCCGTTACACCCTTCTGAAGCTTTCCAGTTAAATTAACTTTAAACTGCTTTGGCTTTTTAATCCAAAGAGTTTGTGTAACAAAAACGTGTTCAACCTCTGATGTTCCGATTCCGAAAGCTAGGGCCCCGAGGGCTCCGTGGGTGCTCGTGTGGCTGTCTCCAGCAGCTATCGTTAATCCAGGAAGAGAAAAACCTAGCTCAGGCCCTATCACATGAATGATCCCTTGATATGGACTGTAAAAGTCAAGCAAAGGAACACCAAAGGCCTTTGAGTTCTGCCAAAGTGCGTCCATCTGCTGTTTCGAAAGCTCGTCCATAGTTGGGTTAACTTTTGAGTCAGTTGGAACGTTGTGGTCCATTACTGCAAGCGTTAACTCTGGCCTCCTAATTTTATAGCCCTTTTCCCTCATGTCGCTGAAAGCAACGGGAGAAGTAACCTCATGAGTTAGATGTCTGTCTATATAAAGCAGAGAAACATCTTCTTCTCTAGCAATTTCATGTTCCTGCCATATCTTATCAACAATAGTATAAGGCATTATTTCACAAATCCTTATGACGCGTTTAAAAATTTTGTGCACACATTGCGGGTGAAAATAAAATTTTGCGAAATTAAAGACGCTTATATATAAGCAAAAACAACAATAGCACGTGCAGACAAACGTTGTTTCAGGGTTGCTGAAGAACAGGAAGTACTTTTATTTGATTTTGTTTCTGTTAATTTTAATAGCGCTGAAAGTTATTACTTCTAGCAAAGAAACCCTTAGCTCTTTATTTATTTGGCCTTCGTTAACTAACACGATAATTACAACAATACAGCTGTTTGCTATAATGGATCCTGTAGGAGCATTGCCCTACTATTTATATTTTTTAAACAAACTTGAAGAAAGCGAAAGAAAATCGCTTTGGTCCACGGTAGTCACGGCCATGTCTATACTCTTATTTTTCTTTGCTTTAGTAGGGAGCGACATGTTAAAGCTTTTTGGAGTCAGCGTGTACAGCTTTATGATAGGAGGCGGGGTGTTGTTAATGATAATAGCTATAGATACCATGGGAGAAGGGTCAAGATCTTATTCTTTAGACCCAAAGGAAGCAGCCGTTGTCCCTTTAGCTTCCCCATTGCTCGTGGGGCCTGGAACAGCGGCTACGCTCATAATACTTTCAGACATCATACCGCTTTCTGAGCTTCTGATAGCTATCACTATAGTTGCTCTTCTGTCTTCTGCAATCCTAAAATACTCAGAGAACATCTTAAAGCTCTTAGGAAAGAACGGGATAACAGCCTTTTCTAGGCTCTTCAGCATTATCGTAGCTAGCTTTGCAGCCCAGCTTATATATGAAGGGCTTGTTGGATGGGGTTTAATAAAAATAATAATAGTTTTTTGATGCGGTCGGCGGGATTTGAACCCGCGATCTTCAGCTTGGGAAGCTGACGTCCTAGACCAGGCTAGACGACGACCGCTTACATTAATTTATCAGCCAATTCTAATATAAACGTTTCTTAATCTCCTAGAATTAGCTTAAGTTTTTGTGCGTATAGCCTTTTAAAAATCGCTAAAAAGCTTAATAAATTTGTTTATTAATGGGAAATACTAAATGCTTTTGGATAAATTTGGAAGGATCGCTGAAAAACTTAGGCTCTCTGTTACTGATAGGTGCAATTACAGGTGCATATTTTGCATGCCTAATAACCCAGAATTTTATAGGGAAGATGATATTTTAAGTTTAGACGAAATATATAGGGTCCTTAACATTTTTAAAGACCTTGGGATAAACGAATTAAAGTTAACTGGCGGAGAACCCCTGCTTAGGCCGGATCTAGAAAAAATAGTAAGATATGCCTCCCAAATATTCAGGGAAGTTTCCTTAACTACAAACGGATACTATCTTAAAGAAAAAGCAAAGGCGCTAAAGCAATCCGGATTAAAGAGGATAAACGTCAGTTTACATAGCTTAAAAAGAGATAAGTATTATAAAATAACTGGAGTTGATGGGCTTTTTAAGGTGCTTGAAGGCTTAAGCGAGGCTAAAATTTTAGGTTTCGATGAAATTAAAATTAACGTTACTTTGATACGCGGGCTAAACGAAGATGAAATATTTGATTTTTTAGATTTTTCTAAAAGAACAGGTTTTACTGTTAGGTTCCTTGAGTACGAGCCGTTTGACGGGAATGGGGGTTGGTCTACATCTAAGGTTTTTACAACGGCTGAAGTTTTAAAAACGATATCTACTCGCTACAGCATAAAAAGGTTAGATAGAAGCCCTCATTCAACTGCTGAATACTACTATATAAAAGACCTTGACTTAAAGTTCGGGGCTATATCTTCTATTTCTGCGCCTTTCTGCAAAGACTGCAACAGGGTAAGAGTTACTGCAAACGGAGAGTTTTTGCCCTGCATGTACTCAGTAAAAGGGGTCAATTTGAAAAGATTAATGAGGGAAGGTAAAAGTGACGATGAAATAAAAAACGCGATAATTAATTCTTATAAAGATAAATTTGAAGGCGTGATCAGTTTAGTTAGAGAAAACAAAATACCAAATAACGTTATGCCTATGTTTAAGCTCGGCGGTTAGGTTTATAATTTAAATTTGTTCAAAGGATTTTCAGCAAAAACCTTGTAGAAACCGAATGAATGTATAAAGTGCGTAAAGGCTTTTTTCAAGCTGGGGTCAGGGTTTGGGTTTACCTCATAGAAAGCCCCTTCCAAGAACCTAGATAGATGTTCTTTGTAAGCTTGTTCATCTAGCACGACAAAGGTCATAGTATATGGCCTAACTCCGAAGAAAGCGACGCTTGAAAACTTTCTACCTTCCATTCCAACTCCAGTGTTTAGCTTCAAAAGTCTTGCTGCTGGGTATTTTTTGATAAGTCTTCTTGCGATTGATGCTTTTGGAACTTTTACAAAACCGTTAAGCTCTAGCTGAATAGCGTAAACCTCAATGCTTTTTTCCTTATCCTGGATAAGCTTCAATTCTTTGAGCCATCTATATATTGTCGGTGCAGAGACATTTAAAATTTTTGATATTTCTGCTGGCTTTTTGCCCTCCTTATAAAGCTTAATTAGTAAATCTATATAGCTGGAATCCTTTAAATAGATTGGTTTCCTCCCAGCTTTTCCTTTGGATACAGCTACTGAGATTGTGGTCATTTTGGGATCCTTTCTTTATGGGATATTTTAACTTTTTTCATTTTTTTGAGGCTAAAATAATTTGATGTAAAATAAAGATAAATTCAAAAGTTTGTTATTAAAAACTTAAATTTTAAAAATTATATTAAACGAAACTTGATTCTTTATATTTAAAGCTTATATAACATTTTGAAACAAATCCCGTTAAAATGAAGCATAAAATTGTAATAGGTGGCTAGGAATTAATGAAGCTTTAAACAGTCGGATTCTTTAATTATGGTTAATACAATGTGAGTGTTAGTTCTGTCGACGTTAGGAATTGATAGCAATGTTTTTGTAAACGAGCTTAGCTCCTCGTGATTTTTAAATTTGGCTATTAAAATTACGTCGCTTTCGCCAGTCACGTCATACACCGAGAGAACATTAGGGAACTCAGAAACTTTTCTTTCGACTTCAAGCAGCTTGCCCCCGCTGATTACCAGCTCTATTATAGCTGTGATTTCGTAACCGAGCTTTTCCCAGTTTATCTCGGCTTTGTAAGAGCTTATATACCCCTCCTTTTCAAGCCTTTTAACTTTATTGTGAACGGTTCCTATGGAAACTCCTACTTGTTTTGCTATTTCTCTTACAGAAGCTTTTGAATTCTTGCAAAGTATGGATAAAATCCTTAAATCCACTTCGTCAAGCATCGATGTAAATTTGTACTCCAAAGTATTTATGTTTAAAAACCATCATCGCTTTTATTAGGTAAAAATAACATTAAAAATTAGATGAGAGAGGCCGACCTTTATAAACCTTTAGGCGAAAGGATAAAGTGTTTGGCTTGTGCTAGGGGATGTTCTCTAAAAGAGGGGCAAATAGGCTTCTGCGGGGTGAGGGGTGTGGTTAACGGCAAGTTATATCTTTTCAATTACGGTTTAGTTGAAGCAATTCACATGGATCCGATAGAGAAAAAGCCCCTTGTCCATTTTTACCCGGGGAGCAAGGTGCTAAGCATGGGCACAACTGGTTGTAGCTGGGCCTGCATGTTCTGCCAAAACTTTGACTTATCTCAGAGAAGAAAGATAGAAGGAATGGAGATTAGCCCTGAAGAAGTTGTTGAGCTGGCTATAAAGTACAAGTCTGATGGCTTGGCTTTTACCTACAACGAACCCAGCATCTTCGCTGAGTTTGCGTTTGACGCCGGAACTTTGGCTCATAAGAACGGTTTGTTTAACGTATTTGTGAGCAACGGATACATGACTGATGAAGCTGTGGATTATGTTTCAAAGTTCTTGGACGGCATCACAGTTGATTTCAAGGGGAACGCTAACAAAGAATTCTTAAGAAGATATGCGGCGGTTCCCGACCCAGAGCCAATATTTCAAACGCTTGTCGAGCTAAAGAAAAAAGGAGTTCACATAGAAATTACAGACCTCGTGGTACCAAAGATCGGCGACAGCTTAGAAGACGCTAAAAAGTTGGTAAGATGGGTAGTTGAAAATCTTGGCCCCGATGTGCCTATACACTTTTTAAGGTTTCATCCAGACTATAAGCTTCTGTGGTTACCAGAAACTCCAGTAAAAACTCTCGAAGAACATTACAAAGTAGCAAAAAATGAAGGAGCAGAGTTTGTTTACCTAGGTAACGTGCCAGGGCATCCATACGAGCACACGTACTGTCCAAAATGCGGAAAGCCTGTAATAAAAAGATATGGCTTTGACATATTGGAATACAATTTAGACGAAGAAAACAGGTGCAAATTCTGCGGTTATAAGCTACCTATTGTTGGTAAACCTAAAAAAGAGCCTCTCTACAAAAGGTTCTTTCCAGTCGCATGATATTTACCTGATAATAAATTGAAGCTCTGCATGAAAATTGAAGAGCCATTGCTTGAAGGGAAGCTGGTTAAAAGAGATAACAGGTTTGTGGCAAGCATTATTTATCAAAACAAAACGTTAAAGTGTCATCTTCATGAAACAGGTAGGTTAAGGGAGTTAGCTTATCCTAATAACGATGTTCTTTTTGTACAAAGGCCAGGAAGGAAAACCTGCTGTAAGATCATCGCTATGAAAGGGTCCAACGGTTGGGTCATAACCAATACCGCTCTTCACAGAAATCTTGCAACCTGCTTATTTCCAAAAGAATACAGAGTTAAGCCTGAAGTTAAGCTTTATGAAAGCAGGATCGATTTCTTCATAGAACCAAACATTTTCGTTGAAACTAAGGGCATAACCTTAGTAAAAGGGGGCGTAGCTCTTTTCCCGGATGCGCCTACAGAAAGAGGGAGAAAGCATCTAAAGGCTTTAATTTCAGCTGTAAGCGAGGGTTATAAAGCAATGATTTGGTTTTTGGTGATGAGAGATGACGCGCAATGCTATTATCCGAATTATTTAACTGATGAGAAGTTTGAGTCTCTTTTCTTTGAGGCTATTAAAGCAGGCGTTGAAAGCAGAGCTTCTCTGTTTAAGCTAAAAAATGATGGTTCAATATATTATATAAAAGACATAGATTTGTGTAAGTCAAAGCCCTTGATATTATGATCTTTGAGCTTAAAGTAAAGTACAGTTTATTAGCCCGTTTCAAAGATTTAATCTTAGATGGTAACTAACCTGACAGAAGAAGCCAAAGCTATTTGGGCTAAGGCTATAGCTGCTAGGGACCCCAATGAAAAGCTTAGACTCCTGCAGCTTTTTTATTCGAAAATGCCCCATCATAAAGGAACAGAGAAGTTAGAAGTTTCGATAAAAAGGCAAATGGCTGCTCTTAAAGAAGAGATAGAAGAAAGCAAAAAGAAAAAGGCTGTAAGAAAGGATATTTGGATAGTAAAAAAAGAGGGCCTTATGGCTGTTGTTGTAGATTACGATGTTACAGATTCCTTTAAAAGGTTGACTGGAGTAGAACCTCCAAAGTATGAAATATTCGAAAAACCTTTCGTTGCTCCCTTAAAAGCTTTAGATCTAACGATACAAGTTTATTATGCTCCACTAGGAGCGGGGAATTTTAAGAACTTTTTAAAGCTGGTTAAGCAAGCTGACGTTCTTATAATAGCGGATCAGAGGGCGCTAAGCTTGATTGAGGAAGAGGGCCTTGTGCTAGTTAAAAACAAGGAAAGATTAGTGGAGATCCAAAAGATGCCGACAGGGGGCATAAGAATTATAGGAAAATCTAGCTACATAAGCGAAGAAGAATTGAGAGGGTTCTTAAGAAGCTATGGACTTTTTAACTGCATAGTCAAAATAAGCGAAAAAACAACTCTCGACGACGTAGAAGATTATATTTTTGGAAGGATGCAAAAAGTTTACATTACACCAACTTATGTTAAAGAAGAAGACGTTAGAAACATTCTTACGGCGTTAGGGCTCATTAGAGTTTATACTTTAGATTCTGAGGGAAATATAGAAGGAGAGCCTATGCTTTTGCCTAAAGGGAGCTCAGTTTTAGATTTAGCAGAAAAGATAGGAATAAGCAAGATGAAGTCTGCGTTTCTTGTTAGAGGAAACACAAAGATCAAAGTAGGGCCTAAATTTACTCTGGAAGATGGAGATAAAGTTAGAATAATATATTGAGCTAATACCAAACGGCAGCTCTAAAAGGATTTTCTACTGGAATCTTTTTCTTTAGCTTGATTAAAGCCATTGCCTCTAAATAAGAAAGGACGGGTTTAGAAAATCCTTCAACGTTCATAGGAATTCTCGGACAAGCCGTTTCAACAAAGGCATCTATATTTGTAAATTTGTTAACTTTATCGGTGGTTATTTCGTTCATCATTATTTTGTAAATTTTATAGCCAAACGAACTAAGTTCTTTTTCTAAAAAGTCTGCCTTTCTTAAATTAACCTGACCCTCTTTTTCTCCAATTATCAGACCTATTGTGCTTGCTCTGCTGGCTAAATATATTCTTGCAAAAGAAGATTTAAGGTACTTCAAAGCTTCCTCTTTAACTGGTATTATTTCTTTAGTGTGAGGGTCTACCATATATGTATCCTTCTCAGTTGAAAGTTGAATTCCTATTGCATGAAACCTGCTTTCCCCTATAAAAAAATTATAATCGGCAGGAGCGTTAAAGCTAGAATAAAAGTTGCATCCTAAAACCTGATTTTCTAGCAAAGTCTCAAATTTATTAGGTTTTGGTATTTCTAGCCTATGATTAAGGGTTTCTACAAGCTTTTTATATAAAGTGTAATAGTTCGATATCGTATAAAACCCAGCCTTTTTGCTCAAGTTGTTTTGTTCCACAAAGCTTAAGATTTTTTCAGCGAGTTCCTTTATCTCTGTCTCGTCAAAAATATATTCAGCGTTAACAAAAACTACCCTTCCAATCCTATCTAATCCTATAGAGTGGCCTAAGTTAATTATTAAGTCTGCGCCAACGGTAAAAGCTTTGTTTAAGTGAAGGTCACAGGAACCGTATGAAGGATCGCCTGAAATTACTGGCTTTATTCCACGCTTTTCTAAAAAATCATAAATTTCTTGCAGCTGCTCAACTAATCCATCTGGGCCCACAATCAGCACTTTTTTAGGTTTGAATTCCTCTAGAGCTTTAATTATGCTGTCCCAATCTATCTTTATCAAGCCGTAGATTTTTGCGCTTCAATTATTTCTATTTTAGTTTTCATAGGAAGCTTCGACCTTGCGACCCTTAGGGCTTCTTTAGCCTTGTCTAAAAACTCCTTTTTAACATAGATCTCAATAATAGGGTCTCCCTCTTCAACCCTCGCTGCTAAACCTATCGGCTTTCCAAATGCTCTTCTCATTCCTTCTGAAAGTCTATCTGCTCCTGCGGTCGCAATCATTTTGTTTTCCCTCAGTATTACATGAGGGTATGGAATAAGCCTTAGGAAATAGTTGTTCTCTCCTATTTCTTCAATAACCTTGTTTGCCGCTACTCTTGCAGCTTCTAAAGCGTTTTGTCTAACTTGAACGTTCCCTTGAGATACAAGCCTTAATATGTAATCGTAGTCTGAGGTAAGCTTGCCCATAGTGAATTTAGCTATCCTTAGGCCAGGTATAGCGTCGATGTATTCCCTCCTAACGTATGGCATCCCTTCAGGCCTTCTATAGTTTCTACCTTTCAACTTAGCATAGAATACCTACGCTGTATTTAAAAACGTTTTGCGAATAATCATAAAATTGTAATTATAATATCTTTGGTATAGGTGGAAGAGATCTTTTGTGCTCGCTATTTTCTATGAGCTCAAGGACCCTTTTTGCAAGATCTCCGTATTTCATCAAAAGCTCATTTTTATCTGTGCGCAAGTCTAAGTATTCATATAAAATTTTATCAGCTTCCTCGTAAGTCAGACCTAGCTCGTCTTCAGCCGTCTGTCCAGGCCAAAGCCTGGGACTGCTCTTTTTTAAAACTATATCTTTTGGCAAACCAAAATATGCAGCAGTTTCTCTTACTTCAGTTTTGTAAAGGTCTCCTATAGGAAGAATATCAACCCCTCCATCCCCGTATTTCGTGAAGTACCCTAAGTATATTTCGCTTTTATCTCCTGTGCCAACAACTAGGGCGTCTAAATCGTTTGCGAAAAAGTAAAGTATGCTCATCCTGATTCTAGCCTTTAGGTTTCCGAGGGATCTTTTGTCATACGAATTGAACTTTTTTGTGTATGAAGAAACTATTTCATCAATGTAAATTAGCTTCCATTCGATGCCGAGCATATTTGCAAGATTTATTGAATCCCTTATGTCTTCTGGAGGTGTTGATGTCGAATCAGGTAGTATCAATCCTAGTATTTTAGACCTATCTATAGCTTTCGATAAGAAGAATGCGGTCAAGGATGAATCTATGCCGCCGCTTAAACCTATTACCGCTCTTTTCTCTTTAATTTTTTCTTTAAGAAAGGTTACTATTGAATCGTTTATTTTGCTAAAAGGAATGCCCCTTAAAGTTGTTTTATCACTCATGAGTTTCCTATAACGTTAAGAAAATATAAATTATACTTTATTCAGACGCAAGAAGCAGCTTTTCTGAAGATTTCAACAGCCATCTGCATAGTGAGCCTCTTAGTAAAGGTGTTTTGCGGGGAAGGATGATAAGAGCATAAAATGCAAACGTCGCCTACTTTTACTTCATTACCGTGAGAGAATTTTGGAGGCTTCTCAATTTTGTAACCAATAAGTTTAAGAGCTTTTAACGTCCACTCGTAGGCAAAAGACCCTAAAACTACTATGACCTTTGGCTTAACTTCATTTAATTCTCTTATCAAAAATCTTTTCACACATGTTTCTGCTTCTTCCTTTGTAGGTTTGTTTTCCGGGGGTGCGCACTTAACTATAGCAGTTATATAAGCTCCGTTAACTTCAAGCCCATCATATTTGCTTACTGAAGTTGGCTTGTTAGAATAGCCTGCTCTGTACAAGGCCTCGAACAAAAAATCTCCGGATTTATCTCCAGTAAAAACTCTACCGGTTCTGTTACCTCCATGGGCGCTGGGGGCTAAACCTATGATCATCACTTTAGATTTAGGGTTTCCAAACCCTGGAACCGGCTTTTTCCAATATCCTCCTATAGTTTCTTTAATCTCTTTTACGCTTTCCCTGTACTTCACCAACCTTGGGCATGCCCTGCAAGATACTATTTCGTCATAAAAAAGAGATTCCGACATTAACCTATCAACCTTGAAATTATCCAGTTAGGGTCAAACTCAACCAAATCATCGTAATTTTGCCCTGTCCCCAGATACATTATAGGCCTTTTGGAATAAAAGGCTAGGTTTATGATAGATCCTCCCTTAACTTCTGCATCAACTTTAGTTACTATAGAGTGAGAAAAACCTGGCTTTTCTAAGAAGGCTAAAGCCTGATTTATCATGTCATACCCTGCTAAAGCATCGCCAACAAACACATTTAAGTCTGACCTAACAACGTTAACTAATTTATTCAATTCATTAAGCAATGATTCGTTAGTTTGCATTCTTCCAGCCGTATCTATCAGCAAAAAGTCATGACCGTTAGATAAAGCGTATTCAAAGGCTTCCCTTGAAAGGGCTGCAGGATCAACCCCATATTTTTTAGAGTATACTTCAACTTTTATTCGGGAGCCGTGCTCTAAAAGCTGCTCTATAGCCCCTGTTCTATAAGTATCTGCTGCCACCATCATAGGTTTATAGCCTTTTTTCTTTAAGAGATGGGCTACCTTAGCAACTGTTGTTGTTTTTCCTGTCCCGTTTATTCCTAAGAATACTACAACAAATGGCTTTTTATTCGCGCTCTCATATATCGCATCCAAAGTTTTTGTGGGCAAAAAGATCTGAGATATAACTGCAGCCAAAGATCTTTTGATCGAATCCTCTTTGTTCCCTTTTTCATCTATGTTTGATAAAGCCTCGAAAGTTTTTTTCTTTATAAATTCATAAACGTCTAACGCTAAGTCAGCTTCTATGAACTCAAGCTCTTTCTCTTCAAAAAATTTTTCTATGTCTTTCTCTGTTATTTTACCAGATAAAGAGGAAATTAGGTCCGAAAAAACTTTTTTAAGTCTGTCGAACATTTTGAACCTTTTTCAAAAGCTCGTTTAGTTCGTAGCGCGCTTCTTCGAGCTTTTCTTCTACTACTTTCTTGTCTTGCTGAGCGTTCGTTAGCGCTTTTTCTAGTTCTTCAAGCCTATTCTTTAAAAACTCTAGCGCTTCTCCTTTCTTTTTGACCATTATAACCCCGCCCCCTAACTTTACCATAATCTTAGTATTTTGATCAACTTTTGTTTTAAGGAGCACGTCGCCCCCCACTGGTAGTATAATTTCTGCTTCAGAATTCTCAGGTAAGGTTTCTATTGCTGTTTGAGCCGCTTTAGTTTCTTCGATAGCCTGACCTATCAGATATATTCTAGAGATTACGCTTTCGTAATAATTTTCCAGAACCGAGATCAGACCGGCCAGCTCATTAATTCTATCTTCAACTGTACTGCCCGATTGCAATTTACCCAATCTTAACTAAGCCCGTTAATTAAACTTATCC
>CAYFJA010000019.1:0-7959 GCA_964343315.1 uncultured Nitrososphaerales archaeon
AAGTACTCTTCTTCGTTAGCGATGCAAATAAACGTAAGCAAAGGCGCTTCAGCGTTCTCAAAAATTTTCACGATAGGCTTCATGGTTTCGTACTGATTTTCGGCTATCTTAAAATAAGCCTCCCCGTAAGCTTTAGCTAAGTAAGAATTGCTGAAATCGTCAGAGAAGATCACATAAAAACCGTCTTTTTCGGGCTTCCACTTTTCATCTTTTGAGATCAACAGCCATCTGCCTTCTTTGAACTCATAAACTCCTTGCATAGGAAATTTTGTTTTCTGGGAAGTTTTTTTGCTAGATTCTCCCATCATCTCCTTGATCATTTTCTCGATTATTTTTGATTCTTCTTCATCAAACTGCACAATTTCATTCATTTATTTTTAATTAATTTTTGTTTCTCAAAAAAGGTGAACAAACTTTAATATAAAAGATATCTAAATGTAACCAAAACGCAGTTTTTAGCAGACATTTATCATAAAATATTTATTGCTGAAAGGATAATCATAAACAAAGTTGAAAAAACAGCTAGATAAATTAGACGTACAAATTCTGAGGTGCTTAGCAGGCGATTGCAGGCTATCTTACAGGCAGATAGCTAAAAAGCTAAACGTATCAACCTCCACAGTTAGCAAGAGGATAAAGAAGCTTCAAGAAAGCAAAATAATTAACTCTTTTATTCCGTTGATAGATGCCAACGCTTTAAACTTGGTTATGTATGCCATCGGCCTAAAGGTTAAGCCCGGGAGCTCGCCAAAGGAGGTAGCAGAATTGATAAAGCCTCTGGCCTACGTTTCGCACATCTTCATAACAGCGGGTACATACGATTTAATAGTTGTGGGCGTCGCCAGAGACCTTCAAGAAATGATGAAGCAGATTAAAGAAATAACATCCACCGAAGGGTTAGAAAGGTATGAGTCTCTGCAAATTCTTGAAGTTGCAAAAGAAGCTCCCATAGAAGCTTTGATTTACGAATAACGTTCTTATTGATATAAATTGTTAATAAAAATTTAATTAATGTTATTTTAAAAGCACGCCCTGGCCGGGATTCGAACCCGGGTCACGGCGGTGACAGCGCCGCATACTAGGCCTCTATACTACCAGGGCTCATCTATCATAACTTAATTTAAATTATAAATCTTTCTGAGCTTTAAAGCTCATTTTAGGTTGGAAGGGTTTTTATATAAGTCAAAACCATAATAGAGCGTTGAAGATATCTGAGATAAAAGAAAATGACAGAAACATAAACGTGACGGGAAAGGTTAAGAGCATTTCAAAATCCAAGAACGTAAACACATCTCGCGGGGAAGCAAGGGTTGCTGAAGCTGTGATTGAAGACGAAAGCGGAAGCATAATTTTGAACCTTTGGAACGAACAAATAGATATGGTGAACGAAGGAGATTACGTTGAAATAGTAAACGGGTACGTCAGCACTTATAGGGGCGAAAAGAGGCTGAACGTCGGAAGGTACGGGAAGATCAAGATTATTCAGGAATAAATCAATGAAGCTTAGACCCCGGCTCAAAGTTCGGCAAAAGTCCTCCTGCTCCAAGTTCCGCTATTTCATTCTCATTTGGCTTCCATCCTGCCATGAGCCTAGCAAAAACTACGTCTATTGAGTTGAGCTCCCGGTAATGTATGCCGCCTGCAGAAATCCCAAATATTATTTTGTCGTCTTTGAAGGCAACTAGAGACATAGTGGTCGGCTTGATCGGTATGCCGTAAGCAATTATCTTAGCTCCAGATCTAGATATAGCCAGCGGGGTTCTGTCCGTTGCGTCAACAGACATTCCCCCGGTAACTATCAAAGCTTCAGACTTTTGCAAGCATTCGTTTATCGCTTCAGCTATCTTATCTTCGTCGTCTGGCGCGAGGCTCCTGCAGGTTAGTTCCCAGCCGTACTTGTTAGCCTTCATTTTTACTATGTCGGTGTAAAGGTCCTGCTTTCTTCCCTCGTAGATCTCTGTTCCGGTTATGACTAAACCAACTTTTGTTCTCGTAAATTTCTGCAGGCTTATTGCTTTGTTAAATTCATCCAGCTTTTTATAAAGCTCGCTTCTTCCTACGTAAAGGGGAAGGGAGTCTACAACAGCCACTAGCTCGTTCTGTCCAAAAGCAGTCCAAAGGGGCTTTGTTATCAGCAAAGCTATGCCGCTTTTGTTGACCTTTATTAGCTCTTCCTTGTTTATCGATAAGACCCCAGGAACCTTTGAGTATATTAAAGCCGCCCCCTGCTTTCCGGGAACGCAGGTTAATGTTTCGTCGTCTGCAACCTTCTTACAAACCTGCTCGCTTATCTCCCATTCATAGGCTAGGTTTTCTTCCCCTTCTTCTTCAACGTAAACGTAGTAAACCCCAGAATCCTTCAAGGAGCTGACCTTATCCTCTGTTATGACAGTCCCTTTTGGGAAGAGAACCTGAGCCTTTTCCTTGGTAACCAGAGTTGTGTCGTAGGCGAGCTTCTTCCCAACAGCTTCTTCAGTTTTAACTATTTTAACTTTCATGTTTAGTTTTATCAGATTTAAAATATATTTGTTTATCTGAAGAAGTTTTTTAATTAAAAGTTTTGGTTAACGTTGTTAAAGAATTTTGCGGTTGCGCTTTATCTAATCAAAGAGCCAATTCATGGCTGTGGAGTGGGAAGAAATCAAAAGCTATTATATGAGGGAAGAAGTTAAGAGAGAAATAATAGATTATTCTAAGAACAGGTGGGTTGCCCTTGAGGCTCCAAGCCAGCAGGGAAGGCTTTTCTTGAGGTACGACAAGGGAAACCCTCTGAAGATAGAAAGCGAAAGCGATTATCATCAGCTGTTTGAGAATTTTGCGCACTTCAAGTTTAGGACCATCTACGCTACTGCGAACGTTTACAGCGAAATAAATAGGTTCAGCATAAGCAGCCCGCAGTACATTTTGAGGACAACGCCAACCTTTGATATAGACGGCTCCCTCGAGGACTTTGAGCTGATAAAGAAGGCTGCCGGTGCCATCGTTGACGTCCTTGAGAAAAACAAGATAGTTAAGTCTGTCTACCTAAAGTGGTCAGGAAGAGGGATTCACGTCCACATTAACGAAAATTCTTTTTCGCCGGAAATATTGAAAAAGTACGGGCCGCTAAACGTCGCTAAGAGCGTCGTTGATTTTGTGATGAACGAGGTAAGAGGCACCATAAGCTCATTATCTTCGCAGGCAAGAGGAAAAGAAAGGCCCTTAAAGGTCGAAAACAAAATGGACATACAGAGGGTCTTCACGGCTCCTTTATCTTTGCACAGGGCCCTCGACCTTTCTTGCGTTGTCTTCAAGCCGGACAGCTTAAGCTCCTTCGACCTCTCTTGGGCAAACCCGAAGAGCTTTAAGCACGACAGCTCCTGGAGGGAATATATAGTAGGTGAGGCGGACGAACTAGCAGAAAAGGCTGTCCTGTTCAAGCCCGAGGGGCCTCTAGCCACAAGCCCTCAAGAAGCTGCTGAAAGAAAAGGATCTGGAGTTGGAAGGTTCCAGATAATGGGCTTGCTGCAGGCAGCCCGATATTATCTGCTGAAAGGGGATTTAGATAAGGCAAAGTCGTTTGGGCTTAACAGGGCTATTTTTTACGCCTGGGCCAAACATTACGGCCCTTCTAAGGCTCCGAAGCAAAGAAAGGTCACCCTTGAAGCTTATCAAAAAGAAGAAAAAATCCAGAAGTTTGAGAAGGTAGGGAACGAAGAAGCTCCATTGGACGAGAAGACGGGGCTGTTCATCATCGGCGACAAGGTTCAAACTCCTTCTGATTATGACAGAGAAATCGCAAAAAAGATAAACTCAGTTGTCCCTTACGAAGAGGCTTGGAGAAAAGCGTTAGAATACCTGAGCAAGTTCCCCAAAGAGTACTTAGAAGACCAAAGGCTCTTCTTTGAAAGGGTCTACAGGCCTGTAAGGGACACCTTTTTAGAGAAGCTTTTAAAAGAAGCAGAAGGTCGGTCTAGCCTTTAGACAGCATTTCTTCTAAATACTCTATAAGAACCTTTGCTCCGCTTTTCTCAAAGTCCTTTGTTGCGTAGACCAAAGTTACGTTCTCCTTCTTGATAAGGTCTAAAAGCTCGCTCACAGCTTTGTTTTTCTTAAGTTCTTCCAAGTATCTGGCTTTAAACTCATCAAACTTGCTTTCGTCGTGAGAGTACCATCTCCTAAGCTCCTCGCTTGGGGCAACTTCTTTTATCCAAATGTCTATTTTTTCTTTCTTTATTCCTCGAGGCCAGAGCCTTTCAACAAGAACCCATTTTCCGTCGCTTTCTTCCTTATTTTCGTAAACCCTCTTGTGCTTTATCAACGATTTAAAAATCATAAAAACGATTTAATAAGCTTTCTAAATAAAAAAGTATTTATACAACATTCTCAGTATCTTTTATAATGTCAGAGGACAAAAAGAAGCTTGCCCAAGAGCTTGACAGGGTTTCTGTAACTAAGTTTTATCCAGATAAAGGATACGTTGAGCTAACAAGGGGCTTCCCTGAAGAAAGCTACCTTTGGAACGAGGACTTCCACCCAACCCCAGTTAAGTACAGGAATTGGGGAACCTTAACTTACTTTGCTATCTGGTTCGGGATGTCAATGGAGGTCGAGAGCTGGGCTTTGGTTTCAATAGCTTATTCTTTTGGGCTTAACTGGTTCTGGGGCCTCATGGCCGTCCTCTTAGGGAACCTGATAGTCTTGATTCCAATCATAATAATAAGCCACGGGGGAGCAAGGTTCGGGATTCCTGAAACAGTAATAACTAGATCTAGGTGGGGCGTCTACGGAGCTTGGATTCCTAACATAATCAGAGGTATAATAGGGGCTGGCTGGTGGGGCATAGACACCTGGATAATAGCTGAATCCTTTGGGGCAATGTACATAATAGCTACGCACCAGGTCGCTAAGCTTCTCTTTTTGGCTCAGCAGTACCCTGCCCTCCTTCCGTTCCTTGTCTCCACGATAAACCCAATGCTCTTCTGGACCGTTTTCATTATAACCATTATTGCAAGGGTAATCTTGCTCTACTTCTCTCCCCCAAAGACGGGACAGAGGGTTCTTCAGATAGTAAGCTGGACCGTTCCGTTCATAGCTTTTGTTGGATTCTTCATAGCGTTCTTCTACGTGATGAGCGAAGCTAACTGGAAGTGGACGAGCATACTCAGCATTCCGACAACCGTCAGCGGCTCAGCCTTCTGGTTTGCCTTAATAGGCTTGATAAACGCAAACGTTGCGTTCTGGGCAACGATGGCCTTGAGCATGCCAGACTACAGCAGGTTCGCCAAGTCCCAGTTTGCCCAAACCCTAGGGCAAATTCCCATGCCCCTTCTGATGACAGCCATCGGGGCTTTCGGCCTTGTCACAACAGGCGCTTCTATAACCGTCTTTAAGATACCCATCTGGGACCCGATAGTTCTCACCGCTTTGGCTGTAACAAACCCAGCCCTCGCTTACATAGGCTTGTTCCTTCTCATGCTAGGCGTCATAGTTGTAAACATATACGCGGACACCGTTGGACCGGCTTATGACTTCGCTAACCTATACCCAAAGAAGATTAGCTGGTTCAGGGGAGTCATAATCGTGATAATAATAGCTGCGCTTCTCCAGTCTTGGACTTACTACTTCAGCGCGTTCAGCTACGTAGAAAGCTGGCTTCTTACTTACGGTGCGCTTTTAGGCGGCGTTGAGGGAATTATAATATTTGACTACGCTATCATCAGGAGGTTTAAGTTTGAGCTGCCAGACAACTACCTTACCTACGGAAGGTTTAGGTACTGGAAGGGCATAAACCCGGCAGCTGTTATAGCATTTGTAATCTCAATGATCTTAGTCTTCCCGCCAAACTCATACCTTCCAGTTTCAGCCTCGCAGCTATATCCGTACCAGTCATGGGTCTTCCAGAACGCTTGGATCTCAGCCATACTAATAGCTGGAATAATATATTTAATTCTCATGAAGTTCTGGGTTATACCAAAGTACCAGCCAATGCTGAAGGGAGGCCTGATAAAGGGGTACATAGCGGACGACACAAGGCTGATATTTTCAGGCGGAAAGAGCGCTGAAGAAAACAAAAGTTAAAGTTAACTTTATTTTTCTATAGTTTTTATTAGGTTTGCTTCAGAAGAATCTTTTAACAAAAGTTTTTCTTCAGCCTTCAAACCAAACTTTTTAGATAAAACAGCCAATATGACCGAAGCGTACCAGGGGCTACCTGTTGCCCCTGGCGAGTTATAGTTAAGAACGAAAAGAACCCTATCCTTTATATAAAACAAAGGCTCCTGCACGAAGCCTTCTTTGCTAATAAGGTTGTGCCTGATCCCTGAGATTCCCCTTCCAATTACATCTGAGCTTTTTATGCCTTCGACGAACTTGGACAACCTTCTTATCAGGCTTGACTTAAAAAGAGAGACGCTCCAATCAGAAACTATCAGCTTAATCAGCTCCCCATTAAGCACGAGCCTAAGCTTTAAACCCAAAGGTCCCTCGCCTGTTCCTTTTAGGTTTTTAACTATCTTTGATATGAAACCCTCGTAGTCGTAGGGCCCGGGAACTAAGAAGGCGTTAGGTCCTACTTCAGTCCCTCCAGTATGCCTTTTTACTATGTGAGGGTCAAGAAAAGGGAAGTTTGTGAACCTGGGGACTGTGTAGATGTTCCTCCTAAAAAGCGAGCCCTTTTCTTCCGAAAGCCTCCAGTAGTCTCCCCTGAAGTGAAGCTGCGCGTATCCTTCGAGGCCGTTCAGCTGAGCGAACCTGAAGCTCTCAGCCCCAGCTGCTGATACCACCGCTTTTCCTTCGAGCTCGATCTCCTTCTCTCCAGAGATGCAATATACTTTCCCTTCGGCTTCTATTCTTTTTGCGGAGCATCCAAGGTAGAGGTCTGCCCCCTTTGATTTTGAATGAAGAACAAAGGCATCTGAAAACTGCTTAAAGTTGACAACGGCGTCCGTCTTGCTCCAGAAGCCTTTGGGAGCTTTTACGTTTGGCTCAATCTTTTTTATTTCGTTTCTGTCCAAAACCTCAAATTCGCTTTCCTCCATCCCGTTTTCAACGGCCCAAGCCTTGTAGCTCTCAACGGCCTCCTCACCCTTTTCGTCTAAAGCTACCTCAAGGGTCCCAACAGGGTTCCAAAAGAGCGAGCGCTCTTCAGCGAACTTTTTGAAGAACTCATAAGACCTTGAAGCGGCTAAGGCTGAGGCTTTTCTTTTTAAAGGGTTTAAGTAGAAAGGCCTGTGAATAACTCCGGTGTTTCTGAAGGTTGAGTGAAGGCCCGGCTCGTTTTCCCTTTCCACTAAAGCGACCTTAAGCCCGTTCTCTGTCGCAAAGTAGCTTATCGAAGAGCCAAGTATCCCGGCCCCAACTACCACTAGGTCGTATTTCATCCCTTACACCAGGTTTATGCCTTTATGCGTCCTTGTTTAAGGCAACTCCTGCCCCTTAAACCTCCCTTTATACTCTGACGGCGGGTTAACTTCTTCAAGTATTAATTGACATATCCTTGTACCTGGGTAAATGGCTATAGGGCTTGGGGAAAGGTTCGCAATCTCAAGCACTATCTTGCCGTCAGAGCCGGGCGCTACGAAGCCGGAGCTGATGTGCACCAATAGCCCCAGCCTGGCAAACCTTGACCTCCCCTCTATCCTTCCTGAAATGTATGGCGGCAACTTTACCCTTTCTCTCGTTATTCCGTGCACAAGCTCACCCGGGGTGAGGAGCATGTAGCCGTCGTTGAGGGTAACCAAGTTAGTTATTTCCTTGTAGTCTGTGTCCTCCCTTATGTCTACGACCTTCATGGATTTCTTGAAGGTCCTGAAGACGTTTCCCAACGTTAAGTCTATGGAGGCCGCCCCCACGTTATTTTCGTCAAATGGATCGACGATGACCTCCTTGTTCCTTATCAGCTCAAGTATTCTTTCCCTTCCGAGTATCATCTTTTGTCAACATAATATTAAGGTAGAGGTGTTTTTTAAACATCACTAA